>JAFGXT010000216.1 GCA_016936495.1 Victivallales bacterium
CCATTGGATATTCAATAACGAACCTGAATGGGAAGAATTCCGCGTATAAGGCAAGACCGGGGTCAGATCTACTCATTATTGTATTTTACCCCGGCTACCAAACTTACATATGATTTTTTATCTGACAGCGGTCTTCAAAGTGTTGGAATTCTCTCGATACAGGGAAACTCCATAAGATAACGCATGACAAATGAATGGGGATTCTGGTGCATGATATTTTTCTTCGTTTACGTTTGTGCTTGTTGTATTTATTAAAACAAATCATAAAAAATGATATAACTGAAGGTTATGTGAATGAATAAGATTACGATGACAAGTAATTTATACCAGCGTGGAAGAGTCAACCTGGGCAATGTGACCAGAATGAAGAAATTATTCAAAAAACTTCAAGCCGGAGAAAAAATCGTTTACGGTGCGATTGGCGGTTCGATCACACAAGGTTCTGCCGCTTCCAGCCCCGAATACCGCTATGTGGAAAGATTCGCGTCATGGTTGAGAACACGCTACAGCGCGACAGTTGATGTCGTCAATGCCGGCATTGGCGCGTCGAACAGCTTGTTCGGCGCTTTTCGCGTTGAGAAAGACTTGCTGGTGCATCAGCCGGATCTCATAACAATCGAATATGCGGTGAATGATACGACCAACCCTGATACACAAGCTGCCTATGAAGCACTGATACGCAAATGCCTGACATTAAGTCCGGATGTTGCGGTCATTCTTATTTTCACAATGAATCACTCAGGAGAAAACAAGCAACACCTCCAGGAACCGGTGGGCTTGCATTATCAATTGCCTATGATCTCATATCGCGACGCGGTCTATCCTGAAATCAAACAAGGCTCTTGGACATGGGAAGACATATCCCCGGACACAGTTCATCCGAATGATCTTGGACATGAAATGATTGCCGACATGCTATCCAGACTCACAGAGGATATTGCCGCAGCCGACGAACAAACTGAATCACTCCCATTACCGGACTATCAGTTCCCCGGCGCCGCAAAATATGAAAATGCTAGAATCATTGACGCGGCAAGCATGGATTTGATTGCTCAGTCAGGCTGGAATCAGGGGCCTCATAAAGCCGGTTATACAGGTTGGCAGACCGATCAGCCGGGAGCCTGGCTGGAAGTGCGTTTTTCTGGAACCTATTTGGCTATCGGTTCACAGCAATACAGCGGTGATTTTGGCAGAGCCAGCGTGTCCATAGATGGCAAAGAGCCTGTTGTTATAGAAGGCTATTTTACCAAAGCCGAAAATACCGTTTGGGCTGGCGGGCATACCATCATTTCCGTTATAAATGAACAATTACCCCCGGGAGAGCACACCTTGAAATTGACGATTCTACCAGAACGTCACACAAACAGCAATGGCTATAAATTTGATATTGGCTACCTGTTGATCGCCCAATAACAACAATGTTTGTATTATTCAAAAAGTTCCTGACATAATATTTTTCACATAGCTATGCCTTAGACTTTTCCAATATGTTTTGATCGTGTAAATTTTTATTTTACACGCTCAAGTTTTTTTTGCATTCACACATTTTTTGACTTATAATATAAGTTGAAATCGGGCTTTAAGCTGAAGAGACGCGTAAGTGCGCCAGATATTTTTATATAAAACTTCAACAAGGAATGAAATGTATTTTAATAAAATGACGGCATTTATCAAATATTTGACCAATATCAAAACCTGCCTTAAACTGCTGATACTGCTGTTGGGGATGAACACCGGTGCGGAAACGCTCTTCGAGGATTTCGAGCGCAGTCCGGCCAGAAACGGCTGGCTTACGCTTGGAGACAGAGCGACGTTTTCATGGAATGAGCAGGGCTGGATGGATGTAAAGAAAAACGGACGAGTATCGCGTTTCGTTAAAGCTCTGAAAAGCCCGCCGGATAAGAATTCGCCTTTCTTCTTCTCTTTCGATCTGATGACAGTGGGGAAGAATATTGACGATGGTTGCTTGCGCGGCCTGATGGCTCCCGCCGGAGATAAGTTCAACAACTTCATCGGCTCAATTTCCGCCACCGATAAAAATTCTGCCGACGTAATTTCCCCCACTGGGAAAGGACTTTCTCAGGCCCCATCCGGGGGCGAGGTGCTAAAGCCGTATATTCTTAGAGTAAAAGGGCATTACCGTCCGCATAACGGTAAAGGCATCCTCAACGTCAAGGTCTTTGACTTGCTTGAAGAGGGCAAAGAGGTTTCTGCATCGGAATTGATTTTTGACCTTGGGCTAGTCGATTTTTCCCGCTTGAGCGTGTTTGGTATAGGTAACCGTATGACAAATGCGAAGAAGAAAAATCTGGTCAGATACGATAATCTTTATTTTTCCACCAAAGAAGAAAATCCACGTACCGAAATGCCGTCATTCATCAGTTGCGATCTGGTTACCGTGGAAAATGTGGAGCTTATAAGTTCCGCTAACAACCTGAAAGTAAATCTGGACGTCGCTTCCAGTATCAATGCCGAAAATGTGGTGGTGCGAGGTTCGTTGCTCCAGGTGGGTAAACTGCCGGGCGATGAAGCCTGGATGGGCGATATGGGTACGGTTAACCTCAGTAAAAATTCCGCCAGTAAAATAGAATATGATATAAACGGCCTCAAGCCGGTGCTGTGGACGCCCGCCAACCCGCAACTCTATACTTTCAAGGTTGGAGCTTATAAAGACGGCAAGGTTATGGATGAAAAGGAATTTCGTCTTGGATTCAAGGATTTCAAGGCTGAAAACGGCATGTTCATGATTGACGGTAAGCCGGTCTTTCTCCGGGGTAGCTCCCTGAATCCTCCGGCTGAAAATGTATTGGAAAACATCGGACAGCGCAAAGACTTTATCAAAGATTATATCCGTGATCTGAAACTGCGTAATATCAATATCATCCGTATGCAATCCCAGGATTATTCCGAGCAGAAAAACTGGCTGGAAGTATGTGATGAAATGGGTATGATGGTTATCCAGGGCTGTTACGGGATTCCGCCGGGCGCGACCAAGGAATCGCCGCCAAACGATATTTCCGAAGCGGTCAAAGCCTATAAAGACCAATATCTCAGGAATTTTCTTTTCCACCCCTCAGTTGTTATTCAGGTTTTATCCAGCAACGTCGGTACCACTCAGGCCGGCAGAGATACATATTACGATTGGCTGGAAAGGTTGTGCCGCCGCTTGCAAGCCTGGAATCCCGGCAGCATCTTTCTGGCTTCGGCGGGAGCGCCCGCGTGCAAGGCCGGAGAAATAAACGATATGCATTTTTACTCCGGCTGGTATTACGGATCTTTCCTGGATTATCTGAATTTAAGAAAACCGGAGGCGGACGTTTCCGGCTCAGATCGTCCCTTTACTTTGTCCGAGTGCGTGGGAGCCTTTACATCCACCAGCGGCGGATTCCCGATAAAGCCCGGTCAGACCCCCGCCGCACTATGCTGGGGCGGAGATAAATACGGCGATCCGCGGACGGCAATGCATTATCAAACCTTCCTGGTCAAGCAGGCTATAGAGCAGTTTCGCCGTTTTCGTAAATATAATCCACGGCTGGCTGGCATAATGCCATATTTTCAGATCTATTCAAAATGGCAAAATGTAAGAACATTCAGAGAAATGAGACCCAAGCCCTCAGCCGATCAGATGCGTACTTCATTCCAGCCTGTACTTCTAAGTTGGGAAAATTGGACTCCGCATAAATACAGCGGGACAGAGCTTAAAACCGTCATACATGTAATCAATGATGCCGATGACAGGCTGGATATTATGAGATCCACTGTTCATTGGGAACTTTTCAACTTTACCGGTCAGCGTTTTGCTGGAGGCAGAGTCGAGGTGCCTGAACTTCCATATTATGACTCCAGGTCTTTTGACCTGAGTATTCCTCTGGGCAAAGACATACCGCCGGGCAGCTACCGTTTGATTGGCAATTTGCGCATGGGAACAAGATTGATTGCTTCCAATGAAACCAACTTTTTCATCGCCGACAACAATTGGGTTATGAAAGATCAGACTTTTGATAATTCCGTCAGACTTTATGATCCCTCTGATGAATATGCCGAGGCATTTAAGAAAATAGGTATAAAATTCGCTCAGGTACGCAATTTTTCCGGTTTACGCAAGGGCAATGTATTGGTCATAGGCAAAGGGGCAGACGCGGATATTTCCAGCCGCGCCATTGGCGAGCTGGATGATTTCATTAAATCCGGTGGTGTCGTACTGGTACTTGAACCATCTGAAAGCACACTTAAGATTGCCGGTAATGATGCCTTGTTAAGCGCGACTGCGCTGAAAGAGCCTACCGGAGTGTTTATTAATTCCATCGCGGATGAAAAGGTGCTTTTTAGTCAGCTTCCCGACTCTGCCTTATCATTCTGGAGTGATCCAAATGGCTGGAATGAATCAATGCCGGGCATGCCTCTGGTAACTCCAGCGGTAGGAGCTATGACTTTGAAAAAATCCGCAGGAGCATTGAAAGGCATACGGGTTCTTGCTAATTTCGGACGCGGGCTTGAAAATATGGCACTGGTTCAGGTCGGTTACGGAGAGGGAGCCGTGCTTTATTCCACCTTTGATTTTATATCACGCGCTGGCTTTGATCCGGTAGCCGACAGGCTTCTCGTCAATATTTTTTCATATTGCGCTTCCGAAAAAAAAAAGATAAAATATCCGGCGGTCGCTAAGATAATTAAATGGGGGGATTACAAATCCGAGGCAGGAATCATCCCCTCGCCGCAATACGGTTTGCTTTTGCAAGGGGCTCCGGGCAAAGAACTTTCCTTGCTGGGTAATGTGTATAACGGCGCGGGCAGAAGCATCTCTGGTCCGTTTAGATTCAACTCTTTGAATGAAGCATTTATGCTGGGGGGCGATAATTCTCCCGGCGAGGCGTGTGTTTACGTGGAAGCTCCGGCTCAAAGCCGCAATATGATATCCGTAGTACGCAATCCTGCGACCGTAGAATATAAGCTGGAAATATCCATCAACGGCAAGCCCGGAACCACAACAACCGTGGCTCCGGAAAAGACCGCAAGAATAAACAATCCCCTGCCCGGAAACGCCCGCCAGTTGGCAATCCAGTTCAACAGCAGCGGCCGCGAACTGATCCTGCTGGAAACCCACTTTCAGTAAAACATCCATCAGACGACACAAACTCAACCGGCAAAGCACGGGTAGTTACAGACAAAATCTATTCTCCTGCAACACATTGTATCTTTTGACGGTACTGACAAAACTCTTTGCCATAACATTTTCCCTTTCGCATGGCTTCGCTCGCTCAGGGAAAATTTTACTGACATGTCAAACTATAGCGAGTTACAATGCGTTGCAGGTGAATACATTTCGCCTGCGGCGACCAGCGTTCCGCCGCTGGAGCCCGTCCCGGCACTGCCGGTTGAG
>JAFGXT010000217.1 GCA_016936495.1 Victivallales bacterium
GATGAATATTTTTTTAAAGATACGATATTGGATCTGATCGGTATCCTGAAATTCATCAATCATAGCCGCTTTGAATTTAGACCGTATGGCATCCAGCAGGCGGCGATCGTTTTCATAATTTATACGGTGATCCAAATTCACCAGCAAATCGTTGAAGGTCTGGAAATTCTGTGCCTGCTTGCGTTTATAATACTCTCTGGAAAAATGCTTCAGGCAATCCAGTCTGAGCTGTATTTTATAGGCGTCGAGTTGACAAAAAAACTCATCCGCCGCGTCAAAAAATGGATGCGTTATAACAGACAGATCACTTTTAGAGAGCTTCGCCCGAGTTATGGATTCGCGGGTGAAAGCTTTGAGCTGACTTATGGTGTCAGTATCTATGACGCCGTTCACCACGGCGTCCATGGCGTCGCATATGATTGTTCTAGTGGGTTCGCTATAGTTGAATTTCTGTGAAGTGGAAAGTTTAGCATCTGCAAGCTGTTTCTCCACCGCCGGACGCTCCCACAGACGAATCATTTTTTTCATCGCGCCTTCGGGATCGACTTTTGATCCGTCGTCATTTTGTTCATCTTCAAAGCCGGTTTCAAACTCAGCGCCATGACGGTTCTGCATATTGCTGACAAAAGTATACAAACTGGAAACGGAAAGATTACAGTATTCCGCCGCGCACAGCCTGATAACGGACGCGCCGGGAGCGTAAAAAGTCTTTCTCCAGAACTCCTCGACTATCTCCTGAATCACCGTCTGAGGGTTCTGCTCCAGCTCAATATTAAAAAGTATGCCGCTTTCAAAAGCGTTGTCGTTTAGCATTCTTCGGCAAAAACCGTGAATAGTGAACACCGACGCCTCGTCAAAGTCTCGTATAGCCGTCCGAATCCGCTTAAGATAGCAATTCACCCTTTCCTCCGAATCCGGCTTAAGCCTTGCCGCCAGCGCCAGAATACGCTCATCGGCAGAGTACCCGCAACTGAGACAGAGTTCCAATTCGTGAAGAATACGGCGGATACGGTCACGCAGTTCCTTGGTGGCGGCCTCGGTATAGGTAACCACCAGTATTTCACTCACGGGCATGTCTTGTTCCAAAACCATGCGCGCGAACAGATTTTGAATATTGTAAGTCTTCCCGGTTCCGGCACTGGCTTCAATGACATTCACGCCGGAAAGTTCACAATTTATAGAGTCAAGGATGTTATCAAGCATTAAACGGTACCTCCTCGACATAAACAGGATGCTCGCCTTCACCTTTAAAAAAGGGCAGATAAACGATTTGCGCGGCACGCATAAAAGATTCTCCAGCAAGCACTCCGGAATCATAACACAAGCGTACCGCCGGGTCTTCCGACTCTAAATTTCCTGAAAAATTATAATTTTGCTCACTGAATTCCTTCAATGCGACCTTAAACTTCTTATCCAGCAAACTGCATTGATCTTTGGAACTTAACCCGGCAGTGGCAAAAGCAAAGGAAGTATTTGGGAAAAACGGCAAAGGATATGTCAAACCGGAGGCATATAATTTGATTATATCCCGCAGCAGTTCCGTCGCCACCTCAAGTTCCAGTGGCTTAAGGCGCAACAACCTGCCAGCCTCCTTGGACACCAGCACGTCCGTGCCGACATTTCCACCGGAACTCACGTTAAAGACCAGATGTCGTATCCAGGCATTGTACGCGTCCTTGCCCTTGAAATTAGCGTAACGGAAATAAATCATACCGTTTTTTCCGACATTTTCCAGCCTGCCGGAAATATTTATGCCATCCAGAGCAATATCAACCGGCATGTTGTCCGTATCCTGAAACATGGCTTTAAGATTACATTCATCGGCGAATTGCCGTAAAGCGCGGTATCGGCTCTGAAACAACTTTTCTCCAGCTATTCCTACCGGCAAGAGGTCGCCGCGCCGAACAAATCCAAACAAAGCTTCTGGCTCAGAGCGACGAATAAGATCATTGATAATCATCTGATCAAGTTTATAGTTTTCCAAATGATCCAGCTCAAAAGGTTCAACATCCCGGATATCATCCTCACGTCCAAGCGCAACGGCGGCGTGGAGCCGTTCGCCGATAAAATACCGGCATGGATTGCCGAAAAACCGCAAAAGTTCATCCAACGTCACATCTACGCTTTCAACATTTTCAATATTGAAATCATCAGTCAGGAAATTCCTTTGCGCAGGTGCCTCCCGCAATACCATCGCACCTTGAAAATCATGTTCTGAATAAGAAAAAAGTCTGCCGCCGGTAAAATATTCCTGATTGAAAGCCTGTAATTTATGTTTATATTCGATCCGCGCGGTCATGCTCCCTCCGGAAGCCGCGACAAAGGAATTTTCTATATAATCACGCAATTCGCATAGAGGTACGGCGGCGGCTTTTTCGCTGTTATTCTTCTCATCCATGCCCTGATAGCTGGCATAAAAACATTTTCGTGCGGAAAGTAACGCCTCAAGAAAAAGGTATCGATCCTCGTAACGTTTTGATCTGTCGCACACCTTAACTTTAGAGGCGATGACGTCGAAACCCGGACGCGAATCCCGACGTGGAAAATCTCCGTCATTCATTCCCAGTAAACATATGACCGAGGTCGGGATACTGCGCATCGGCTGCATCGCGCAAAAAGTTATCCGTCCGCGCAGAAAGCCTTCTGAATCGCTTTCGTTTTCCATGCACTGCTGTATGCCGCACAAAATAATATCCGGGGCGATGTCATCGACATAGCCGGCAGTTTCAATCGCTCCAGTCAACTCGCCGATGGACGAGCGTATCAGAGCCAATTCGCGGAAAGTAGCGTTGTCCCCCAGAAAAAAACGGTCAAGCACGGCATAAAGCGTTTGCGCCCAATGTTCAGCGGAGCGCGGACGCTTCAAGTCGGCGTTCAGCTCAAACAACGCCTCCATAAAACAACACAAATGCCCCAGCAGCTCCGCGCCCTGCCCTTCTATAGGATCATAGGGCAAAATCCCTTGAACTATAGCACGCTCATCCTCCGCGCCACCAGCTGGCACGGCATAGCCCATAAGCATACGTTTGAGTCCGTTACGCCAGGAATATTGATCAAATTCCACGTCATCAACCGCTTTACGCTGAGCCGCGTCTATTCCCCAGCGCACACCGGTCTCCCGTATCCATTTGCGGACAAGCTCCAGATCGTCATCTTTTATATCGAAAGCGGAATGCACCGGGCTCGCGTCAAGTATATCCAATACCTGCGAGACCTTGAATTTTGAACCGGATATTTTCAACAGATTCATAAACGCTTCAGCTATCCGGCTGGAATCGCGGAAACGGCGGTCGGACACGGAAAACGGCAAACGTTTCGGGCTGTCCTCCGGTTCCCGCTCGAACACGGCTTTGATATAAGGGGCGTAAACGGAAATATCCGGCGCCATGACTATAATATCCCGTGGCGAGACGCCCTGACGCTCAATAAGATCAAGTAAATTGTCGTGCAGAATCTCAATTTCACGCATACGGCTGTGGCAGTTGTGAAACTGTATGGACAAATCCTCGGGTCTGATAGTCATGTGTTCAGACAATGCACGATCGGTCATCGTCAAAATATCCTGCTGTACCGCCCCCAGCAAAGTGGTTTCGTCAAAATCCGTAAAACAATCGTCCTCCATAATTAGATCGGGCAGGTTCATGACTACACTGAAAAACTCTCTGCCCTGACGTCCCATCGCAGCCAGCAGGGGGTTGCCGCCTTCGCTGAACTCCTCTTCAAGTTCCTCGTACCCACGCCGCCGCTTTTCCTTATCAGTCATCAAAAATTCCCAGTATTCACGACAAGGATTCATATAGAAAAAATGTATCGGCACCGTTTCAGAAAGTTTACATAAGAAATTTAGAAACACCGGCGGCATCGTACTCACCCCGAAAATCGAGATCCTTTCCATATCCGGCACTTTAAATTTTTCCGGCGCGGCAATAAAATCCAGCAACTTTCCGGCGCGGCTGACATGCCCCCGTATCAACATCCGCCACAGCTCCGCCTGCCATTGTTCATCCCTGCCGACTATATTTTTCTCCCAAAGCGCCAACAGCTCCGGACGATATATCTGATACTGGTCAAAGGCATAGGCTATCTTACCCGCGAGCTGAAAACGTTTGAGACCGGCGTTTTCTCCACGAATGTAAGAGGACAACTCTTTAAGCGAACCTTCCAGATTCGCAGGAGTAAGCAAGGCGTATATGCGCCAGGTCATAACTTCCGGCGTGAACAATTTTCTATCTTCGTCGCCCCCCGGAGACTCCGCCAGCAGATTGCTTATCATATTATTAAGAAAAGGGAAATCAATATTAGCGGCGATCGGTCTGCGCGAACCGATATGCTGTTTCAGCCATGCCGCCATACCCGGACTTTGAACCATGATAGTTTCAGCTTTAAATGGATCGTTCAGGGGGCGGTCATACACTTTCTCCAGAAACCTGTCTGCCAGCGTTTCCAGCCGGTTCCCGGTGTAAAGATGAAAATTCATAGACCTGTTCCCCTGTTCAACTCATTATAGTAAAACCAAAGTAGCTCCTTTATAGCTTGATGACAAGTATTGACTATAAAAAAAAGCAAAAAAGCCAATCGCAACCACCACTCCATTTAACAAGTTAGACCGGCCCGACTTGTCCCGACATGGGGCTCCCAAACTTCACCTGAAAGAGAAATTCAGCTAATGATTAAGGTTGGCAAGACCGGCGTCGAACATTTCCAGGGCGCTTTTCAACTGCGAATGCGGGCATGCAAAGTTTATGCGAATAAATCCGGGCATCCCAAATCCGGCACCATCGCTGAATCCCACGCCGAAATCCTCAAAATATGTCACCGCTTGTTCAAGTCCAAGTTCACGCACATCCACCCAACCCAGATATGTCGCCTCGACATGAGGCATGGAAATGCCAGGTCTTGACGCCACAAAAGCTTCAAGTTCATCACGGTTGCGGCGCAAATACGTTATCAACTTCGCGTGCCATTCTCCACAATCACGAAATGCCGCGAGAGCGGCGGTGAAACCCAATGTATTCACAAAAGGCACCAGCCCTTTCATTGTCCGCAGCAACTCAGTACGCATTTCCCGGTTGGGGACTACGGCAAAAGCACAGCCCAGCCCGGGAATATTATATGTTTTGCTCGGCGCCATCATGGTAATAGTCCGCTCGGCTATTTCCGGGTCAATGGAGGCTATCGGTATGTGCCGCTTGTCCTCATCAAGAATAAGTCCGCAATGTATCTCGTCGGAACTGATGACCATATTATGCTTAAGGCATATTTCAGCCAGACGCTCCAGCTCAGTTAAAGAAAAAGCACGTCCGACCGGATTATGCGGATTACATAATTCAAACATTTTAACGCCATCATCACATGCCGCTTCAATGCCGTCATAATCCAGTTCGTATCTGGAGTTTTCATATTTCAGCTCAACCTTCACCAGGCGGCGCTCCGCCAGCCGCGGAGCCTCCAGAAAAGGATTATACACCGGGAACGCGGACATCACGCCATCCCCCTTTGCCGTAAAAGCATGACAAGCAAGATTAAGCCCGGTAACCAGTCCGGGGAGCCACACCAGCCATTCAGGATGTACTTTCCAGTCATACTCCCTGCGCAACATGTCGATCACAGTCTCATACAACACCTCGGGCGCGGAGGTATACCCGAAAATACCGTGTTCGACCCGCTCAAGCAAAGCCTTGATCACGGGTCGCGGCGAACGAAAATCCATATCCGCAAGCCACATGGGAATGACATTGCGCCCTTTGTAACGGTCCCATTTTATACTGGAAGTATTTCTGCGTTCCACTGGAATATCAAAATCAATCATTTATGACACCTGAATTTATACATATACATTGCAAAAAAATACCCGCGGGGTATATTTTGATTAAAATAATTGTAGGCAGCAGAAAAGACAAGGACAGATTTTATTAAATGGCAGAGAAAAATACTCCGGTAATATTTTCGGCGGAAGGACTGAATTTTACAATTGGTTCCCAGCAGATACTCGACAATGCCGAACTGACGGTACACGATGGAGAACGCATCGGTCTGATCGGACGCAACGGTTGCGGCAAGACCACTTTTATGAAACAGCTTACCCGTGGCGAACTCGCGGCGGAGAACGGCAAAATAACACGCCGTAAAAACCTTCGCATCGGCTACATGCCCCAGGATTTTGAACTGGATGAATCGCTTACCGTATACGAAAACATCAAAAGCGGCGTGGAATATCTTTCCTCGTTGATCGACGAATACGAATCGCTGCCCCTGGATTCCAGCCGCCATTATCAGCTGGAAACAGAAATATCCTTTCACAACGCCTGGAATCTAGATAACAAGATCCGGCAGGTGATGCAGTCACTCAAGACCCCTCCTGATGAAATGTACCCGGCTACTCTTTCCGGCGGAGAAAAACGTCGTGTCCTCCTGGCTCGCGAACTCGTCCGCGAGCCCGACCTGCTGCTGCTCGACGAACCCACCAACCATCTCGACGCGGAAACCATCGAATGGCTGGAGAACTTTATTGCCGGCTACCGCGGCGCCTGCGTGATCGTTACCCATGACCGCTATTTTCTGGATCGGGTGTGCAACCGTGTAGTGGAATTGTCCAACGGTAAATTTTACAGTTACGAAGGCAACTATTCGGATTTTATAGAGAAGAAAGCCGAACGGGAATACAACGAGGAAAAACAAGACGAAAAACGCGAAAAATTCCTCCGCGCCGAACTCCAATGGGTACGCAGCAACCCCAAAGCCAGAACCACCCGCAATCAGGGACGCCTTAAACGCTTTCATGAAGTATCCGCAATTCAAAGCGTCAAACGCGAAGGCGAAATGGAACTCATAATCCCCCCCGCCGATAAACTCGGCAATAAAGTTGCGGAATTTAAAAATACCAGCCTGGCGTTCAGCTCAAAAAGTATTCTCAAAAATTTTTCCTTTGAATTTGAACCCCGCACCCACCTCGGTATCATCGGCAGAAACGGCACCGGCAAAACCACGCTGCTCAAACTCCTAACCGGAAGCCTCAAACCTGACGGCGGAACCGTCGAAGTCGCCGAAACCGTCAAGTTTAATTACATAGATCAGGAACGCTCCAAGCTAGATGATGAAAAATCCGTGATCGAGGAAATAGGCGAAGGTAACGACTTCGTCATACTCGGCGATCAGAAAATAACCGTATGGAGCTACCTCAAACGTTTCCTCTTTGCAGACGAACGCATCAACAGCAAAGTCGGACAGCTCTCCGGCGGCGAAAAAGCCCGCCTCATGATTGCCAAACAACTTAAACGCGGCGGCAATTTCATCATCCTCGACGAACCCACCAACGATCTGGACCTGTCCACTCTGCACATCCTGGAAGAAGCGGTGGCGCAATACGACGGCTGCGTGGCGGTCGTCAGTCATGACCGCTATTTCCTCAACCGGGTGTGCACCGGGATACTTGCATTCAGCGACGCCGATACGCCGGAATATTCCATTGGCAATTACGACTATTATCGCGAAATGAAACAGAAAAATGCTCTGGCTGACTTGGAATCCGACGATACCCCATGCGCCCCACAGCCTGCACCTAAAAAACAACGTTCATCCACCTCAGCCACCCGCAAACTCAGCTTCAAAGAACAACGCGAATACGACTCCATGGAAGAGCAAATACTTGAAGCTGAAGAAAACATCCAGAAACTCGAAGAGCTCTTCGCTCAACCCGATTTTTTCATCAAACACGGCCCGGAACAGGACGATTTAACCCGACAGCTTGAAAAATGGCAGCGCAAACTCGAAAAATTCTACGCCCGCTGGGAAGAACTCGAACAACTCAAAAGCGAATAAAAACACAAGTATAGCAATTATGCAATTACTACGCGGAATATTTCTAACAGCATTATCAGCCTTCCTTTTGCGCTTCTCCCCGAAAGCTGGACAACTTGAATAGGTGTAAAAGGCTCCTAAATTAACAGAAACAGAAAATTTAAAAATGAAGTCGGAAAGATGAAGAAAACTTATGGTTGCAAATTTAAAAGTCAGGTAGCGTTGGAAGCATTGCGTGGATGCCGAAATCGCTGGAGAACACAATCTGCATCCCAATCAGGTCAGTCAGTGGAAAAAGAAACTGCTCAGTGAAGCCTCTGGGGTCTTTTCCACAAAAAAAGAAAAGCAGCAGGAAAATCAGTTCTCTGAGGAGGATCTCCTCAAAAAGATTGGTCAGCTTAATGTGGAGAATGATTTTCTGCGAAAAAAGTACGAGAGCTACCTCTTGAGAAACGGAAAAAACTCATAGAGGTGGCCGAATCCGAGTTGTCGGTAAATCGTCAACTGCAACTGCTTGAGGTGCCAAAATCCAGCTATTATTATCGTTCCTGCCGCTCAATTGAGCATCGATATCAGGATGCTGTATTGAAAGAGGAATTCACAAAATGTACCTAAAAATGCCCTTTTACGGAGTTCCCATAGCTACGGCCGCGGCGCATTGTATTGAAACTCTGGAAATAGCTGTGCGTAAATATGGAACGCCGAAGATTTTCAACTCGGATCAAGGTAGCCAGTTTACCAGCCGGGAGTTTGTCCGTGTGCGAAAAAACAACGGTAAGCCATTTACAGGTTTTATCAAGTTTTGATATTACTGTTTTTTTGAGTCCCTAAAAGAACTTATCCGAAATAGAATACTACAATTTACTTACACTATAAAAAGATGTGTCAAGAATGCGTCAAGAATAAGCATAAAAATGGGGTAAAATACCGTAAATCAAGGTAAACGCTTAATTTTGAGCAGATAGACTATAAGAAGCAATTTTGAGGTTAAAAAAGTGGTACCTGGAGAGGGACTTGAACCCTCACGTCCTTACGGACAACGGATTTTAAGTCCGTTGCGTCTGCCGATTCCGCCATCCAGGCACCAGAATTGAACCAATACAAATACACTGTTTTATGGAAATTTCCAGATGTTCATATGAAAAAAAATACAATTTGTTTGGCGTCATGTAACAATTCCGAATGAATGGAACTAAGATCATGTGCAATTTCAAAGAGTTGCGCAACGCGATAGAACGCACTGTGCTGTTGTCGCGCGGAAAGATAATTCTTCCCAAACATCTTCCGCGCAGATTACAGACATCGGCAAACGCGTCCGGCAAGACTGCCGTTGAAACAGCGAAATTGTCCCGAACAAAATACAAGATTTTGATCGGGACGCAATTCTTAGCGTTACTTAACAGCGACTGCAACTGTTCTAGAGCCATCCGAATCCGCCGTATCACCTACAAACATCAGGAATACAAAGAACTATATTAATACAGTAAGCGAAAAGACATAGTCTTATTACAGTTCACGAAGTTGTAATCCAGACAAATCTATATGTTTCTCGTCTGTAGAAGAGAATTTAGTAGTGTTGTCCTGATGCCTGTCTACATAAAAATGTATGTATCCAGCATTTATTGTCGCTCTATTTGGTACTTTTACAGTGCCGAAGAATTCAGTCCATTCAGATATTTCACGCGTGGCGTCGGACATGGGAAAGAAATTTATTCCTACATTGGATTTTTTCTTATCCTCACGATTTAATACCACCAGAAAAGGAATAAAACGGCATTCACCTGATTTACGGATTTTAAATGTAAAGAAATATTCTTTTCCGGGGTGGAGAGTCATCGTTTCCGAGGAGTACCAGCCGTTGGCGGTTTTTTCCGGCAGTATCAGTCTACATCCTTTGATATCGTTTTCATTAAGCGGGAGCGCTCTAAGGCCCCAGCCGCTCCAGTGCGGGATATGGCCGGTTTCGCTAGAGTTGAATTCACCATTGACGATCATTCCGGCGGCTCCTTTTCCCTCTTGTGCGAATACTCCGATGCTCATAACCATCAGACCCATTGTTGATGACAGAATAAGATGTTTCAGTTTCATGCTTTTCTCCTTTTTGTTATTATTTTCCGCTCAACCATGAAACGCCATGATTGATAATAAGCTTGTCTATGCCGAAGGCTTCTTCGGCGTCTTGATCGTTAGACTTCAATGTAACCATGCCGTTACACAAAACTCTGCCCTTTCCAAAGCTTCCAGCGATCAATGTCGGTTTACCGCTTTCAGAACGGGCCAGTACTTTTCCATTCGGCCCCGGAGTCAGAATATTATAATCCCAATACATTTGAGGGAACGAACTTTTGGCGGTGGAGTTGCCCAGGGCTGGATGTGGCAAATTCACTTTAACTTGCAATTCTTTGCCGGGATGTTCTGGTTCTCTGTCGCTGATACCGATGCAAATTTCCGGGAATACTCCGCGGTCAATGGCATCTCGTCCGGGGCGAGTCCAACCATTGGCGTCATGTTCAAAATACGCGCCACCACCGGCACTGACAAATTTCCGGATGGAGCTTCGGTATAGTTCTCTATCGCCTTTTCCCCAGCTTTTGACTTGGGGAATTATCAATACTTTAAATTTATTAAGAGTTTGTTCCTGAAGGTTGTCTATGAATTCTACATTGAATTCAGAATTACGGATGAGTGTGTTATAAATAGTTTGGAAAGGGAAGACCTGTCCACCGCGATTATTGGGTTTGTAGATGGCTATTTTCGTCCCGCTTTTTACGGAATCCTGATTGCTGAAGCGCAATTTGAGACGGAGGAAATAAATATCCTGTTTAAGTTTTTTATACCAGCTGTCGGTATTAAGATAGTAGAGCCACCGGGTATGGACACGGTCATTGAGTTTTTTCAGATTCGCGTCGATCAGGCGTTCAGCTTCTTCAGCAAGCTTTGTAGCGGTGGTAAGATCATGCTTTGCCGCTGCATCTGTAGCGGAAGCGACCAGATGTTTTGCCCGTAGATAAAGAGTGCGATGATAAATCCGGTTATAGAAACGATTCACGGTATTTTTCTCTTCTACTTCCAGATTTTCATCACGCATATTTTCGAGAATCTTAAGAGCCTTTTCACTTTTATTAAGTTCATTGGTAATAACGTCTAAAGTCTCATTGCGTTTATACATCCAGCGCCAATCGGGTAGTGGCCAGTCAGTGACGCCGCATAATAACATTTCCGCCATGCCTTCACCGATATTGTTCCCGTATAGTGAAGCGCAAATTCTCTGGAGAAATCCGGCGCTGTCCGGATGCGGAAGATCCTGTCCGTGTTCGAGTACCCATTCCGCAAGGGGTTTGTCTTCAAAATTCAACAATCTGGTATAATAAGGACCATCTTTGACTATAACCTCGCTTTCGGTTACAACTCCATATCCGGGAGCTTTGGTGTTCCATTGATATTCTATGCCGATCAGGGATACCGGTAATGTATCAAAAAATGAGTAAGGGTGATTCAGGAATATAATATCATCGGTATGAGCCTCACGGTATATGCTGCGGGAAAATCTAGGAGTCCAATCAAAAAAGCATCCATATCCGAAAGGAATGTTATTAATCCAGAGTAACAGCGGTTGCCGCAGGTTGCGATGCCATGAATCCACCGCTTCACCGCTATAACCTGCGCAGGTAAGCCAGATATCGGCGGGAATGGCGGCGCTTAGGCGGCGGTAATATTCGCGTACGTCCTCATTGCCCGGCAAATCAAGATTGCGGGCATAAGGAAATGGAATCATATTAACCATTATGTCCGGGTTTCCTGCCTTGAGACCACGGTAAAGGATGTTTATTATGTTGGCATCTCCGGCCGCGCGGTCATCGCCGAATGTTTCTTTGCATGCCTTGCTTCGGTTGATCCAGTTGCCATCCCAGTAGTCCTGAGCGTGTAGACCTACTGCCATTGTTCCGGTGGCGGACACAAAGCGGCGTAACTGTTCGGCTTTTTTCTCAAGCAGATCATTGCGGCTCCAGGTGTAATAGTGTTTTTGGAAGATGTTTACGCCTTCTTTGTAAAGTTGTGTGTCTCCATTGCGTTTAACCTTGCCTACCGCCCATCCATGATAGTCGTGAAAGAGTATTTTTATTCCGCGTTTAGAAGCATAATTATTAATCTGGCGTATCCATTCCCAGTCATCCTCACAATCCAGATATTCCTTGAACATCAGCGCGTCAACCTGTATAAGATTGAACTTATATCGTAAAGCCCAATCTATTTGGCGTTTTGCCACTTCCAGATTGCCATGTCCTTCATTCGGCATTACTTTGCCTTCTCTGACCGGAGTGCTGAGAATATCATTCAGTAGCATGCGGTTATGGAAATCCGGCCAGTCTGATACCGTGGCTGTTCTCAAAACAATGTTATTCCCATGTGTTTCCAATAGAAATCCAGCGGTGACTGCCGCGTATAAAACTCCACGCTCGTTAAGACCGGTCAGTACGGTCTTGCCTGAAGAGCAGCGTATCAAATAGCCTTGTTCTCCCAGGGGATACTTTTCTAATTCGTTATTTTGCAACGGGTGGTGTTGGAATTTGGTGTTAATTCCTATAAAAATATGGTTTCCAGGAGTGGCTTTCCCGTCATCTTCAAGTATGGGAAGAGTGCTTCCCCCTGCATTTTTTATGGTTTCATTAAAATAGTTAGCAGCCTGCCGCTCTATTGCTGACGCATCTGTCGGCAGGATTATTTTTGCCAGTGCTTTTGCATTGTTGCTGAGCATCATGACTTCTTTTCCGATTTCCATATTTTTGGGCGATGGGATAATCAGTTTGTTGTCATTATTCTTTGAGGTTGCGTTTGCTTCCATTGCCAACCCGGCAGCCAGAAGCGTGGACATCATCCATATTCGTATTCTTTTCACTATAATACCTTCCTTAGTTGTGATTTTAAATTTGAAAGATAGGAGATTTAACGTGGACGCCAAAATGGAACAGAGTAAGCCCTTCGCTCATCAAGCATAAAAGAGACATGTCCGTCCACAAAAAGAAAATTACTTCCTTTATTATGAATCCTGCGTCTGGCTATGTCCTGAGACCAGCCTGAACCGTCAAAACTTACTATCCAGAAATAGCTTTCAGCAACCCACAGAGTCATGGATGGGCGTGGGATAAAGTCTGAAGAAATCTTTCTCCCCCGATCTGGAACGGCGATATAATAATTCAATCCATATGCGATGGGCAGATTTAGAGACCATTGCGCCTGACATCCAAAGTTCTCGGGATGGTTTTTAGTGCGGTTGAAAAAACAGCGTTTCGGCACATAACGCGCGCTTCCCCTGTAAAGAACTGACATCCATGCGTCATCGGAATTGGTCGTGGAGCCAAGAATATACCAACCGCTGAAATCGTCTATATATTGAATATAACCCATTCCGATCTGTTTGAGATTGTTCGTGCAGGCTATCTGATAACCATAAGTACGCGCACGGCTTAGCGCAGGAAACATTATAGCTGAAAGTATTGCTATTATAGCTATAACCACAAGCAACTCTACGAGCGTAAATAATCTTTTCATTTTTTTCTCCTTAATTCATAGTTTTAAATTTAAGTTTTTGCTGGAGGAGCTCCTGTAGACTTTCGCACAATAAGTTTTGTTTCCGCCACCCGGCATATTACATCACCGTGGCATTGATTGGACAAGAGGAAAGCTACGACATCACTGATAATATTTTCCAAGTTTCCAGATGCGGTTGTTAGCGGAACCGGGTATACTGCAGAATCTTCAAGATTGTCAAAACCGGTTACTGAAACATCTTCAGGAATACGCAAGCCATTTCCCAGCAGACATTCTTCAACTCCTAGTGCGGCTTCGTCATTTAGCGCAATGACTGCGGTGAATTTATGTCTGGAGGCAAGCAATTTGCTTGTGGCTTCATAGCCTTCCTGCCTAGTCCCCCAGTGAATGTATGCCACATTATTTTCGTTTAGCTCAATTCCGTATTCGCTAAAAGCTTTGTTCAGGCCTGCCACTCGGCGTTCGTCATCCAGCGACCCGGCAAAGATGATATCGCGATGCCCCAATTCCAACAGATGACGGGCGAGAAGGTATACCCCCCCTGTAACATCTTCAGTTATGTAAGATAAAGGTTGGGATGGAATCCAGCGCATACATACAGCTTTTTTCTGGTAACGCGCAATCAGATCATATAGTACCGGTGAAAACGATGCTAGTTGATCCACAACCAGACCGTCACATTTTTTAACCAGGTAATCCAGATGTTTGATATCCACATTTTCCTTGTCAATCATTAGAACCAGTGTGTTTAAGTGACTTTTGTTCATCACATACAGCAAACGGTTGACTCCTTCCTGCTGAAAACGATTTATCTTGTGGTCACAGATAACTAGTATTAAACTGTTTTCCGCGATAATCGGCAGTGGATATACCAATGTCCCCAAGCCTTGAATCGGGCGGAGAATATTTTCCTGAGTGAGTTCGTAAATCGCCCGGCGCAGAGTATTTCTCGACACTTTGTACTTCTGCATCAACTCCTTCTCTGGCGGAAGGTATTTGATCTGTTCCCGGTCGATGTATTCTGTCAATTTGTGCTTCAGCTGCTCGTATAGCGGCACTCTTACCAGCCTGTCATCCATTGATACACCTCTGTTTTTTAATCATACCATAAAGATACCATATACCAATAACAAAGTCAATGCCGCAAATTTATGAATATGACTTTTTTCGCGATTTTTTTATGGATTCAGGTAAAATCCCCCATGTAGAATGTAAAAATGGGACATGTCCGTAACTTTTTCAACAACTATACTTTGTTAATCTGAAAATTTAACATTTTGATATTACCACGAAGAGCGCTAAGAACACGAAGCTTGATTGTTAACATCTTGCCCATCAAATGAATAAAACAGTTCATTGATTCTTCGTGTCCTTCGTTTCTTCGTGGTAAAAAAAAATCAATGTTTTACCTAAACGAATATAAAACTCAGCAGTGCAGATTGTATGTGAACACATTGCGGGTGTTATCCGTGCCGGACATATAATCAATGCAGGGACAATCCGGATTGAGATTGTCCACGTTGCCGATTATGGAATCACATAAAGTTCCGGCAATGACAATGCACTTTTTCGCGCGGGAACGAATGCCGGTAATCATGACGGCATAAGTATTGCCGAGCTGATTTACTCCACCCCAGGCAGGATTGGAATCCCCGATTTTCACCATAACATTATCCATGAGTGTTTCCGGTGAGGTGTCTACAATATCGTTGATGGTAATATGATGCATGCTGACCTTGCCGGTATTGAGCAGACGTACTATCTGATGCCCACCCTCGGAATAGGCATGGATATTGTTTATAGTGATAAAACAAATATCATCGGACATACCGGGCAAAGGGTGAGAACTTGTAAACATGGTCGAAGCCTTCATAACATTCCCGCTAGGCGCGACTTTGCCCCGGTCAATTCCGGTAAGGGCGATCACGTCATCACCGGTGTAGCCGCTGATGTTATCAATGGTGATATTGCGGCATCCTTTGCGCAGATCAATACCGTCACAGTTGCATACTTTGACTTTTTGTCCATCAATGATACGGTTTTCGGATATTTCAAAATGGATATCACTGATTACGCCATTGAAGCAGTATTCCATGGATAAAGTCCAGCAATGCATATCTTTAAGTGTTATGTTGCTAATGGTGAAACCATGAGTGTTAACCAACAGTATTCCGATATTACGCCAGTCACCATAAGGATTTTCATTTTTATCAGCCGTATCGGTGCCGTAAGAATCAACGCCGGTCATTTTGGCGCAATCTCCGGTTGAACGCGGATGCTCCGCGCCTTCCAGTATCGCATTGCCCTTGCCGATAATATGAATATTCGTGAGCTCGCCGATGTTGTCGGAACCTGGCATGGCATTGGCGGAACGCATGATATTATCGCGACAGCTATCCGAAAGTTTTATTCTGCAATCATCAAGTATCAGGGTGATATTTGAACGTAGCAGGATAGCGGAATCAATAAGCCAGTAATCGCGCTTTGCCGAAGCATCGGGAAGTCGTCGAGGGATGGTTACAAGCCCGTTTTCGGCAGCATTGATAGCAGCGTTGATGCGTTCCACATCAGACCCGATATATTCAAGCGGGGTAATCATACTGTCAGTTCCTCTATATTACGTTTATATTCAAAATAGCCGCGAGATCCCTGAGGGCGGCGCGGTTATCGCCATAGGAAATGATATAATGTTGACTCATTACTTTCTGGATGAACTCTTCGACTGGATTTTCAAAGATCATTTCCAGGCTCGGAAGTTGCGGTGCGGGCGGCGCCCAGCCTGCTTCCTCCCATTTTATCGGAGTACGTGCGTCAGCAAGCTGAAGGTGCAATGTATATTCATCTTTGATCCTAGTCAGGCGTGCCATGGTTACAGTGCCGGTTTTGAGTTTTGAAACATTCAACAGTCCTTCGCCGAAACTGCCGAATGCATTGGGCATCACAGTTATTTTCCCATCCACTATTTCCGCCGGGACGTAGTCGGGTACGCCCATCAGCGCGCCGTTATCGAGAAATTCGTAAAACTCCAGATACGCGGCGACCTGTCCGGTTAAATATCGCACCATCAATTGAGCCACCGCTCCCAGGCAGTCGTTTTCCGGTACTGATGAGATGTCCATACGGTCATGCAGTAAAGTCATAGCTCCGGCAGGAGCAAATTTCAACAGCTTTTTCACGCCATCAACATCATTAAAAGAAAATCCAGCATAGTTGCTTTCCTCAATCTTACGCTTCATCGCCATATAAAGATTAACGGAATTCTCCACCGTACCGGCTTTAGGATCTTTAACAAACTGCCAGTTTTTGCGCACATATTCAGTCAAATTTCCGACCTCTTCCGGGTCATTTTCTTCCATCATCTGCGCCATCTCCAGCAGCTCAAAATGTTCAATCTCAGGACCAATCTGAGCCTTAAGAGAAA
>JAFGXT010000020.1 GCA_016936495.1 Victivallales bacterium
ATGCGCTTCGCGCCTGACCATCAAGCGGATGCAGCAGACAGCCGTCCACACGAGCAAGCTCGCGAATCCGCCTTCTGCTGATCCGCAACCCGTTATGCCACAGGTAAAACATGAAAGAGCTAAAATCAAATCAAACAGGCGGTAATCAGGAGTCCTTGATTGATGTTGTCAAGCTTACAAAAACGTTCGAGGATATAACTGCCGTTAACAAAATATCTTTTTCACTGAAACGAGGTGAAATTTTCGGGTTTCTCGGTCCCAATGGAGCTGGAAAAACAACCACTATTAATATTCTTACAGGGCTCTCCAGACCGGACTCAGGAACAATAAAAGTTGCAGGACAGGACTGCACCAAAAATCCGAAGGCAGCCCAGCATCTGATCGGAATTGTTCCCGATGAGAGCAATCTGTATCCGGAACTCTCTGGTTTTGACAATCTTTGTTTCTGCGCATCCTTATATGGTATCCGCAAGAAAGAACGCAGTGAAAGGGCAAGGGAATTACTCCAAATCTTCGGACTAAAGGAAGCTGCCAACAGAAAATTCAACGGATATTCCAAGGGTATGAAACGGAAGCTTACCATTGCGGCAGGGATAATACACTGTCCTTCGATTTTATTTCTTGATGAACCAACGACAGGCATTGATGTCACCAGCGCACGGCAGATCAGACAGCTTATTTCCGACCTCAACTCAGATGGAACCACCATTTTTCTGACCACGCATTACATCGAAGAAGCCGAAAGGCTCTGCGACAGAATAGCATTCATCGTGGAAGGACGAATTGTCTGCATCGATACGGTTGAAAATCTGATGTGGCAAACCCAGGATAAACACATGATACAATTTGCGTTTAAGAACTCTATGGACAAGGCATGCAAACAGATAACGACCAGATTCCCCGGGCACCAGTGCAAACCCGTACCAGAAGGAATTCGCGTAGAATCACCCCAGCCTATACGAGTAGGCCCGCTTGTAAGGCTATTGGAAGATAATGGCATAGAAGTGATGGAGGCAAGAAAAATTCTTCCAACCCTTGAAGATGTTTTCATTAAAATCACAGGTATCGAGGCAAGAATGTTGAAACAGGAGAAAGAAAAAATGAGAATGGGTGGCAATGAGTGAAAACATGGATTGCTTTCTGGAATATTTTGCTTAAGGATGTCCGTTCTTATTATCTGAAACCACCGAATATCAGTTGGGGGCTGCTGTTTCCATTAGTCTGGATAGCGATGTTTTTTATCCGGTCCGGTCTGGGAATGGACAAGTTGTTAAATTTGCTTCCCGGGCTAGTGGCACTGAGCATTCTTTTCGGAACAACCAGTGTTCTTTCGGTTACAGTGACGTTTGAAAAAAAAGGCAGGTCTTTCGAGCGGCTTTTGCTCGCCCCTATATCACTGGAGCTTTTGATGCTGGCTAAAACATCAGGCGCGATTCTGTTTGGAATAATAAATGCCTTTGTTCCGATTTTTATAGCAATGCTTTTAACCGACATGTCTGGTCTGAACTGGTGCCTTATTATTCCCTCAACAGTGCTTATTGCCATAAGCTCTACGTTTCTGGGATTATTCATCGCCGTCTCGGTCAAAGAGGTTTTCGAGGCGCAGACGTTCTCGAACTTTTTCCGTTTTCCGATGATTTTTCTCTGTGGTCTTTTTTTCCCTATTACTTCTCTTCCTGTTTTTTTGCGTCCACTATCATATGCGTTGCCTCTGACGTATGGCGCTGATATTTTGCGAGGCTCGATGAACGGGTCGAACATGCTGCCTTTGGGGTTAAGCTTTCTTGTTCTCTCAGGTTTCTGCGCTGTACTATTTTTTATCAGCCTGAGAAATATAAACAAAAAATGGATCACATAAATCATAGCATAGCAAGGGACTGTATCGGAGGGCTATCCCGCTACGCGCCATTGTCGCCGGTGAGTTTGGTCGTTATCAATCCACAGGCTCAACAAATATTTTTGTCTCAACCTACCTCTATAAACGGGCCATTCTGAAACTGAGTCTTTCCTGATAAAAGAAACGTGACACTCTTCATAACACAGGTTTTTTTGAGGCCGTGATCGGCACCGCATAAAGGTTACCGTTCAATCGTCTTCAACCCCAACAGATTGACCATCGGGTCGAAATCCCTGTCATCATGCAATAAAGGGAAGTGGTGGTGGATACAGAAGGTTCCAATTATGACATCAATCGTTTTTCGTACCGTCACTCCTTTCTTCCTCAAGAATCTGTAATTCGTCGCGCTCTCCAAGGCTATTTCCTGCCCTCCCATCGGGATAAGGAACATACGCAGAAGAAGATCCTTCGCAATCTTGAAGTCCCTTTCGCTTTGAAAGCCCTGAAGTACTTCGGTCAAGATAAGGTCGCCCATGACGATTGGAGTATAACCCAAAGAATAGTCGAGGCAATCAGTCTGTGCCGTTCTCCTGCCGTTGAAATAGTCGATCCAGACAGACGAGTCGACGACGATCATGTGTCCCGCCTCATCTCATCAAGGTTGCCGATCCATTTTAATTGTCCCCGATAGTCCTTGATTTTTCGCTGGCCTTTCACCTGTATCAGCAGTTTTAACCCCTCTTCAATGGCGTCCTTTTTTGTTTTCAAGCCGGATGCCTTGAGAGCAACGTCCATCAGTTCGTCATCGATAACGACATTTGTTCTCATGTCGAGCCTCCCGTGTGTATTATTGCCGGCATTATACACATTAACTAACCCCATGGAAAGGAAATTATATCAGTGGAAAGCCTTTATGGAGAAAGGAACATCCACCCCTGAAACGAACATTCCTGCTCAATCCATTCGATAATGCCACGCTTCTTAACTCTCCATTGATAATTTTCATCAGTTAATCTTTATTTCGTCTTCATGTGGCAGATTAAACTCGCGTTTTATTTCATTCGCAATTACTTTGCCGATAATCGGCATCGTCCAGTGCCGATCAGGGGGCTCGAACCTGACTTTTACGACGATATCCCCTTTATTATCTAACATAATTGCCGAAACGCTGATTATCTTCTTTCTTCTCGGAGAATAAATCTGGACGTCTCCTATTAAAAGATAATCCAAATCCGCTGCTTCCATAATCTGTGAGTAAAATTTGTTTTTTAGTAAATACTCAAGATTTATGCCCGATTTATTCAGTTGAAGAGTCATCTCTAATGTATCAAACATCGTTAAACCGGTATCACCTAAAGCCGCCTTTACATTTTGGCTGATAGTTTCACCGATAAATGGCACTATGCAATCAAACTGTATAATCCCTAATTTTGCATTGGTAATATTGGGTTCGTAATTTGATTGAGACTGCACGAAGGCCTGATAATCGCTTCGCTGGATAGTTGACCGGCATGACAACGAAATACAGACGATGGTTACAGCAATAATCAATATGAAGATTCTTGTTTTCATCCATGCTCTCCTTCTACCGGTATTTCCATTGTCCAGTATAAAA
>JAFGXT010000218.1 GCA_016936495.1 Victivallales bacterium
GCGACTTTGAATGTGAATGCCGAGCCTTCGCCCGGAATGCTGCGGGCTTCGATCTTGCCGCCCATGAGTTGCGCAAGCTCCTGACATATGGTCAAACCCAGACCGGTTCCGCCGTATTTCCTGACCAGAGAGTTGTCCAGCTGATTGAATTTTTCAAAAATAGCCTCCAGATCTTCGCTGTCTATACCGATTCCGGTATCCTTGACGCTGAATTCCAAAGACGCAATGCCGCCGCTTTCTGTTGCCGTGGTCTCCAGCGATACACTTCCGTGATCGGTGAATTTTATGGCGTTGGAAAGTAGGTTGTAGAGTATCTGCCGGAGCCTGACCTGATCTCCTTGTACCCAGCGTGGTAAAGGCGCGGGAATAGTGAATTTCAGCTCGATCTGCCCGGATGGGATCAGTACGGATATGGTTTCTTCCAGTTGCCGCAGAAAATCCTCCGGATTGAACGTTTCCGGGTGCAGCTGGAGTTTGCCCGATTCAATGCGTGAAAAGTCAAGTATGTCATTGAGCAGCGCCAGCATGGCGTGGCATGATTTTGAGGCGATGTTAAGATATTTTGATTGTAACTCGTTAAGCTCGGTGTCGCGTAGCAGGTCGATGAAGCCGAGCACTCCATTCATCGGCGTTCTTATCTCATGGCTCATGGTGGCAAGAAACTGGCTTTTCGCCTGATTGGCGGCCTCCGCCTGCTTGCGTGCCTGAATGAGCATTCCTTCGGTGTGCTTGTGAGGAGATATATCCTGATGGATGCCTACCAGCCGGCAGGGTGTGCCCTGTTCATTGTATTCCACTACCTTGCACAATACATATATCCACTTGATGCTATGTGAAGACGTGACAAACCTAAATTCCGTCTCAAAACTTATATCTTTTCCGCTTATCGCGTTGTTCATTGCGTTCATGGTTGCTTCATGATCATCCGGGTGTATGCCGTTTTCCCAGAACTCCTGGATTGGAATGGTGTTGTCCGTGTACTCATACAGCTCCCGCCAGTTGTCATTTACTACTATTCCAGGTCTGCCGTTTTGAGAAAGTACATACTCCCAGATGCCGAAACGCGCTACGTCAGCGGCGATATTGAGACGTTCCGCCCAGAGTTTAAGCTCCTGATCCCTGAAGTAATCCAGCGTTATGTCTTTGATGACCATCACTGCACCCAGGCATTTGTAGTGCTTGTCCAGAATAGGCGAGATGCTGTAGGTTACCTTGTATTCCCGTGAATCACGGGATACTAATGATATGTCGCTGGTGAGTGATATGACCTTTTTGATGCTGAAAACAGACTTGATTAACAAGGATAGCGGTTCCCCGTTGCTGGTGCTTATCAGTTTCAATACTTCATCAATATGACGTTTGCCCGCCTCTCTGAAGGTCCAGCCGGTAAGCGTTTCCGCAACCGGGTTCATGCGGATTATTTTTTCGTCCATGTCCGTAGCGATAACCGCGTCACCTATGGAATTCAGCGTGGTGCGCAACCCCTCTTCCCGGTCAAGAATAGCGTTTTCTGATTCAATTAATCCGCTTATGTCATGAATTACCGCGACCAGATAATCGTAGTTGTCCATCTGGATGATATTCCCGTGGATGCTGGCGGTAAATTCGCTTTTGTCTTTCCTGATGTTTCTGATACGATCAATTTCCATCAGGTTGCATTCCAGAAAACTCATGGTTTTTTTCGGTTCCGCCGACAACAGTACCGGGCTCATTCCCCGTAATTCACGCCGTTTGTAACCATACATCCTGCATGCCGCTGGATTGCAGTCAGATATACTTCGCGTGTCTGGGTCTATAATCAGTACGGCGTCTTCAATAGTGCGTACAAGCAGACTGTATTTCTTACGGCTTTCGCGCAATTCATTCATGATCTTCATGCTTTTGGAGACTTCCGTGCGCAATCGCCGGTTCCAGATCAGCATGAATATTGCAGTTATTATAATAACCCCTGCCAGTCCGACCTTAAGCCATAAGGGTGAGACGGCATCCGCCGTACTACCGGAAATAATTTCAGTGCCGATACTTTTTTCGACCGTGTCCGCCATGCCTGCAAGGTGGGCGGGCAACAGAAACATCATAAATACAAAGGTAACCGGAAACGGAAACCTGAAACTGACAACGGTCATCAACTTACTCTCCATTGGTATATAACAAATAATAAGTGATTCGCAGGCAAAAGTCAATACCGTACCACCACCGTGCTTGAATCATTTTCGGAGGGAGAGCCTCATCTTGTTCTATTTTATATATTTTTTTAATAAAAACACGAGAGAAAATTGTTTTCGGCGGTTTTTACTGTAATTTATCTATTCACAGTAAAATAAGCATGGAGATAAGAGAAAGATGAAAATACTCGTATGTGGCGGAGCCGGATACATCGGCAGCGTGTGTACTGAATACTTGCTCGATCATGGACACGAAGTGGATGTGTTTGATAATTTGATAACCGGACATGAAGACGCGGTCGATCCACGCGCCGGATTTTTTAAGGGCGACCTCGGTGATCGCGAATTCCTTTTCGACGTGGTCAAAAAAGGTGGATATGAAGGCATTATGCATTTCGCCGCCTTCTCTCTGGTCGGAGAATCCATGCAGGATCCAGGCAAATATTTCCGCAATAACCTGTGCAATGCCATCAATATGGCCGACGCCGCCGTTGAAGCCGGCGTCAGAACCATTGTCTTTTCCAGTACCGCCGCGACTTTTGGCGAACCTGAAACCATGCCCATAACCGAGCAGACCCCGCAGAATCCTATCAATCCATATGGAGAATCCAAACTTTGCTTTGAAAAAGTGCTCCATTGGTACAATAAAATACACGGTCTTCAGTATGCCGCGTTACGCTATTTCAACGCTTGCGGAGCCTCGGAAAAATTCGGCGAAGATCATAGCCCTGAAACTCATCTCATTCCCATTATCCTTCAGGTGGCTCAGGGTAAACGCGATAAAATTATGATCTATGGCGATGACTACGATACCCCCGATGGTACTTGCATCCGTGACTATATCCATATTCGTGACTTGGCACAGGCACATATGCTCGCTCTCAACGCCCCCGAAAGCGGACATTATAACCTCGGTACCGGTAACGGCTTGAGCGTCAAGGAAATCATCGACGCCGCTCGCGAAGTTACTGGACACCCGATTCCCGCTGACGTCGCACCGCGTCGTGCCGGTGACCCCCCGCGTCTTATTGCCGATTCTAAATTGGCAAAAGCCAAGCTCGGATGGAAACCCGAATTCGAGAATGCCAGAGCCATCATCGAAACCGCATGGAAATGGCGTTTGAAATTCCCAGACGGATATAAAAAATAAACTAAGTCAGCCCTATGAACATCGAAAAAACATGGCATGAACTCGGTCCTTTTACCGTCTTCGACGTCGAGACTACCGGAATGAGTCCGGCTCGCGACCGTATCGTTGAAATAGCCGCGATCCATGTTGATACCGATGGACATATGACACGCTTCCATTCTTTGGTCAATCCCGGCGTGCCTATCCCTTATCAGGCAAGCCGGGTTCATAATATCAGTGATGACATGGTCGCCGATGCGCCAGGATTCAGTCAGATCGGCCCCCGCTTTATGGATCTCGCCCGTGGTAGTACCCTTGTGGCACATAACGCCCGCTTTGACCTCGGCTTTCTTCAGGAAAGCCTGTTCCGTACTGGACAGCAACTCTGGAAGGGCAATACCATGGATACGCTTAAGCTTGCGCGTCAGGCATTTAAAGGTCTTCCCAGCTACAGCCTTCAGAATCTTCGTATAGCCTTGTGCTTGCCGGAGTTTGATGGTAACGCGCATCGAGCTTACGCCGATGTCGAATGGACTGTACATTTGCTGGCAAGAATCCTTGATTCATTAATGAAAGTTGTCCGTTAAGATGGGATTGATAAAATTAAAAAAAAAGAAGAAAAATCCGCGTAGCGGTACAAGCTCAACCGGCAGTGCCGGGACGCTGGTCGCCGAAGGCGAAATGTATTAACTTGCAACACATTGTAAATTATTAAGTATTGACACGTCAGTAACATCTTTCCCTGAGCTAGCAAAGCCATGCGAAAGGCAAAATGTTACGGCTGATAGTTTTGATGGCAGTTCCATTCGTGAACAAGCCTTAACCCGAAAACACTAAGGATACCATGAAACGTCTTGTAATAAGCTGTATAATCTTTCTTATTGCTCTGATAGCTCCGCCCATCGCCACTTTGATGGTGTTTTATCAGTCCGCTCCGATACTTAAGTTCATGGCTCCGGGAGAAGCCGAATTCCATATTAAATCATCTGGCGTTTATTTCCTGTGGAACGACTATATCAGTACCCCTGAACAACAGCGTTTGGAATTGCCGGAGCAAATGCCGGAAAATACCACGATAACCATTATGAATTCAAATGGCACTGCGCTTGAACAGCTCCCTCCGTCTTCAGACTCAGCATTGCAAAGCACAGATGTCTCCAGTAAAGAATTATTCGGCTTTCAGGCTTCTCCTGGAATATATAAATTAAAGGTCGATTTAAAAGGTGAGCAGCGCCCGCTCACTATCCGACCAGATGTCCGGAAGCGTATCACCTCCATTATAGTTCCGGTAACAATCGTATCAATAATCATTGGTATATTCAGTTTTTGCATAGTCTGCTGGAGCAGCTACAACATAATCAAAACTCGACAATCTCAACGGCTTTCTGTTTAGTTGTATATTATCTATCAGCTTGCGCAGTTGAACGCTTGTCCATTTACTTCTCAATATTGCGCCTCGCCGGACGCGATCCAACGGCGGGACGTTGGTCGGCGAAGCCGAAACCCCTTGCCTTTGCGCCGCTTGCGGGTTCCCGCTCAGGGCCGCTCGAAAATAATTGCGAAAATTAAGCGATTCGCGTTTGCATAAATGAAAAAGTATCGTACTTTAAAAGCTCGTGCCAGCCACCCGGCGGTACGGTGTTGAAAGCGACTTGAAATAAATTCGTATAAAGTTGAAAACTGAGTTTGACAAAGTTTGAAAGCGAGTTAGATTAAGCA
>JAFGXT010000219.1 GCA_016936495.1 Victivallales bacterium
CCGCACTGGCACAGGCACGGGACAAGGCAAAAGGCAGTTCTTGTATGAACAATCTAAAACAAATCACATTGGCGAATATTATGTACGCCAATGACAATGCGGTGCTTGCGCCGATGAAATCGGCGCCAATCTACTGGTATGGTTTGCGTTCAGGATCGATGGGAAGTTTTACCTATGACCTGACAGCAGGAGGTTATCTTAATTCTTATATCGGTGAAGGTAGCCATGCCATGCTGTGCCCGGTCTGGCAGGGACTTAAAAACATTTCCGACCCTACCCAATCTTCAGTTGCTGGAGGTTACGGTTATAATCAGATCGTTTATATGGCGTCTAATGGCGCTGATCTTCTGGCTCGCGCCATCAGCAATGGAACTACCAAACCGGAAAAGATCAAAAATGCCTCTTCAATAGTCATGTTCGGGGACGCCGCCAACTCCGCCACTTCCGTTACCGCTATCCTCGCCGCCGCTGAATACGGCATGGGTAAAACAGGTGGAACCGTTCATTTCCGGCATAGCGGTCATGCCAGTATCTCCTGGTGCGACGGACATGTGTCCGCCGAGAAGTATCTGGGAGGTCATGCCAGTTTAGTTGACGCTAAAATAGGTTATTTCGGCGTCGGCGGGCTCGAAAACAATAAATACTTTGACTATGAATATTCAGAATAACAAACGGTGAATCAAATGAAAAAACTTCTTATTATTGTACTCGTATTGGCGTCAGCATGGTCGCTGCTGGGCTTTATCCGGGGTTCAAAAGATGAAGCGGCACAACTTATTAAACTTGCCCCGGCGGAGCAGAGTAAGGTTCACAATTTTATCCGTAAAGCTTTTGCCGATTATGAACAAAATGGTGAAAAAGCTTTGAAAGAGCACTGGGCATACCCGATATATGAGCCGGAGTTCAACAGTTCCACCGGACTTATGGATAAGCTTGGCGAGCTCAAGGCGGTTACTCCGGGGCGTGCAGTGCACCCGAAATTTAATCCCAAGTCCATGCTCGTAGACGCAAAAGCGGGCGGTAGAAGTATTCAGATATCTCTGACTATCGATGAATATGGTTATGCCATTGAGTCGGTCAGAGAGCGTGATTAACGGCAAAAATCCCGGATGTGGATATGATGGCAGCTTTGCCGCCATATCCACTTTCTATTAAAGAAGTATATATATGGAATATTTTATTTTTATAATACTGGCGGCGGCCAGTTTGCAGAGCGCGATCAAGCTCTCGCTTCTGCCGCGCATTTTCCGTTATGCGGTTCCGGCTCTGGCGGTAATGCCGCTTTTTGTCATGCAAAAGCGCATCTCAGCCGTCAATATGCAGCACATCAGCGCATACCTCAATGATGGCAATAATCTGGTTGATCTCTGTACTCTGGTGGTTATTCAGGAACTTCTGGCTCTAGGCGTGGGGATTTCTCTGCTTCGCGAGGTGGAGCTGGAGCAGAAACGGCATTACTGGAAGTACGCCGCATTACTGCCATCATTGCTGATGCCTGCTGCAGCGTTGTATTTGCAGGCGACTGCATTTAATTATCTGACCCGCTACAGCTTTACGGCTCTGACATTTTGGATTGCAGGTGGATACACCTTTCTTATTGCTGTTGCCGCCGAGATCACCGCCGTTGTCAGAAGGACCCGTCTGGAGCGTATTGCTTCGGCGCTGAACGCCAGCGGTCTGTTGTTGATGCTCGCGGTATTTCTACCGGTCGTCGCTACTTGCCGGATCAGCAATGCGCAATCGACCGCCGTTTCCATGCGTGATCTGCTGATAATCGCGGCCGCGATTGTCTCAGTTCTATTTATAACCGTTATAAGCTATTTAATAAAAACAATTATGGAGAAAAGATACAAATCATGAGTATGCTAAGTGAAGTATTAAGTTGGGTCGCAAACAGTTTCATGTTGCCGGTAATCGTTCTGCTGCTGGCTGGAATGCTGATGGCAATGGTGGAGCTGGGGAGTTTCTGTTCCAGTTACCTTCTGTTGCTGAAACAACGTCGTAACCGCGATGAGATCATGCGTTCCCTTCGTGCCGGAGAAAAGATCAATGGCGACAAGCTAGGTCGCGGTATCTTTGCCCGTCATCTCAAAGAACTCATCGAACTGAACTGGGACACCACCCACTGTGAAAAGGCAATTTTTGACATTTCTCAGAAGTATGAGCACGAACTTGAACGTTCACGCTACATTATGAAGATCGCTCCTATGCTCGGACTTATGGGGACTCTCATTCCCATGGGACCGGCGCTTGCCGGACTTGCTTCCGGGGATATAGCTTCAATGGCGTATAATATGCAAATAGCGTTCGCCACCACCGTGGTCGGCATAGTTATTGCCGTCGTCGAAATGCTTGTCCACACCGTCAAGCGACATTGGTACAAAGACGAGATAGCCGGATTGCGTTACGCTCTTGATCTTAACGGAGTAAATTCATGAGAAAGAACCGTTACGACGATGCATTCACCACCGAAGGCGATGGGGATCCTCTTGGCGGATTGGTTAATCTGTTTGACGCCGCGATGGTTTTCGCCGTCGCGCTCATGGTCGCGTTCGTCATTCAGAGCCGTATGACCGAATTTCTTACCGCCGAAGATGTTACTTATGTGAAAAACGCAGGCCGTCCGGATATGGAGATTATCGTCAAAAAGGATAACAAAGTAACCCGTTTTAAATCAGAAAATACTTCCGGTTCCGGCAAAGGGCAGCGCGTCGGCATTGCTTATCAGTTGGAAAACGGAGAAATAATTTATGTACCGGAGAACAAATGAAAATTAAAAGAACAGCTCTAGCAGTCTCGCTTATGATAGTATTGCTTATCGTCGCGGTAGTGGTGTATTTCAGGTTCGCCTCTCCCACTCATGTCGCCATGGTAAATTATCCGGAATATATGCTCGCTTCGCAACTTGACCAGAAGCTTAATCCTATGATCAAAGTATCTGTACAAAAGTGGGACGACCAAACCGACCCTGATGTCCTTAAACAGTATGACGTTATCTACTTTTTCGGTATGGGACTTAAATTCAATGACCGGCAACAGCAAGTCATTAAGTCTCTTATCGAGCGCAAAGTGCCTGTCCATGTGAGTTCCTCAACACGGCAGGAAACGGGAATAAGTACCCTCTCCGAATCCCAGTCCGAAGCCGTCAGAGCATATATGAGTAACGGAGGCAAAGAAAACTTTCGACGTCTTATGAATTACAGCCGGCGTCATCTTGACGGAAAGATACTATTTAACGAAAACGTGGAAGAACCTTATGAGGTTCCGCGTTACGCTTTCTTTCACACCGACCCGGAAAAAGGATTTCTTACGTATGAGGAGTTTCTGGACTATTACCGCAAATCCGGCATTTACAACCCGGATCATCCTACTGTATGTATATTCGGCGGTAACGGCGGCGGTAAACTTTCCGACCTCATTCGTGCCTTGGAAAAACATCAGATAAATGTAGTCGCCGCCAATGGTATGGGCAACGTCGAGACGCTTCGCAAAGTCAACCCCGATCTGGTCATATATCAGCCGCATGGACGCTTCAGTATGCGCGATCCTGACGCCGCCATCGCCTATCTCAAAGAGCGTAACATTCCCCTGTTCTGCCCCATTAAAGTCTCACAGCCATACGAAGAATTCCTCAAAGACCAACGCGGCATGACTGGCGGTATGCTCAGCCAGAGCGTTATTATGCCAGAACTCGACGGCGGCGCCGTCCCTTACGTTCTCAGTGCCCTGTTTCCAAATCAACGCGGACTGATGGAATTCCGCATGATTCCCGACCGCCTCGAACGCTTTTCCGAAATGGTTTACAAAACCATTCAGCTTAAACGCAAAAGCAACGCCGAAAAAAAGATAGCCATCATCTACTACAAAGGGCCGGGGCAGAATGCCATGGTCGCCAGCGGGCTAGAAGTCGGCGATTCACTGCTTAACACTCTCAGGCACCTTAAGCGATCCGGTTTCAACACCGGAGAACTCCCCGAAACTTCAGAAGAACTTAATAAACTCATTCAGAAAAATGCCGCAGTTTTCGGTTCCTACGCTCAGGGTGCTTTCGAAGAATTCGTAAAAACGGCGAAAGTCGAATTCATCAGTTACGACCAGTATCTCTCATGGGTCAGAAAGGCTCTTCCTGACGAGCTGTTCGCCTCCGTCGAGGAAACTTTCGGCAAAGGTTTTGGACGTTATTTCACTCACAACGGCAAACTTGCCATTGGTATGCTCCGCTTCGGTAATATCGTACTCATCCCTCAAGGGCTACCCGGTCTTGGTGGCGACGCTAATCGGGTCATACATGGCACCAAACAAGCGCCTCCGCACAGCTATCTGGCAACCTACCTTTGGATTCGCTACGGCTTTCAGGCCGACGCCATGATGCATTTCGGCACGCACGGCAGCCTTGAATTCACACCCTGGAAACAAATCGCCTTGTCCAGCTATGACTGGCCGGATGTTCTTGTAGGTGAAATGCCACATTATTATCTCTACGTTATCAATAACGTGGGAGAAGCCCTCATTGCTAAACGCCGCAGTTACGCCACCATCGTCAGTCACCTTACCGCCCCCTTTATGAACTCCGGACTCTACGGTGCTCTTACCGACGTACATAACAAAATCCATGACCTTGAGACCGCAGAAGACCCTATGCTTAAAAATGAATATAAGAAATCCATTATAGAGTTTATCAAAAAAGAAAAACTTGATCAGGAAATCCGTTTCAGCGACAACTTCGCGCAGGGACAGCTTAACGATGACGACCTCGAACTTCTCCATAATCATATCCATGAGCTTGAGACTGCAAAAGTAAATCGCGGCCTCTATGTCATCGGCAGACCCTACCGCAAAGATGAAGCTGACGAAACCGCGCAACTGATGATGATCGATACCGTCGCCGGAAAACTCTTTGACGCCGACCTCAAACAAAATCTCGTAACGGAAAAAGATCGTGAGCGCAATATCATTTTTGATAAATATACCGAGCGTGCCCGTCAGATAATTGCCGATGCATTCAAAAATCCGCCAGCGCCAGTTTCCAATCCCAAGACTACGGACACCGCCAAACCTGCCATGCCCAAGGCTATGCCCGAAGCCATGCGACAGGCGCTCGCCAATATGCCCGAAGAAGTACGCAATACTGCCATGCGCAAATTTGCCGAACGCCACAAACAAAATAACGCCCAATCCACACCGGCCGCAAAAGCCGCTAGAACTGCTATCCCTGAAGCCATGATGCAGGCTCTCGGGCATCTGCCGGAAGCAGAGCGCCAGGCTGCCATTCAAGCTTTTCGCCGTCGTGGACAATCAGCCCCTAAGCCGGCTCCAGATCCTGTTCAGGAAGCCATTCGTGCCCGCTCCGAACTCATATCTTCCACTCAAGCCGAACTTGAATCCATGGTCAACGCTTTCAATAGCGGCTATATATCTCCATCAAGTGCAGGTGACCCCGTCATTAATCCGGCATCCGTCCCTACCGGCCGCAATCTTTATGGTATCGACCCGGATCGCACCCCTACACGTGAAAGCTATGCTGTCGGGAAAAAGCTCGGTGAGGCACTTATCGCTGAAAAAATCAAGACCACCGGTGACTACCCTAAAAAAGCCGCGTTCTCGCTCTGGGGTGGTGAGTTTATACGTACCCAGGGCGTCAATATAGGTGAAATCTTTTTCCTCCTCGGCGTCGAACCGGTATGGGATTCCAGAGGTCGCGTTCAGGACGTCAGACTTATTCCCAATGAAGTCCTCAAACGCCCGCGTATTGACGTAGTGGTACAGACTTCAGGACAGTTTCGAGGTGCCGCCACCAGCCGTATGCGCCTTATCGATAAAGCCGTCAAACTAGCTGCGGAAGCTCCTGAATGTGAATTTGTCAATTACGTCGCCAAAGGCTCTGATGACGCCATAAAAATCATGATAGAAGAAGGACTTCCACCCGAACAGGCGCGCAAGCTTTCTCATGCTCGTATCTTCGGAGGACTTAACGGCAACTTTGGCACCGGCATAACCGGCATGGTTCAGGCTGGCGACCGCTGGGATGACTCCAAGGACATTGCCGAACGCTACCTTCACAATATGGGAACCATGTATACCGATGGTAACTGGGGCGAATACGTCCCCGGCGTCTTCAAAGGCGCCTTGCAGAATACCGATACCGTAGTTCATTCCCGTTCCTCCAACACCTGGGGACCACTTTCGCTTGACCACGTTTATGAGTTTATGGGCGGCATAAACCTAACTATCCGTCATGTTACCGGCAAAGAACCGGACGCCTATTTCAATGACCTGCGCACTCCCGGGCGCGCCAAAATCCAGGAAGCCGGACAAGCCGCCATGGTCGAAGCGCGCACCACCGTCCTTAATCCCAAATATCTTAAAGAAATGATGCAGGAAGGTCCAGGCGGCGCCGCCACTTTCGCCGAAGTATTCCGTAATACCTACGGCTGGGAGGTCATGAAGCCGGATATGCTTCAGGATCACCTATGGGAAGAGTATAAAAAAGTCTTTATCGATGATGTCCATAAACTGAATATGCGCGAATATTTTGAAAAGAAAAATCCTTATGCGCTTCAGGAAATGACCGCGGTTATGCTTGAAACCATTCGCAAAGACCTCTGGAAAGCCAGCCCCGAAACCATTGCCGAGCTCGCCAAAATCCATGCCGAGCTGGTCTCCAAGCATGGCCCCGGATGCAGTGGCTTTGTCTGCAACAACCTGAAACTCCGTGACTTTATCAAAAATCAAAGCAATAATAATCAATATGCCGAAGCCATCGACAAAGCCCGCAATCCCAACTCCCCTGCATCGCAACAGGAACTGGAAAAGGTCGAAGGCATGACGCTTAAAGAACAAAAGCCGGAGCCTAAGCCTGTTCTCAAATCTATTATGGAAAATAAGACCGCGATCATCATGCTTGCCATTATCATCGCAATCGGCATCATTGCTATCTGCTGGGGAAACTACCGTCGCCATAAAAACGAAAATCTTTGATCCAACCCCGGCCGGAATGATTTCTGAACAAAACAGTTATTCCGGCCGGGAACGCATTCATGAGAACCGGGCAAATGTAAAGGTTATTTCTGAACAGCTCCTAATGCTCGGAATTATTGTCGTTTTTCTGTGTCAGGAGGCGACGATATTCTGCGGGGGGGATGCCGTATAACAATTTGAAACGACGCGAAAAATAAAAGACGTCCTTGACGCCGATCTCTCTGGCAATGCGTTCCAGTGTATAATCGGTATTTTCGAGCATGGACTGTGCATAACGGAATAGATGCTGTTCACGGTAAACACGTGGCGATACCCCGAACAGTTTGTGGAATTTATCATAAAACAAGGTTCTGGATAAGCCGCATGACGCCGCCACCTGATCCATGTCCGGTATCCGGTTCAACCGGGAAAGCATAAGTGCCGCCTGTGCCAGGGATTTATCATCGCTATCCGTTGCAGAGCAGGTGTTCCCGCGATTTATGACGGTTGCGATAAGTGAGTACGCCAGGTTATACCAGCCTTGACGTCGCAACATTGCCAGAGAATGCGCCTCAAAGAGTGCCGCGATACAACGTCTCCTACTGGTGTGATCCGGCGTATAATGAAAAAATCCCGGTAGTAATTCATTCCACTTTACCACTGCATCAACATGCCCCTCAAGCTTGAAATGAAAGAACAGCAGCGAAGTGTCCGCACTGCGATGATACTTGCGGGGATGCCCCGGCGCTATCAGCACAAAAGATTTTTCTTCAATCCGGCAGAAACCGTCATCTGGAAGGATTTCCAAAGCTCCGCTGTTCACATATATCAGATTCCATTCGTCAAAACGCCGTCCGAACCATGCACAACTCTGTCCCAGAGACGAAATAGGGGTTATTCCGGACAAAAAATCAAGATTATCCGTCTTGCTCTTGACACAATCCTCCTGCGTCCATATGGTTCGCTGCTTTTCTGAACAA
>JAFGXT010000220.1 GCA_016936495.1 Victivallales bacterium
CGGATTGGAGTATGCTTACGGAATTTCAGCAGACCGTGCTACGGTGTTTGCGTGAACATGTGCCCGCCGGAAAAGTCATCACCTATTCCGCTCTTGCCTCTCTTGCTGGAAGACCGGGAGCGGCTCGCGCTGTAGGAGGAGTGATGAAAGCCAACCCCTTTCCGGTTCTGATTCCCTGTCACCGGGTGGTGAATGCCGATATGAGCCCTGGCGGCTTTAGCGGCGGGTTGGATGTCAAGATTAAATTACTTGCCAGTGAAGGCATTATTTTCGATGTGAATAAAAGTCCGTTGCCGCAGATACTTGATTTTGATCTTTGTTGCTGTCTTTTTGATTAATTTGCAGCTTAAAATGCTACCGATATAGTATATCTCAAAAAACAAGTTTGATTTTTCATCTTTTTATGGCAAACAGAAGGCCAATACCGTTTTAGAATGCCGTCTATCAGTTTCATTCAATCAATTATAGAGAGAATTATTACAATAATCCCCTTGATTAGAACAGCTCCTGATGCTATATGTAACAAAATGTGAAAAAACAAGGGGGAGTTAACTGTATCTTGAAGCTTAGAACAAAAATTTTATTGTCATATATACTGCTCATCTCTATTCTTGTGTGCGGTATTTATGCGTTTTTCGATATCTATGCAATTAATGAACTTACAAACAAGCATATAAAGCTCGCGGAAAACAGCGTCGGCGATATCAGCCGGATGAATCGCAAGCTTTCCCGCCAGACCCTAGGGGAACTGGGACGAACTATCCTTGAGCTGGTTACCGAGCGCAGCGCTATGCGTGCGGCAGTGTATCTTAATGCCAAGGGCGACGCTTATATGCACGATTATGAGAAGTTGCGTAAGGATAAGAAATTCCGATCCATGGTAACTCATCCGGTGTATATTTACGGAGAACAGGCGGGATTTGCAGATCTGTTTGATGATACCGGAACGGCGGTTATGCACGTAAATCCCGAGGTTGAAGGGAAAAATTATAAAATTTGGCGTGAACAATACCCCCAGATGTGGAACCTTGTCCGTAAATCCTTTACCGAAATGAGTGTGAGTGGAAAGTATGAATTCATCGATGAAAAAGGTCAGCCATGCGAGAAGTTTATGGCTATCTGTCAGGTTCCGGGTACGCCTTTCCGGATTTCCACTGCAGTACGTATAAGTCGCTACTTCGACCCCATACATGAGAAGATATCTGAAAGTGAGAAGAGTTTTACCAATCTCATAAATAGCGGGATGGTCAGCTCGTCCCGTGAAGCCAGCCGTAAAATAAGATTATGGAGCATCCCTTTTATCGCTTTCGTTACTTTACTGTGCATGCTGTTCGGATTATGGTTTTCAGCCAGCATAGCCGCCCCCTTGAAACGGCTCATCTCTGTGGTAAGAGAACTCGGCGGCGGGAATTTTGCCACCAGTATCCCTGAAGATGGCACTTATGAGACCGTACAGCTCGCGCAGACCTTCAATCAGCTTGGCGGCAAGCTTATGGGATATATCCAGTCTTTGAAAAATGAGACCGAAGCTCGGCAGTCAGTTGAAAGTGAGATAAAAATAGCCCGCAATATACAGAGTTCTCTGTTGCCTAAGAACTTCCCGAAATCGGAATGGTTCAATACTTATTCACGTTTGGAGCCCGCCAAAGAAGTGGCTGGAGACTTTTATGATACTTTTATTGTCAAAGACCGTCTGATCATGATTGTCGGCGACGTCTCCGGCAAAGGCGTTCCTGCGGCGTTTTTTATGGCGGTGGTGCGTACTCTGTTGCGTGACCTGTGCCATAACTTTGATGATCCGGGACGCATTCTTACACGAGCCAATAATATTTTGTGTGAAGAGAATGAGAACTGTATGTTCGTGACCTTGTTACTCTGTATTTATGATATCAATACCGGGGATATGCGCTTCGCCAACGCCGGACACAATGAGATACTAAGGCTTAAATCTGACGGGACTTTCGCTAATTTCGGTTTCACCGGCAACATGGCTATGGGCATAGTCCCGGATAGCGATTACCGTACTGTAATTGAAAACATAAATCCCGGGGATCTGCTGGTTATGTATACCGACGGCATTACCGAGGCAATCTCTTCGGAGCAGGTACTTTACGGCATTGAAAAGTTGTCGGAACTGGTCTCCGGCGCCGGATCAGACGTCGATCCTGAGCGTTTGTGTTCGATGATAGTTGACGATGTGCTTGAATATGAATCCGGTAACCGTTTTGATGATATTACGGTTACTGCCTTCAAAAAATATTGAATTTCGGTGGATTGTTTGCTATATAAAAAGCATATTGTGCCGATAAACATTTAACGTTGAAGAAGTATATAACACTTTTATAATCGAATGAGGGATAGTGTGGCTATTGAGCGGAATGGTAATTTAATAATAGTAAAAGAGGCGCAATATACCTTAACTTTTGCTTGCGAAAGCAATGACATGGAATTATGGGGTGATATCGCGCCCAAAGCTGCCGGAAAAATTTTAAATAATTCCGAACTCCTTGATATTATAAAAAAACTGGGCTTGCGCGGCGATATAGTCGCCGAGGGAGTAAAAGAACTTTGTATTCAGGCGAACTCCGGAAAACAGGCCAGAAATATAGTCCTGATGCGCGGGAAAAAACCTTCAACAGGTCTTCCCGGAAAATTGAAGTTTCTTGCCCGGCCAACTGAAAAAGCTAATATGCCCAATAATAATTCCACCGCGAAGATTTTTTTGTTTGACAATGTTTCCGCCGGAAGTGCCGTGGCAAGAATACTTGAGCCTACTGCAGGAACACCGGGGTGTACAGTTAGAGGCGAGCCTGTTCCGTCCACCGAAGGGGAGCGAATAGAGGTTCAGCTTGGCGATGGCGTCAGAACCGCGCGAGAGGATGATCCTGATGATATGCATGATTGTGTCTTTGCGTCGATCTCAGGACGTATCATCTACGAAGGTAATAAGATATCTATAGTAGACAGTTATATCATCGACGGCAATATTGATACCCGTACCGGTAATATCGACTTCATTGGTTCTGTGGAAATAAAAGGCGATGTTACAGAAGGATTTTCAGTGAAGGCGGGCAAAGGACTTAAAATTTCCGGTAACGTCGAGTCTTCAACCATCATTTCAGGCGGGAATATTGAGATAAAGGGCGGAGTGTTCGGCAAAGGGCTTGGCGTCATAGAATGCGGCGGCAATCTTGAAGCCAGATATCTTAATGAGTGTAAAGTCAAGTGTGAACGCAATGTCGTGGTAAAGAACGAGATATTGGAAAGCAACATCAAGGCTTTGGGCTTTGTCGACGTCTCAAACGGCTCCATTCTCGGTGGAGAGATCACGGCTCTAGGTGCTATCGAAGCCAAGCTTATCGGCTCGGAAATAGGCGTCAAAACGGTACTGTCATCGGGCAAAAGTTATGTCTCCAATGACAAAGTCCATATTCTTAAAGACGAGCTCAGCGATAACGAAAAACAGATTGCGAAAATAAATTCCAAACTTGATTTTTATGTGAAAAACCCGAAAGAGCTGAATCGTTTGCGACCTGTGGATAAACAGAATCTTAGAGAGTTGACTGCCGAATTTACCCGCTTGAATATCCGAAACCGCGAGATACCCAAAGAAATACAAGCGATAAACGAGGAAATGGTAGCCAAAGCGAATCCCATGATTTCAGTCAGCCGCAAAATACATCGCGGCGTGGAGTTGAATCTTCTTACTGAATTTATGCGTATAACCGAATCCGAAGCCAAAAACGTCAGTTATGTCATCAACTCCCGGGAAGGTGGCATCCGCGCCATCACCAAGCTGAAACTTACTGATAACGCCCGTAAGTTGGAGCGCGATATTCCTCTACCCGTCAACTAAGCGGATGTTGTTACTCTCCGCGATCCAGACGGTAAAGCCTTATATCCCGTATTTCGATACTGGCATCTGGTGGTGCCTGTCCCATGAACATATGCAGTCCTAGCGACACCTCGGGTGGCAGCTTGCCGGTATTAAACTTTATAAGATAATCTCTTTGTCCTTTCCCCAGCCGACAGAGGGCGGAAGACAATATTGTCCAGGGTCTTTGTTCCAGCAGATAGCAGACTTTGAATATCATATCGACAGAGCTGTCGGCGGTGAGTAATAACGCATAAGAGCTGTCTGATTCAAGTCTTATCCGGCGTAAAAGTTGTATTGACTCCGGGGATATGCCACTGTTTTTGCCTGTTTTTATTCGGCAAATGTTGCCAGTGGCTTCCGCCATGCCTCGGTATCTGCGGATTTCCAGGCAAGCCATTTATATTAAAATAGTTTTAATGATTTTGACGCGCCCATAGAAGTGTCTGGACACTGATAAATGAAAAGCCGCTGCTGGAATTTCCGGCGGCGGCTTTGAAATTGAATTTAGCGCTAATGTGCTGGTTTGGTCAGCTAGTGCAAAGGTCTGATTCCACCAGCGACGGGTTCAGATGCTCAAGGCAACCTTCCGCGAGCTCGTTCAGCAATTCGCGCACAGGAACTATTTTATTTATCCGGTAAGCGTTTGCTCCGCAAGTAGTAAAACCTTTATTCATATTTCCGTCAAAAGCATTTTTCAACGCATCGGCAATACAATATGATGATTTAGACGGATCGCAGGTACGCAGGCACTGGTAACGGCAATAGAAATCATCTTTGCCTCCGGCTTGAATACGTTTTATGAAATCATTGCGTACAACCCGCAGGGGCAGTCCTACCGGACTTTGAACAATGGTTATATCATCTTCACTGCAATTGACATAGGAATTCTTGTATTCGATTGATGCGTCGCATTCATCGGTGCATACAAACCGGGTTCCCATTTGTACGCCGGCGGCACCGACATTCATGAATGTGGCAATATCTTTACCGTCAAACACCCCTCCAGCGGCAATTACCGGGATGGTGGCTTTACCTTCAACTTGATAAGGTTTCACCACCTTGATCACGTCCTTGACTATATCGATAAGCTCAGGAGGAGCACTATCTATCTCATCACGCGAAAATCCCAGATGTCCTCCGGCTTTACTGCCTTCGACGATGATCGCGTCAGGTAAGCGGTCATATCTGCGTTTCCATGTACGACATATCAAGTCCGCCGCGCGTGCGGTGGAAACCACAGGCACCAGAGCAGTCTCCGAGCCAACGGCAAGACTGGGCAGGCTCAAGGGCAACCCGGCTCCGGAAATGATTACTGAAATTTTTTCTTCAATTGCCGTACGCACCAGTTCCACGTAGTTACTGAGTACGCACATGATGTTTATGCCAAAAGGATTAGAGGTCATGGAGCGGGTCTTTGCTATCATCTGCCGTAAACCTTCCGATGATCTGTCGGCATAATTCAAGCTGCGATCTTCGCAATCTTCTCCGGCTCCAACGGCGGCCAAAATACCCAGTGCTCCAGCGTTTGATACAGCGGAGACCAGTCCCGGACCGGAAACTAAAACACCCATACCCCCCTGGATCACAGGCGGATTGATGCGAATGTTGCCGATTTGCAGATCCGGCAACGCGGTAATGTTATTCATGATAATTCCTTAATAAAAAATCTATGTCTTCTTTGAGACTTTCTTCGTTACGAAAAATGAATATCCACACAAAAATCAGGAAAGCCTATAAGCTTTTGTTTAAGAGCTTATAAAACTTTAACCTGAAACACTGACAATAAATTTAAGAGGTGGGGATACTTTCAAAAGTCGTCCGGACTTAATATTAAGTGTATCATCAATGAAAAGAATTAGGGATTCTCATTGCCTGCAAGTCGTTGCCAGGACTGTCCTTGTGCTTCTTTCACAAGTCGTTTTATTCCAATTATTCTCCAGAATAAAAATTATTACAGTCAGGTTTTATGCGGAAATATCTCATTACGTCAATTCCGCAGTATACATCTATCTCTGACCATTGTTTACAATACATGCATAATAAGCATATTACCAGCGGAGTATCGTGACTTAACCTAAAATAAATTTAAAAATGTACAAAAACAAGCAGTGTAGTGATATACGCGTGCGCTTTGGCGGTATGGAATTGGGGAATCCTGTCAGTGGAGCGGGCGGCGATGAGACGTTTGCGGGTGCTTGTTCAATGCCTGCCGCGCTACTGAGTGGCGTTCTTATTTATTTGAGAATTGCGACAATAGCTTTGTACCATTCTGAAGCAATTTTTTCTGCTCCGGTTGTGTTGGGATGAACTTTGTCGTCAACCGTGTCGGTTTCCCAGTTGAAGTTGTCAGCCAGGTCAACAATTATTATATTATTACAATATATTTTGTAATGTTCGCCCAATTTTTTTATTTCTTTGTTTAATCCGGGTATGTAGGAATATTTGGGAAGATTCCCGCTGGGGATCACCGTTGCCAATAAAACTTTAACATTACTGTTGATTTCAAGCAGGGTGTCTATTAATTGTTTTGTTTCGGAGATGATGATGGGAATCGGATTGTCTTCACTGGAAAAGTTATGTCCCATGTGCAGCAACACGACGTCAGCGGGGAGTTGTTCGTAATTCCTGCTTACTACAGGGACAATATATGTGGCATTCTTGCCGCCATATCCTTCATGATAAAGGTCGCCATGGCACGATGGTGATTTTCTTGTCCCGATGAATTTAACGTTATTATAGCCATTGTCTGAAAGTTTTTGCCGCAAGGGGTATCTATAGCAACGGGAGAGAGTTTCTCCACCTTCTGTAATAGAATCCCCAATCGGCATAATACGTAATGTGTTATTGTTCATTATCAACCTCATAATTAATTTGACCGCGGGAAGACTTCTTCCGGCGGGATAGTTTGTTTTGTGACGACGTTATTAATTTAATGGAATATAGTCGACGTCGAAATTGTCACCGAATCTATAGTTATTGATATGCCCGTCCTTAAAGAGAAAATTGGCGGAGGAGGAATGCATATTCCACGCCGGACTGCCATAAGCTCCATTGCCAATTCGTGTATTTCTGAATGATGAATAGAGAAAGGCTGCCCGATTATAGTGAACACTGTTTACTTCGAAGTAGTTGCTCTCACCCATTATGACGGAACCATTTTTGATATAATCCAGGCGACTATATCTGTCAGGGTAGTAACTTGAAGTTATACGCGCCCAGCAACCGCGTCCTTCCTGCTGGCTGGATCTCACAGTCTGCATGTAACTGGGCAGGTAGAATTCGGCAGGGGTGGCTCCTGACCATATGGGAGACGATGTAGCACTCGGGTACATTGACGGACAATAAAAAATCGAACCGGCAGGATGAGTATTAACGGGAGGCCATTCCGCTCCTGGCAAGGCAAAATCATAGCGGTCGGATTTTGCATTTAAGTACTGGTTTATATAACCTGCATATTGGCCGTTCCAGGTGGTAGGCGGCAGCCAGCCGTTGAAATCCGACACATAGAGCGCGCACCCCTGATAGATCTGTCGCATATTATTAACGCAACTTATACGTTTGGCGGTGTCTCTGGCTTTAGCCAGCGACGGCAGTAACATCGCGGCAAGGATAGCTATGATGGCGATCACTACGAGGAGTTCGATGAGTGTGAAATTTACAATTGTTTTGCTCTTGGTCTTTTTCATTTTCGTATTCCTTTTTTTATTGGTTATACTTTAAACGCTTGAAATATTAATTCCTTATTCGGTTACCAGTTCGTATGTGAAAATGCCTCCTTGTTCAGACGCCGTATCTACGGAAAAACTGATAATATCTCCGGAGCGCTGTAATGGGATTTCCCTAAGCCGTTCGCCGTTGGCGGCGCAGGCGTACAAATGGCGTGCTGAAGGGTGTTTTATGGATATATCGGCTTGTCCCCGGCGTATAAGATATTTATCTGGTGTGCCGTAGGTTTCGAGAACGCTCATGGAGTCATCCTTGAATACCGTGTTTTCATTTTTGAAATCGGTCAGATGGAGAATGATGATACGTTTGCTTTGTCCGAGTTCGCTGCCATCAAGTGAACCGGCAAAAAACGTGGCGAATGACAACTTGTTATTGATTTTCATAAAACGTCCTGTAGAAGTCGTTTTTTCCTGCATGACAAAAGCTTCGCTGAAAGGATTTACTACTTTCAACATAGTATGCCTGGGGGACATCTCTATTTCTCCGGTCTCACTTCTGATTATGTCGCGTGTGAAATCGATGCAGTCCGGTTTGATAAGCTTCATATCAATCAGTTGGCGCAGCACTTGATTTTCATTTCCTGTCGGGATAATCCGGCGAGAGTCTGATTGTGTGGCGGTTCCCGGCAATGCGATGATTGCTTTTATTGCCGGATCGGCTTGATTTAAGCTGAAAACAATTCCAGTTTTCAGTATCAGTCCCAAACGGCGGGGTAGTGAAAGTTTTTCTGAATCCGTCCACAGCAGAGGGATTGTGGTTTCCGCCGTTTTTACGTCGCCACGCAGAAAAAGGAGCATTCCTGCTCGCATAGCATGTTTCATAACCGGATTGGAATCATGGTCATATGACTTCAAGAGTTGTTTCTCTCCCACATTTTTTGAGTGAGAATAAGCAAACTGCCATAAGCCATTATAACCCTGAAGCGCGGAATAGGCGGCAGTTAAAATCGGTCCTTCCATATTATGCGGATTGGGGTGGCAGTAATTCCACTCGGTAACAGTCATCGGAAGACCTACAATACGGGAGAAAAACATGCTGTTTAATCCTCCCGCAGCAGCCATAATCGCGGAGTTGGAAGGCACATATACAGGCAACTGTCCGGACTTTTTGCCGATATAAGTGGGGTGCCCCCAATAGAAATGGGAGTCTACGTAATCATAAATCGCACGAGTGTCTCCGGCTGGACGGGCAAAGTTCTGATCGGAAAACGGTATTCTGACGCCAAAGTCATTCAAATCTTTTTTAAGTCTATTAAAAAAGTTTTTGCCGGTAGATGCCAGAAAGTCGTTGAAATGTTTTTCACGATTTTCTGTGGTGATAGAGATTCTGTTTTGTCTGGCATAGTTTGCAAAGTTGGCGTCGATAATCGGCTTGATGCGTGCGGTAGGCCGTCCGGTGGTTACCGGCAAGGTACCTTCATTGACCAGATTCACCAGAACAATGGAGGGGTCATCCTTCCACATTTTTCCCGTAAACTCGTTCTTATGTCCAAACAGATTCTTTGCAAACGTCAACAGACTCTGATAGACGTCCTCGTCAAAATAACAAAGCGTCTTGTATTCACGGGGAGTGAGTGTTCCGAATTTCTTCACCTCTTTTACATTGCGGTAAGTGAAAAGATCCAGAGTAAAATAAATACCGCGCGTTTGAGCTTCGGCCACTAGAAAATCAAGTTTGCGTATACTTTCAGAATTGATTTTGCCGTTATCGCTTCCGGCCATGAGTTGCCAGTCAAAATGGTGCATCCTGATGGCGTTATAGCCCATTGCGGCGATATCGTCAAGCATCATCAGGGTTTTATCTTCTGACATATACTGTGATCCAAAGCAAAGGTTGGTGCCCCAGAAGCGAACCGGCACTCCAGGGCGGTTTTCAAATTCAAAATTGCCGTTTACGGTTTTAAGGAAACCATATTTTCCGGCTGGGGCATCAGCAAATATAGAAAAATCGCTTACCGAACCTTTCCTGGTTTTGAATTCAAAATTGCATGACAGCCATGCATTCCCGGGTCTCAATACAAGTTTCGTTTCCGCCCGGGACTGAAGTACGTCTGATATGCTTGCCGCGACTATCATCCAGACTTGATTGGCGGAAACGAATTCCAGACGAACCACTCTTTTATTCTGAGCCAAGGGGATTTTTGTAGAATAAAGACCGATTTCGGCAGAACCGTTGTGGTGTTTCCAGGCGACCACTGCATTTTCCAAACCTATCGGATTCCAGAAATCACCGGTGTCAATACCGCTTTTAAGTTCAAAGGTTTTAGCGGTGCGATCATGGTAGGTAACAATAACTCTGCCGCATACTGTTCCCGATGGCGGAGCCCAGGCGAGACCGTTGAGCACATAAAGATATTCTCCAGAGAGCCCGGGAACGTCAACGGTGGCACGTTCCAGAAAATGCGAACGCTGCGTCCCTTTCATGGCTATGCAAGATTTTTCATTGTTATGCGTCGGGTCGGTAATATTAAAAGGTACCCCGGCAAAAGTATGTTCGCCAGATTTAATCACTGACAGGTCGTTACTGGGTCCCTGATCCGTCCAGCCACCTTGTTGGTCATTAGCCACCTCATCACGAAAGCCCATGTTCATCGCCTTGTTTAGATCGATGGCAGATGTTTTCAGCGGAATGTAGTTCATATGAATTTTCAATTGAGCACGACGCACATTTCCGCTTCCTTTGTTGAACCGCAGACGCACTTCCACTTTTTTAGGATGCAGTCTTATTATGACGGCAAAGTCTCCATTGATGACTAAAGTCCCTCTTTTCAGGTTTAGCACCAGTCTACCGTTTTTTCTGCCTGTCCAGATTTTCTCCTTGCCCTCGACCGTAAGCTTTTCTCCGTTAAACACCGCCGGATTGTCTTTATACACGTCTACCGGTATTTCAGTGATATAGGTGGTCAACATTGAAGGTATTCCCGTACTGGAACTGAGAACGAGGGTGAATGTAGCTTCATTATCGGACTTTCGGTTGATCGTTTCCGCGTAATTAAATGTAGAGCCATTGAAAAGGCTGAAACTGCCGTTGCGAAGTATCCCGGCAGGAGTTTTTTCTCCGCCTTCGCCCAAATATGAAAGGACATCAGGCTTATACAGTTGCGATGTGATTTTCCATTTCCCATCCCAGTGAACAATACCGAACTTAAGATCTTCAACCTCCACTAGTCCTTTGGACGACAGACTTATTCCCGCAGCGGAAAGATTCGCGGAAAGGAACAGAATAAATAATAATATTAAAACCCAATATAGATTTGCATGGGGAAAGCTGCAATTCCTGCGATTTTGTTGTACGTGTTGCATGATTCTTCCTTGATCTCTGTTATTATTGTAAAATCTCTATACCGTAAAAGTCTTCAAGCGAGCTGTAGTTTCCCTGAGTATGAGTTTTCCCTGCAGGCGATGGGTTATACCCATATCATAAGTCGGATCTTTTATCTTCGCCTCCATGATCTGTCCGGCCAAACTCCCCATTTCATACGCTGGAATTCTTACTGATGAAATTGCAGGAACCATGGACGCAAGATAGTCCGCATCATTAAATACGATCATACTCATGTCTTCCGGAATCTTCATACCTTTGTCATAGGCAGCACGGAACAGTCTTGAGCCCAGACTTTCGTCCCCCGCAATCACTGCGGAAGGAGCGATTTCCAGTATATGGCGCTTCCACTCCGGGGCATCCATTACCGCTTCTATGACTATAGGCTCAAGATTTAATTCTTTCATGAAATTATAATATGAAGACAGTCGTTCAGCACTTGAGTAGTGGCGCATGAGCTCCTGGTGTTTTGCCGCACGGTATACATAGGCTATACGCTGATGCCCCAATTCATAAAGATGTTCCAGAGTCAGTTTCATGTTTTGGATTTCATCTGCCTGAACTGCGGTGCCTTGAGGTCCACAAACACCGTTGATGGCAACATAACTTTGATTTTTCTTCTCTAAAGCTATCAGTTGATCAGCGGAAGATACGTCAGGAATCAAAATACCCGCAACTTTCCAGTTAGGTTGGGGATAGCCTGACTTACGTGCCTGGGTGCAAAATTGATAATAAACTTCATAATTGAGTTTTTCCAAATGGAGAATCGCCGCATCCAACGATAGCTCAGCGGTATTACCTGTCATATAACTCGAACGGCTGTAAAAGAAACACGCGATCTGTTTGTTTTTATTAACCCGCATTGAGCGGAAAACCGGGTTGGGGGAATAACCGCGTTCTTCCACATGCGTTAATATTCTTGACCTTAATTCATCCGGAATGGTGAAATTTTTGGTGCAGCCATTCAATACCTTGCTTATCGTTGACGGAGATATGCCAAGTTCTTCGCCCATTTCTTTCAAAGTCATTTCTCTCTCCTGAAATTTCACTGAAAATATATCAACTCAAACTGTTTGAGTTATATTATAAAGTGTCGCTACATCTTTTGCAAGATGTATAGTGTAAAAAAGTGGTAGAAAGTTGCAAATTGTAAATTGAAAAACTAAATGCACACCCTAAAAAAGACCTATGTGCATTTAGTCCTACAAAGACCAGGGGGTGCATTAACTCTGAC
>JAFGXT010000221.1 GCA_016936495.1 Victivallales bacterium
AGCTGTTACAGAGCCCCTGGGTAGTCTTAGTCATCTGCAATCCATAACAACTGCCTGGGGATGGTTTTCCCGATGGCCGGACCATATGTCAGGAGATCCCACATTGGCAACTGCTGCCAAGGGAGAAAATATTATGGATTCCGTTATTCCCAAAATCGCCGCCGCGATAAAAACTATCCGGGAAGACGAAACGATGGAAAAAATACAGCAGGATTATTTCCGGCAATCTGAATCTTTATTTAACCCTTGATCAAAAATTTATTTATAACAGAGGTAATAAAAAATGAAAGTACACAAAGGATCTAAATTATTATTTTTAGGGGATTCTATCACCGACGCCGGCAGAACCAGACCGGTCGGGGAAGGTTTGTTCGATCCCATGGGAAAGGGCTTTGTCAATGTTGTAACCGGATTGATGGGCTCATGCTATCCTGAATATGATATCAGAATTGTCAATATGGGATGCAGTGGAGATACTGTACGGCATTTAAAGGAACGCTGGCAGCGTGATGTGGAGAATCTGACTCCGGACTGGTTGGTTGTAATGATAGGTGTTAATGATGTCTGGCGGCAGTTTGATATGCCGTTGATTACAGAACAACACGTTTATATTGAAGAGTATGAAACAACCTTGAATGAACTTGTCGCCAGCGCAAAAACGTCGATCAAAGGAGGAATTGTCTTGATGTCTCCGCATTACATTGAGCCTAATCCTCAAGACGCCATGCGTTCGACGATGGATAAATACGGAAAAGTCGTTGAACGTGTGGCTTTGAAGCACAATGTGATATTTGTTGATATTCAGGCTGCATTTAATGATGCGTTACGATATTATAATGCCAATACACTGGCATGGGATCGTGTGCACCCTACTATTGTAGGACATAGTATTATCGCAAAAGCCTTTTTGAACGCAATTGATTTTGACTGGAATCACATGTTAAAAGAAAATTAAAGGAGAATTCAGGCAATCAATTAGACGGGACTGACAGAAGTTAAAAAAAAGAAAAAAAGTTGCGCAACAGTACAAGCTCAACCGGCAGTGCCGGGACGGGCTCCAGCGCCCGTTTCAGCGGGGGTGTTAATGGGGCTAACGCCCCAGCTGGTCGCCGATGGCGAAATGTATTCACCTGCAACGCATTGTAACTCGCTATAGTTTGACATGTCCGCAATATTTTTTTCTGAGCTGGCGAAGCGATGCGAAAGAAAAAATATTGCAGCTGAGGTTTTTGTCAGTCTCCTCCAATTATAGAAAATTGTGATTTTTTACTAAAATATCTCCTTTTGATGTTGACAAATTGACCTAGGTTGATTATACTGTATACATAGCATGTTAGATTAACGTAAAGAAGAATTTGCATATGAGTAGGAATCGTTATTTGGAAATATCCCGTCAGATAAGTGATCGCATAAACCGCAAGGTTTATGTTGTTGGCGAACCGTTGCCTCCACGTCAGCAGCTGGCAAGTGAATTCAAGGTGGCTCGCGCTACAATTGATCGTTGTATTGAACATCTTATGACTTCCGGGTTGTTGTTTTCACGTAATGGTTCCGGTACCTATGTGAGCATAAGCGAAAGTAGAATAAGTCAGATTGCGTTTATCAGTAATGAAAATATACGATTGCCGCGTCGCAGTGGTATACGCTGGCATTATTTTGATTATGAGGAGTTGAAAGACAAATCTTCACGTGATAAACTGTTGAAATTCGATGGTCTGATCTGGTCCCGTCCTGAGGAACAGGAAATGAATGAATGGATACCTTTTTTCATAAACAAATTGCCTCTGGTTCTGGTTAACCGTACCATGCCCGAAATTACCTGTGTTTCAACTGATTACCGAGGAGCTTATCGTGAAATAACCTTGGAGCGCTTGAAGCAATATCCAGAATGTCGCCCGTTCTTTCTGAAATTGGAAAGCGCTCCGGCTGTATCCCGTTATCGTGAGTCGGGTTTCATCGACGCTTGTCGGGACAGTGGCTGTTTTTATGATTTGGTTTATCTGCCCGATGATTTCGCCGGTAAATTTGAGGTTTTAAACAAATACGATTGGGGACACAAGTTCCCGCTGTTGCTTGTATCTGACTCATTTCTTAATACCGGTGCGGTGATGAAATGGGTCGGTAACAAAGCTTGGAAATGGAAAAAAGATATATTATATAGTGACTTTGACAATATTCTCAACGATAGTGTATGGGGAGTAAAAGTAACCAGCTATATTCCGAACGACAGCAAAGTGATTTCCACTGCTATTGATAAAATATCAAATCTGATTAAAGGGAATGCGGTGGCTCCCGAACCCTTATTGATAGCTCCAGAGCGCCGTAACGGAGATACTTGAATAATATTTAGGTCATTTGAAATCATAGAGTTGAAAAATTTATACATATTTGCGACAAATCATATATGGAAAAAAGAGATGAGAAATGCGTATTTTTACGAACAAGGCTTGTTGTACATGCCGGAACTCATCCGAACAAACGGGAGATTAACAAATGCTGCCATATGAATTTCAAATGGAAGGCCGTGTTAGGGAAAACTTCATGCACGGTTCGGGCGGTGAGGTGAAGCTGATGAAGCGCAACTTGTTGCAGCTCAGGAGCTTCACTTTAATCGAACTTCTTGTGGTTATTACTATTGTTGTCATTTTGACCTCAATGTTATTGCCAGCATTAAACAAAGCTCGGGAAACGGCCAAGAGAATAACATGTACAAACAATCTAAAAAATCTTGGAACAATGTTTGTGATGTATGTTAATGATTACAATAATATGACTCCATACCCATATAATCACACTAATTGCAGCATAATTGCGCTTATTGCCGGAAAATCTTCAGTTACTGATCTTGATAGGAAAAATTTAAGTGGCTCCTATTTGTGTTCAAGTGCTTTACCAATGGCTAAAAATTCTGATTGGAGCTATAGGTCTTCCTATGTAGTTTGCTCAGCAGCAGATTCTTCTGTAAAAGGTGGATGCATAATAACTAGTCCGCCGGCAAGCCGAAATTTTACAAAACTTCTTACGACGTCTGCGATAATGACAGAACATCGTTTTTGGGAATATGAACCGGGTAAAGTATTATTAACTTCTACCGTTGCGCAACCGCATTACGCTAATAATGACAGTGATGACCCGAATGTTAGTCCGGTGAATTACAAGCATGTTCCCGCATGGGGACATCATAGGAACTCGGCAAATTTTCTAATGTATGATGGACATGCAACTACATTGAGCTCAAGGACAAAATTTGGTAATAGTATTTCAAATTATTGGGTACCAATGGATTAATTATTATTGCGCAAATTTATAATAATTTTTGATCATGATTTCTAAATTAGATATTTTACAGTGATATCGAA
>JAFGXT010000222.1 GCA_016936495.1 Victivallales bacterium
ACAAATTCACATACAAAAAAGCCGTTCAACGTAAAATTGAACGGCTAATTGAGCAAGGAAATGGTCGGAGCGAGAGGATTCGAACCTCCGACTTCTGCGTCCCGAACGCAGCGCTCTAACCAGACTGAGCCACGCTCCGACCTAAAACGGATATATCATCCGAAAGAGCTGTTAACATATCTTATTAAATGTGTTTTTCAACTCAAAAAAGCAAAAGAAACTATTTTTTCAGAGAAATAACAACGCTTTTTCTGGCGCCGTCGCCATGACTTTCAGTGATGATTTCTTCATCATCCTGCAAAGTTATGTGGATGATTCTGCGGTCATGCGCGTTCAAGGGGGGAAGAGTAACCGAATCGCCCCAGCGTTTTACTTCTTTTGCCGCGTCAAGTGCCTGTTTTTCCAAACGGAGTTCGTGTTCCGGATCGTTGTTGGCGGCATCGCCTCTGAATTCGCCATCGCGGCCTCTGCCTCTATCACGACCTCTATCGCCATCCCTGTCATCACGCTCATCGGGTCTGCGTGGTTTGCGGTCTTTTCTGGCATATCCGTCAATATCAATCATTATTTTGGGGAATTCCTGATCGCCTTTAAACATCATCCGGTTAAGGAGGAGCTGGAGATTTTCCAATGCTTGTCCTTTGCGTCCGATGATTCTGCCGGCGTCTTCAGAGCTGACGATGATGGATATTCTGGAGTTTTTTTCTTCAGCTCTCAAACTGGCCTCAAGGCCAAGGTAATCCAGCATGGTGGCAAGAGTTTTCAATGCCTTTTGTTTCTGTTCTTCGATGCTCATTTTAAATGTGTTCTCCTTTTAAGAAGTTTTCGCGGTTGATGCAGTCTTTGCTGGTTCTGCAGTATCGTCTTTGTTAAGTTTTTGGTTTATCAGTAATTGTATAATACTGATAATCTGGCTGACTGTCCAGTATAAAGTCAAGCCGGAAGGCAGGTTATACAGGAAAAACAGCATAACCAGAGGCATAATCATCATCATTTTCTGTTGCATTGGGTCAGCCGCGGCAGGGGTCAGGCGTTGCTGAACCAGCATCAGCAAGGTCATTGCCAGAACCAGCGGATTGATCGCGATGCCGAGGACGGTGTCAACCGTGTCGGGCTGAGCGAGATCATGTGCCCACCAGAATGATGAGTGGCGCAACTCCACAGAACTGTCAATAGTGGAGTAAAGCGCGATAAATACCGGGATTTGCAGCAGAATGGGCAAGCAGCCGCCAAGAGGATTGACTTTATGAATCTTGTAAAGTTCCATCATCTTGGTATTCATCATCTGCTGATTGTCTTTGTATTTTTCCTTGAGCTCCTTGATAAGGGGCTGAAGTTTTTGCATATTTTTCATGGAACGATTAGCTTTCTGTGTGATCGGCCAGAAAGCGGCTCTCACGATTACCGTCAGGATGATAATACTCCATCCCCATGAGCCGCAAATGCTTTTGAGCCAAACGAGAAAGCGTAGCAACTGCCGTGAAATCCATTCCATGGGAGAGAACATGGACAGGTGCATGATCTGCTGTGTGGAGGGGTCAAAATCCGCCAAAGCTTTAAGTTCTTTAGGTCCGGAGTAGTAATTGAGTTTAAATTTTTTCACTTCTCCGGCGACAAGTTGGAAATCGGAGAAAACACCCGCGACCGCGACGGTATAGTATTCCTCTTTGGGGTTGATCCGGGTATTTTTTCTGAAAGGTTCAAGTCCACCGTCAAAATCACCTTCCGGCTTCATGACGCAGGCAAAATATTTATTGGTAACGCCGATCCAGCTTACCGGGTAATCGATGTTGACATCAAAGTTCTCGTCTTTTGCGGTGGCGTCAATGGACTTGAATTTCTCCGCAAAGTAATCAATGCCGAAAACTTCTGTGCGGGTATCGTCGCCGGCAAGGTAACGCATTGGTTCCAAGCCGTTGGTCATGATTTTTATTTTTGAAAAATTCAGCGGGGCGGAGCTGAGGTTGCGCAGGCTGACGGTACAGGCAGTTTGAAAATCATTTTTGAGTTCCCACAGCTGTTTGAGTTCAAAACGTTGTCCGTTTTGTGTCATTATGCGAGTAAGCGCTAAAACGTTTGGAGAAATTTTTTCTGGATGAACTGACAGGATTTCCCAGGGCATGGCGCTGCTTACAGAGAAGGCTCCAGGCTGGATATTGTCGGAAATTGAAATGGGCTCAGTTCTATTGGCTTTATCGTAATTGTTGAGTTTGATTCCGGCGATAACGCCGTCATGGGGGTCTATAGTTATAGTGAGGTCTTCATTACCGATGGTTATATTGTCGTATTTTTTGACTGTAAGTTTCACGCCGTTTTCGCTGGCGACCGGAAGGGGGGGGACTGTTTTATCTGATTTTGCCGGAACATTCTTTTCAATAACCGGCGGGGTTGTCGTAACGATTGGCGGCGGCGCCGATGGTGCCGATTCATAGCTTATCCACCCCATGTATTTACAGAGCGGCGTCCAACCCAATACTAATGCAGTACAGGCGACCACCACGACGATTGTAGTCTTATCAAATTTCACGTTTTACCTTGATGTTCATTATTTATCTTCCTGGTGCTTTTTCTCCAGCGGCGAATTTCTGGAACCGGATCATATCCTCCCTTGCACAGCGGCTGGCATCTCATTATGCGCCACGCCGTGAGTATTCCCCCTCTGAAAGCACCATATTTTTTTATTGCCGTCAATGCATATTCCGAGCAAGTTGGAGAAAATCTGCAAGCTGGCGGCAGCCATGGCGAAATTACTTTCCTGTAGAAACGGACTAGCATCAATGCCATCCCGGCAGGACTTAACCCTGACGGATCAGCTGTCCCGCTTTCTTGAGCAGGTATTTCATCTCGCTCTCGACCATTTGTCGCTTCGCGTCGATTATCAATTTTCTGGGTATTATGATCATGTGGCATGGTTCAATCTCTGTTTTTATGAGTCTGAACGCCTCCCAGACAATTCTGCGAACCCGATTTCTGACAACCGCTTTTTTGCTGAATTTTCTTCCGCAAACAACACCGCACTTAAGCGTATTTCCGGGATCCCTGGTCATAACCATTATCATCATTCTGCCGACATATTTTTGTCCATTATTGCGTACCTGGGCAAAGTCACTGCCGAGACGAAGGCGATTATATGGTTTGATAGTTTTTTTCAAGTTCAGAGACTTTCAGGCTCCCGTTTGACTTACTTAATGCATACCCGAACCGGCGTCAACTTCAACGTATTAAGCGGTAACGAGCTTGGCGCGTCCTTTCTGACGACGACGTTTGAGAATGGCACGACCATTGGAGGTTGCCATTTTGCTTCTGAAACCAAATTTGCGTTTACGTTTGATATTTGACGGCTGATAAGTTCTTTTCATAATATTTTTCCCTTATTTTTATTAATTTTTTATTTGTACAGCATTCCGGAACGGCTAAAGAAAAACCTTGCCGCCATCCCGCTATTCTAAATATAAACCGCTACTGATTCAGCAGTTAAACCTTATCATGTTTACAAAAACACGAACAGACAATTTACACGTACTTGTGTTTTATTCAAGTCCATCAATGCGCATAATTTAAAAAAAATGCTGCCGGATAAAATTTCATATCCGCATTTCAAGTCACCATCCAGGGAATAAGCGTCCAAATACCTGTTGTATATTAATTGACTTTAACCACGGGCATGGTAGAGTATTCTCATCACAAATCAGGAGAGTTTATGATGTTGGAACATACGCGAGCAATTGCTCCCGCATATCTTCAGGAGGGAATCGGAGACTTTCAACGATTTCTGGAATAGGACAAGCCGCGTCAAGTACCTGAAAAGTATAAAGCTATTTGCAATCCATTATCTCCATTATACCGTATAGTTTTGATCATTCTATGTATTGGCTTTTCCTTTTTTATAATAATTTTATATTCTCATGAATACCATTTTGGATCAAAGGATAAAATCACCACAGAAGTTACGCCTGGCATTTACGGCAGGGCGCCGAAAACCCGGACTGTTATCATAAAAAGATCTTTTCTGGAAAGATACGGGACGCTAACACTTGGAATGATATATTTTTCCGCCGTTCCCGTGATTGTACTCGCCATGGGAGTATTCTTGAAAAATAAAAACCTGAAAATTCTTAGAGACGGTGAACTGGTACAGGCAAAAATTATCAGCATTAAGACAAGAAACAGACAACCATATTACAAGGTTAGTCTGGAGCTTACCTCCCAAATGGATAATATGAAGATGTCCCGGCATATTGTTATTGCAGCTGAAGTATTCTGTATGTTTAAGGAAATAATGTTATCGGATGATAATTGTATAGAGTTGTTGATCTGTAACAATTCCACGTACACACTTTGTCCGTTGAGCTTCATTTTTAAATCATACTCAGACGATGAGCGACATTCACTTTCTCAGAATTGATATCATTCCCGCCAGACCGGAGGTGAGCTCGAGCATGGCTTTAAAATCAAGGTTTCTCATGCGCATGGAACGCGTCAGGCTTATGACGCGGCCAAAGTCAGAATGTAAGACGGCACGGTGTTGGAATGCAGAGAATCAAGCTTATGTATTAGATCGGAATGGCTTTTGAATAAACCGATTACTGAACACGGGGTCGTTTAATTTTTGATTTTGAGCTTAGTCTGTGGTGGGAAATAGATTTAACGGTGAATGATTAACCGGCGTTATTGCACATGAGATTTCATTGGTTCCAATATCGTTGATTACAAATTGCCAAAAAAATTAATTTAATAATTTGAAAAAGTAATTATGCCATGTACATTAGTAGACTTTTGTATGGAGAGCCCGATCATCGATCCATGACAATAAGAAATTATGTTGTAGAAATTAACGAAATCAGACAGTTGAACGAATAAACGAGACCATTATTATGAAGACATTTCTTGCGAAAAATGGTGAAATCGAGCGCAAATGGGTGCTGGTTGACGCAGCGGAGGCTCCGGTTGGACGCCTGGCGGTGATGATAGCCAACGCATTGCGCGGCAAAGATGAGCCAACTTATACTCCGCATATCGACACCGGCAAATTTGTTGTCGTCGTTAATGCTGAAAAAGCAGTTTTCACCGGCAAAAAGAACACAGATAAAGTATATGTGGATTTCAGCGGCTACCGCGGCGGACGTAAAGAATATACCGCTGACAAAGTCCGTGCGAAAAATCCTGCGCGTATTATCGAAGACGCCGTATGGGGTATGATGCCTCACGGTAGACTTGGTCGCGCTCAGTACGGTAAACTTAAGGTTTACGCCGGAGCCGAGCACCCGCACGCAGCACAGAATCCAGAAAAAATTTCACTCTAAGGGGTAATGATTCATGGTTAAAACTAGTGAAGAGATCTGGGCAACCGGACGTAGAAAAAGCGCAGTAGCCAGAGTCAGAATGAAACCTGGTACCGGCATTATGAAGATCAACGGCAGAACCTGCGAGGATTTTTTCCCGACAGAATCTGTACGCGGATACATCAACCAGCCTTTGGTTCTGACTGAAAATTCAGGTAAATTTGATATTCACGCCAATATTGACGGTGGCGGTCTGGTCGGTCAGGCAGGCGCGTTGCGTCATGCCATCGCCAGAGCATTGACCAAAGCTGACGACTCACTTCGCCCGGCTCTGAAAGCCAGCGGAATGCTTACTCGCGACGCGAGAGTTAAGGAACGTAAGAAACCGGGTCAGCCCGGCGCTCGCAAGCGTTTCCAGTTCTCCAAGCGTTAAGCGTAAGTTCTTACTTTTGGAGTACAAGGCCGGGATTATTCCCGGCTTTTTTTGTTTTTTAAGATAAGCAAAGCATAAACTTTTACAACAACAGAGAGATTATGAATATGGCAAAAATCAATGTAGCGATCATCGGGGCTTCTGGTTATTCGGGTGAAGAACTTATTCGTCTGCTCATGCGTCATCGCGGCGTGTGCCTGAAAGTTATTACCTCCAGGCAGTATGACGGACAGGGAGTGGAAGAGGTGTTCCCGCGTTTTGCCAGTTCAGGACTGAAGTTTTCCGCGCCTGACGTAGAGCGTATTGCGGCGGAATGCGACGTGGCTTTTCTGGCTTTGCCGCACGGTCTCGCCTCGGAATACGCTTTGCCTTTGCTGGACAAAGGTGTGAAAGTAATTGACATAAGCGCTGATTTCAGGCTCCGGAGCACGGCAAAATACAAGCAATATTATAAAGAAGAGCATCCTTCGCCGGAAGTGCTGAAACGAGCCGTATACGGTTTGCCTGAACTTTATCGCGAACAGCTCAAGACCGCCGATCTGATCGCCTGCGCGGGATGCTATCCCACCAGTTCGATTCTCCCGACCGCACCGATATTGGCGGCCGGACTGGCGGAAACCAATGATATTATCGTATCCAGCATGAGCGGCGTTAGCGGAGCCGGTAGAAAAGTCGCATTACCATATATTTTCCCGGAATGCAACGAAAGCCTTAAAGCTTATTCACCGACCGGACATCGGCATTTGCCCGAGATCGAACAGGAAATGGCAGTGGCGGCAGGCATTGAAGAGCTGGCGATAAACTTTGTCCCGCATCTGGTTCCGGTCAATCGCGGTATCAATTCCACTGTATTGCTCAAGGCGGCAGCCGGATGTACTCTGGAAAACATTGCGGCAACCTATGAGAAGGCTTATGGCAACGAACCTTTCGTTAGAGTGCTGGAGCACGGTAAAACATCTGACACTAAATATGTTACAATGACCAACGTGTGCGAGATATCCTATACCTTAGACGCGCATACCGGCAGGATCATCCTGACCAGTACCATTGACAACCTGACCAAAGGGGCGTCCGGTCAGGCTATTCAAAACATGAATATCCGCTTTGGACTGGAAGAGACCGAAGGTCTGTTGTAATTCAGTATCGCCATGACAATATAACATTTTTATAAAAATAAAGTTGTCATGGCGATTGATTTTCACTATCAGGGTAATAGTGTAATTGATCGAGATTCGCCGGAATATTCCGGGGGAGAATAAATTTTATGCTTTGACAGGAGTTTTTTGTCATGAAAAAAGTTAATGTCCTTACCCTCGCCAATAGTTTTACCGATAGTCTGACCCGATATTTTCAGGATGTTGTCCGTTCTACCGGAAATGAACTGAACTTCGAGCGTGCCAATTTCGGCGGCTGTGAACTGCGCCGCCATTGGAGTTACATCGAAGCGGAAATGAATAATCCGGATTGCCGTATTTATCAGGGCGGCAGGATGAAATTTTGTGATATACTCAAATCCACGGAATGGGATTTTGTAACCATCCAGCAGGCAAGTCATGAAAGCTGGAGACCTGAAACATATCACCCCTATGCCGATAAGATCATCGAAGTAATCCGCACCCATGCTCCTAAAGCGGAAATACTTATACAACAGACCTGGAGCTATCATAACGATCATCCGCAATTCCTTTCCGGCAGTGATTGGGGTATTAATCAGACCGAGATGTATAATCGCCTGACTCGTAATTACACCGATCTGGCAAAGAAGTACAAGCTCAGAGTGATCCCTTCCGGCTGTGCGGTTCAGCTTGCTCGCAGCGAGCAGGAGCATCCTTTTAAACCATATCCGCCTGAAAGCATAGAAAAATTGCTATGGCCGAATCTGCCGGATGCCTCCGGAACATTTGTCGGACAATATTACTGGAGGAAAAATGAGGAAGGTAATATGGCATTGCGTTCCGACCTGATCCATCTGAATCCGCGCGGAGAATATCTTCAGGCTTGCGTATGGTATGCTTTCTTGTTCGGCAACCCCACAAGTGATATAACTTTCAATCCTGACAACCTTGACAATCGGGATTGCGAATTCATGCGCAAAACGGCTCAAAAAGCCGTTGACACTTTCTCTCAGGTCGTATAAAAGCAATCTCTCAGGCGCGCTTACGCGCGCCCGTTCTACAGCATTTCTATAATAAAACACGCTCCGGCTTAACGCAATACCTTGTTTCTGGATTGACGAAAACATTACCAAAATGAAAAAATCCGCGAAGCTGCATAGACTTTTTGTAGTGCCGTTTCAATAAAGAGATATCGTAAATTATCACTTGAAAATTATATTATTCCTTTGATATTAGCTAATGTCGCTGTAGAGTTATTTTATTCAAATCACATATCATGGGGGGGCTGAGTTCATGGAGAATTACATTGTAAGAATAGAAAACGATGCACCATGCAGAGTAACTGTAGAAGCTGAAGAAGCTAAGAAGAAAAAAGCTTGGACTCCTCAAGATATTGCATATTATCAGTGCCTTTATACTGAATGGTTTTCAGGCAGATCAACTTTGACAAAATTCAAACTTACTTTGTCTTCCGCCGGGCTTGGAGTTCTTCTCACTATTGGAAATTCTTTTTCATTTAATAGTAAATGGGGAATGATAATATTATGCGTCAGCGCTGGTAGTTTTTTAGCGACTATCTTAATTGCTTTACTGATGATGGAAGGTGATGCTGAATTAATAGATGTACTTATTGATAAGAAAATAGCTCAAATGAATTTCAAAAAGATGGAAAAATTCGAAGAAACAGAAAAAGAGCTTAGTTCTAAACTTCATATTTATGACATCCTGATCTACATATGCTTTTTTATAGCGGTAATCACCATGATTCTTGTGACGGCTATCAGCATCACAAATAAACCTTTAAAAGGAGAAATGAAAAATGTCGGACAAATTTCCGAAGCCCACTCCGAAGCCCACTCCGAAGCCGCCATTAAAGCCAACTCTAAGACGAATTGATGGAGTTTGGAAGGATAATAATAGAAGCACAGGAGGAATTCATCAACCTGATGAGCGAAGTAAAAGAGGCGCAGGGAAAGACCCCAATGCAGATTAGGAAATATTTACATTGGTGATCGAATATTCATTATTTGATTGTTTTCGAGAATACTGACCACAAATGATATATTTTGAATGGCAATGAAAACATAAGGATATATAATATGACTGCTTTAGCGTTCAGCAAAAAGGATTCTCCTGGTTTTTTGCCATTAACGGAGGATGAGGAGGATATAGAAATAATAAAGATTTTCGGGCTTATCAAATGATTATTTATCACTTGATTGATGTTTATGAATTACGACATATCCATAATGTCAGACGAAAAATTGACCATTTTCTGTGGTTTTTCAATAAGGATAAGAAAGAAAATGGAAAAGCATAAGAACGATGCAGAGAGACGGCACTGATAAAAAGTTTTCCACCATAACATTTTTACATTTCAATGGAATTGATCACGGTATTTTTTTTGAAAAATTGTAACGGAATGCCATCTCCTGGAGTCCGCAGTAAAGAACCGGTACTATAAATGAAGATACTAGAACCATAAGCATTCCTCCAAACACCGGGATAGCCATCGGAACCATGATGTCAGAGCCGCGTCCGGTGGAAGTGAGTACCGGAAGCAGAGCTAGAATCGTTGTTGCCGAAGTCATCAGGCACGGTCTGATTCTGAGGGAAGCGCCCTGGGTGGTCGCTTCCCGGATGGCTTCCAGCGAATCCAGTACCTCTTCAGTGAAGGACTTTTTCAGGTATGTGCTTATTACCACGCCATCGTCTGAAGCGATGCCGAACAGAGCCAGGAATCCCACCCATACGGCTACGCTCAAATTTATTTCGCGTATCTGGAAGAGCTCTCGCATATTTCTGCCCATGAGGGAAAAATTCATGAACCAATCCTGTCCGTACAGCCAGATGAGGATGAACCCGCCTGACCACGCCACCGCTATCGCCGAAAACACCAGAGCGGTTACAGGCGTGGATTTGAATTGCAAATAAAGTATCATGAAAATCAACAGCAGAGAAAGAGGCAGCACCACCATCAAAGTCTTAGTGGCGCGTATCTGATTTTCGTAATTACCGGCGAAAGTATAACTGACGCCTCCGGGAATGACTAATTCATTGGAGCTGATTTTTGTCTTAAGGTACGCCTGTGCCTGTTCAACGATATCTACTTCGGCATATCCTGATTGTTTGTCAAAGAGCACATAACCTATCAGGAAAGTGTCTTCGCCTTTTATCATCTGGGGGCCTCTGCTGTAGCTTATGTCCGTGAGTTGTCCCAGCGGTATCTGTTGTCCGTTGGGAGCCGCCACCAGAATATTTTCAAGCTCATGAATCTGATCCCGCAATTCCCGCATATACCTTACTCTGACCGGATAGCGTTCTCTACCCTCGATCGTGGTGGTGATGGTTTTACCGCCGATGGCGACTTCTATAACATTCTGGACGTCCTTGATCATTATCCCATAGCGGGCAAGCCGCGTCCTGTCTATATTGATCTCAAGATACGGCTTACCGATGATTCTTTCGGCGAACACTGTATTCGGTTCCACTCCCGGAACCTCTTTGAGAAACTTTTCTATATCCAAACAAACTTTTTCAATTGTCGGCAGATTCGCGCCCTTGACTTTTACTCCCATAGGCGCACGCATTCCGCTTTGCAACATCACAACTCTGGCGGCGATGGGCTGAAGCTTTGGCGCGGAGGTTGTGCCGGTTATTTCAGCGGCGGCAATGATTTCATCCCATATGTCATCAGGATTACGGATGCCGTGCCATGCTTTCCGATCGGGGTTTACAGTCGGGTCGAGCGCCGGACGCCAGAGCCTGAACGGACGTCCCGAATGGTCAGGAATAAGTTTGCCGTCCTTATCCCGCTGATATTTTCCATTTACATAGTAGGGGATTCCGTCGGGAGCGTTTACCGGATTGCCATGTTCGTCGCGGAAAAGATCCCGTTCGCGGGAGTTGTATTTGAACAAAACCATATTCCCGTTCGGGTCTGTTATATATTCGGAGCTGTAATTAATGACTGTCTCGATCATGGATACTGGCGCCGGATCGAGCGGAGTTTCCGCCCTGCCGATTTTACCGGTTGCCATGATCACTTCGGGGATGGCGTTGACCGCGATATTCTGTTTACGCATAACGTCCATAGCCTCTCCGATAGAAGCGTGAGGCATAGTCGTAGGCATATACAGGAACGACCCCTCGTCCAGATCCGGCATAAACTCTTTTCCCAGTCCGGGAAAGCGGTGGTGCATGGATACATAGAACGAACTTGATTTTATCGCGTCA
>JAFGXT010000223.1 GCA_016936495.1 Victivallales bacterium
AACCGCACCGTGGAAAAAGCGCGGCAGCTTTGTGAGCGCCTCAACAGCGCCTATACCTCCAACGCCCAGGCGTGCGGACTTGAGGATATCAACATTATGCGCGATTTCATCAAGGATTCACAAGTGCTGATCCAAGGTTCCAGTATAGGACTTAAAAAAGATGATCCGTGCCCGATTCCTGCCGAACTGCTGGACGCCGCCACATGTTGTTATGATACCATTTATAAAAATACCGTTTTTTTACAGGAAGCGGCACGGCGCGGACTTAAGACCGCCGACGGCAGAACCATGCTTCTGCATCAGGGAGCCAGATCTTTTGAAATATGGACAGGTATAAAACCGGATGTGGAACTCATGCGTCAGGCTCTATACCATGAACTTGACTCGCGCTGATGTTTACGGGGGAGTTTCAGCTTCGCAATATAAAAATTCTAAAATAAGGATAAACGCTCATGGGATCGATTGAAAGCTATTCTGAAATTTTCCCTGATATGCTTATGCCGATGTGGCATTTCGTCAATTTCTGGCTGGGATGCTGCATAGGGAGCTTTCTGAACGTTTGCATTTGGCGGATCCCCAACAACGAAAGCATAGTAACCCCGCCATCGCGCTGTCCAAAATGCGGACATCATATCGCCTGGTATGAAAATATTCCACTGCTAAGCTGGGTAGTGCTGGGTGGAAAATGCTCAAGCTGTCATTGCAAAATATCCTCCCGTTATTTCTTTGTGGAACTGCTTTGCGGCGTACTGTTTTATCTGCTATGGTTCAAGACCTTGACCGATTCCGACAGTATTTCCTTGCTGTTGATGAATTATACCGTAACCGCATTTATCCTGGCTATGGCGTTTATCGATTACGATCATCGCATAATCCCCGACAAATTGACTTACCCGATGATGCTGTTCGGTCTAGCGATAGCTCCGGTATTCCCCGGCATATGGGGCACGGATGACAATCTCAGAGCATTTTTGTATTCGCTGGCAAGCCTGTCCGGCGCGGGCGTGATAATGTATTTGCTGGCGCTGGGCGGCAGAGTGATGTTCAAACAGGACGCGCTGGGCATGGGGGACGTCAAATACATGATGGCGGTAGCCGCCTGCCTCGGTCCAGTAACGTGCTTTTTTACTTTATTAATTGGCTCGATTCTGGGATCGTTTACGGGTTTGGCGCTTATCGCGCTGAAAAAGGGTAAAATGAAAAGTGCCATACCTTTTGGACCTTTCCTGGCGGGAGGCACTTATCTATGGATGCTCTATGGTTCCAGATTAGAGATACTTTACCGGGAGCTGTTCCGCAATTTTCAGTTGTAATCACGGTGATATAATCCGCCGGCGACGCCATTAAGCCAAAGTCCGGCAATATACATATATTGCTTTTCGTTCATGTCCCATCTAACGCGTTCGCTGAAAAACCGCGCCAGCAAACGCCGCACAGACAGATAAAATCCAGCCGCCTCTTCCGGCGCGGAGAAATCCCCCGACGCCAGGCTTATTTTGTTGACCGGTATCCGATTCATCGCCCGCGTCAAGAAAGCGTATGTCCATTCAGGGTCTTTCGCGGCGAGAGCTCCAGTGTTAATATAGAAATTCGGACATATCCCCGCCAACTCCAGATCGTCTGAAAAACAATCAAAGTTGATTTCCCGATAATAATTGAAAAACTCATGCGCCGCCATAGCCTCCAATGCCAGCCCCCGGGATAACTGAACGGTCATTTTCAGCTTACGTGCACAGTCGAACGCAAACGCCAGCATGTAACTGGAAAAATCGGTTTTGTCAATATTCTTCCCCTCCATCAGATTTTTGTAAATATCCTCCATGCCCGCCCAACTGGATTTGCTCACCTTTTCCAGCGGACGCGTAAGCCGCAGACAGCAATTCTGTTCATGCAGACGGCTTACGGATATTTCCACCGCCTGAACCCAATCATCAAAACAGTTATTGGCGGTGCCGGAAATTTTTTCGAGCAGTTCCGCAGAGCTTTTGTTCTCCGGACTAATGAAGTGTTCCATATTAAACGCCGCTGGAAGCGCGTTATTTTGACGGTTAATACGGTAGGGAGTTACACAAACCACGTTGAATTTTTTCATAACGGAAGCCACGCGGGTATTGTTTTCATCAGCTTCTCTGAGCTTTGAATTCACTCCGTCAACAGTAAATTTGCTTAATTCCAGATTATATATCGAGCTCAAAGCCTCCAGGCATATGTTGAGCGGATAGCAATGGCGGACATAAGGCAGAAAAGGCTCAAGCAGCAGCCAGCGTTCCAGCACCGAAATGGAATTATTGCTCAATGCCTGAATATTATCCTCTGCCATCCCGGAAGTAAACAGTAAAGTCCTTATATGCGGCGGCGTGAGTAAAGTTATTATATCGCTGGCGGCGGAGATTTTGAAATTTTCAAAAGTATCGAATATTTCCAGTCCATTAAGTTTTGATAATATTCCGTCTGCCTGAATATCCATTTGTCGCCGTCCTGTACATTTTATTAAAGATCGTTTTTGTAAACTTAATACATTTCCAGCGATAAAGCAAGAAAAATTTGCCGGGTTCCGGTTCAAACTCCAATACTTAAGCACAATACCCGGATAGTCTCTTCAGAAACCAGTCCGAAATCAGAACGGCGTACGCCTCCCAGCCAGATGATTTCGCCGTTTGGCAAGGTAAATACCGGATAGGATTGTTTTTCTTCCGCTGGAACGCCTGCGTCGCTGAAAAGCTTTTTCAATTTGACCTGATTACATCTGCCGGATACGCCCATGCGATCGCCCTCCCACCATGAACGCAAAGTCAGCACTTCGGGTATGTTGTCAGCATCGAAACAGGCGCGAAAACGTCCAGGCTCCGGCATGTCCGTTGTTTTTTCCAGTACTTCCGCGCGGATAGTGTAATTGCCGAAGCTTAGTTGTTCCTGAGTTTGCCAGTGCCAGTCTACTGCTTCAGGAACGGGAATATCATGGTCTATACGAAGAACGCCGTTGCGAAGTTTAAGGCGCGTTGTACCTTTCAGGGGAATGTATCTGGTTTCACCACTGGACACATCAGGGGGCAGAGCCGACAATCTTTCCATAAGTCTTCTATCCGGGATTATATCGGCGCCGCGTTGTTCCGCCAGCCACAAACGCAGCACTCTGATTTTGAGTGCCGGATGTTGTTTTTGCAGAAATCCCAGTGGCATACCCGGCAGGTTACTGACGCTTTTAAATGTTTTTTGCGCGAGCTCCTCCAGCAATAAGGCGTCCTGCTCCAGGGCGTCGATGGAATGGGGAACACCTTTTTCCGCAAATTTCAGTGCCGCGTATATTTCCGGCATGATGCGGTTGCGGAAAAAGTTGCGTCTGAAATCATTATCATTGTTGGAGCTGTCTTCACGCCAGGAATCTATACCGACGCTATGCAGATAACTGACGATCTCATCTTTGGACCAGTCAAGCAGCGGACGGATAAAGTTAACGCCATTGATCTGTGCTTCCCGGCGCATGGAAGTCAGCCCGGACACGTTTGAGCCCCGGCAGAGTCTCAGCATAAGATTTTCGACGCGGTCATCACGATGATGTCCCAGAGCCGCAAGCGCGCTGGGTTCGACAAGTTCACGCCATTTGTTCAGGCGCAGACGTCTGGCGGCGGCTTCGACGCCTTCGGCGCCGTTCATGGTTCCTGTTACGTCCAGTTTAAATTTAGAAAAAGGGATATTTTTATTTTTACAAAATTCTTCGCACCAGCACGCATCGTCGGCGCTATCATTTCTGAGTTGATGATCAAAATGGATGGCATGGAGGGTTAATTTCAGTTTCTCCGCGCACTCTGAGAGCAGGAGAAGTAGAGCGGTACTATCAGCGCCGCCACTGAAGCCGACATAAACTTTTTTCCCACAAAGCCCAGAAGGGTCAAACCTACACATTATTACATTTTCGCCTATTTCTAAAGGGGTCAAACCTACACATTATTACATTTTTCCTGATTGTCATGAATATTTTCACGACAGCATTGTAGTTATAACTTAAATCGGCGCAGGAACATATTCAAACGCGTATCGAGTTTTATCTATGGATTTGCATCGTCGTCGACGAGCTCAAAACCGATTTGATCTCCAACTTCCCTTACAATTGTGCGGTTCTGTAGTACACCTGATGGTCATCTAAGCTCATGGCGACATGATGCCCAAATACAAATAAGCTGTAATCACGGTTTAATTGTAAATCAAAACAGGAACAGGAAGTCGGCGTCTATAACCGACTTCCTGTTTCTCTTCTCTCTGGCAGGCTATTTGACGATGTTATTCCATGAATAGACTTTGTTTACAGGCGTATTCGGGTCTGTTGCAAGTCCTGGAACGGGCGTGTAAGCGGATTTGCCCCAGGTGTTTCCGGTAACATAAAGTCCGTTGACATAAGCGGCGTATATGATTCCACGATGTGGGAATGCTTGAGTGAAAGGTAGATCATTTTTGATAATATTGTCTTTTATAATGACGTTTCCGGCGGAACTGACATAGGCAATGGCTCCGGGGTTGTTTATGAATTTATTGTTCTCAATGGTGATATTGTTGATAATGGGATACTCCGTTTTTTGCATTGACGGATCTGTTTTCAGGTAAACGCTCATGTAAATGACAGGATGCTTTTCATTTAGATAGCGGTAAACCGGATTAATGTATTCAAAGACATTATTGCGGATAAGCACGTTTGAAACTCCGTACCCCTCGCACCAACTATTTAAAGTATACCCTGTCTCCAGCTTTATGGCACCCATCTGATTGCGGAAAAAGCGGTTGTTCTCGATAGTAACATCGCGCGCGAGAATGAGCAGTCCACGAGCCCGGTTGTCATGGAAATAGCAATTTCTGATGATAATATTTCTGGAATCATATCGCCGGTTAAAGATAATATACTGAGAATTTATGTTTCCGGGAATATCTTTGTTGAAAAGCAATCTATAATCTCGTCTTTCGCGGTTTATCGCGCTTATTTTGGCGCTGAAGTCGGCGGGAGAGTAATCCGGTTTGCGAAATTCAATAAGATCGTTGTTTTTATATGAATTAGGATCGCGCAAATTGGTGAATGTCATTTCTCGTTCGGCCGTTTTAGTGCCGAACGCGGAACAGTCATGCACATTCAAACAATCATCGTTACCCCAGGCAAACTCGCAGTTTTCCATCTTAAAAAAACCTTTGGACTGGGATATATGGCAATGGTCGGCGGTACAGGTGATAATACGTTTTTCTCCGGGGGGAGGTATAATATTGCAACGTAGGAACTGCCAGTATTGCTGATCTCCGCCAACTGTAAAAGCATGTCCCGGGCATGAAAAAATGTTAACGTCCATTATTGTCAAATGCCTGTTGCCGACCATGGATATACCATTCATATCATAGTAATAGTGACTCAGACGGAACAACTGACCATTTTTCATTTTTTCATGGAATGAATATATCCGCAATAGATTATCGCCGAGCCATTTTGTTTTGCAGTGGCTACTGTTGGTTCTGAAATTGAGACCCTGATTGAAACCGTCCTGTACCGCTACGGACATGGTTTCCGGGTCAAGTCTGTCCAGCAGAGCAAAACGGGCATCGGGACGGGGGAATTTATCATAATCGACAAATCTGACATCAATAAAAGAACGATCATCGGCAATATTTTCCAATTTAACCACACTGGCAAGCGGATCTTTTTGCCAATCCCAGTCAATATTAAAATTTTTTAGAACAATGCGTTCATTATGCGTAACTCGAAGCAGGCTTTCGCGTTTTTTATGAAAAACAAAAGTCGAACCTCCGCCATCAAATACAAAATCTTTCATATCTTTAAAAGTTACTGCCTGATTAGAGGTAAACCGGTATATACCTTTCGGCACGATCAGGGTTTGAGCGGATTTTTTTTTGCACTCTTCAATGGCGCGATTCAATGCCGGGGTGTTGTCCGGGTTGTTTGGATTAACGCCGAAATCAACGGCGGAAAGAGTGCGCTGATTTCCGGAAGACGGTTGGTCTATGGAAAAAGCCTGCGCGCCCGATGCCGTTTTTAGTTTTGTGTCTACAGGAGCATCTCCATTCAGCGGAAATATTTTATCGGGCAGTGTTTTTTTTCCGCTCACGACAATGGGGCTGAAAACAACCCGGGCTTGATTTTTAGTATGGATTTGTATTGCGTAATCGGTTATATTTTCAGGTATTTTGAAAGTCAAGGCATAATCTGTTTTTATGTTACTGATAACATCTGCTTTGCCCATATCCTTTTCATGACTGTTAAAGCTGTAAGGGCGGATAAGTACAAGAGCTTTTGAATCTTTTCCGTGCTCCAACACTTTGGCTTTAAAAGAAATAGTATATGTTGTTCCGGGTTTAAGAAATCCAGGTTTTGTCGCGAGGCACTGGTTCCACAAGTGGCTGTCAGTCATGGTATTTACTTCCAGACAGTCATTTGTCTGGCTCATCTCAGTGTCAACTCCGAGTTTGACATGTTTGGAATTGATAGAAAAA
>JAFGXT010000224.1 GCA_016936495.1 Victivallales bacterium
CCACTAACGTTCGCAGTCGCAGCTACTTCACTGCCGGATACCAGCGCATTGGTCGGACCGGTAGATGACTTGAATTCCATACTTTCTTCAAGATCGCATGAGATTCTGATATTAGTGGCGGGCAATGAACCCTGATTGGTTATTTTTATCACATAAGTTTCGGTCTCACCCACCGGAACCGGGTCATTGATGTCATTAACCTGCAACAGCAACGCGGCGATACCTTCAATAGAAGTGTCGACAGTCACCTGACGCGGATTTGCGGCGAAAGCTGAAGCCCGAGCTATAGCTCTGACTCTTTTGATCTGCTGGGCTTTGACCTGCATATCAAGCTCTTTGGTCTCCTTAGGCTCCAGCGATTTCATATGCCAGGATACGGTATTATTGGATTTATCCAACTGTCCGCCTTCATTGGCAGAAACAAATACAGTACCGTCCGGAACCTGCAATTGAGCATGCATATCTTTGGCGGAGCCATCGCCGATATTGCTTACTTTGAGTTTGTAATCAATGAAGTTTCCTACAAATCTCATGCGAGGAGCATCCACGCTAAGCTTCAAATCTGGCTGTCTGACAAAAGTTTTGATGGAAGCACTTGCGGAAACGCCATCTTTTGCCGCTACTACAAACTTATTATCATAGACACCGGTTTTGACAGCTTTGAGTTGCAGGTCAATGTTTTTGCTCTGTCCGAGGATAACATCTCCCAAAGGTATGCTGATTTTAGAAGCACCGTCTTTAGTGGTCATATTAGCCGGGAAAGCATGTTCGAGTTTAGCCTCACGCACAGTGGCGCTACCTATGTTATCAACCGAAAGGCTGACCGGGAAAACTTCGCCGACAATCACATTTTCCGGCACCTGTCCTCTCTGACGAATCTGCAACAGCGGCTCGGTAACTTCCATGATGGTAAGCATATCATCAAGGTTGAAGTTGACACGTGCGCTGCCGGTATGCTGAAAACGTCCAGTCTTAGTAACCTTACCGGTTACAGTAATGATTTCCCGCTGATCTGGAACCATTACGCCCAAATCCCATTTCAGGTCATTGCCACGTCTCTGCGGTTCTGGAACTGCATTTTGCAGTACAAAACCATCAGGCATCTTTTCCATGATGGAAACATTGTCAGTTTTAAAGTAGGACTGGTTGGTCACTTTGATGATATAAGTATAATACTCATTGGGTCTTACTGTTTTAGGGATTTCCCTTTCAACGAGCAACTTGGCTTCAGCCGGAGTTTTAGCGCTTTCCGGATAACCTTTCCATGAATGACTGTAGTTGGACTGGACGGTTGGCTTGGCACTGGGAGCCGGAGCCGTGTTTTTTTCCGCCGCGCCCGCTTGAAATACCATGCCGATCATGGCGGAAGCTATAGCAACAAACATTAAACGCTTTGTTTTCATGATTTTTATTCTCCTGTATTATTATTTCCGGTTTACTATGTCTTATTTGTAGAAGTGAGTTGATTCCAGCAACTCAACGGGACGCTGCAACTGATCGCTTTTGATGTAGACAGTGAACCGGACGTCTCCTTCTTTGAGGGCTTTTACATTAATTCTCCAAACCGCATTTGCTTGTGGCGGCAGAGCGGCGAGCGGATCGAAAATGAGCTTATTGCCATCAATGGCTCCTTTGGTGGCACCTGTTGACTTCACGTATTCCATGCTGTCTTCAAGAACGCATACAACTTCCACCTTGGTTGCGGGCAAAGAACCCTGATTGGTGACAGTCAACTCGTATATTTCTTCTCCACCGACCGGAACCGGGTCATTTTTGTCAACCAGCGTTCCAAGTATCGCGGCAATACCGGCGATATCAGTAACCATTGCGACTTCCACAGGCTTGGAACCGTTGGTTTCAGCGGAAGCGACAACTCTAGCCATCATGATCTTATTAGCAATGACTCTGGCGACGAGTTTCTTTCTTTCACCAGGATGAAGTGTTTTGATTTCCCAAAAGAGGTTCTGACCTTTGACGATGCCATCTTCACCGGCGGCGACTGGAGATGCACCTTCAGGCAGTTCCATGCGAACCACTACTTTTTGAGTAATCGCGTCACCAACGTTTTTAACGTCGATCTCATACGGGATGACATTGCCGACAAAACGTTTACGCGGGGCTTTTCCTGAAATCTCAAGTTTAGGCTCGGTTACTTTAACCGCCATATCAGCTTTGGCGCTGATACCTTCATTGGCGACGGCGGTCAAAACGGTCTTGTAATCGCCGGTTCTATTGCCGCGCAGGGTCATGTTTATAACTCTGGCCTCGCTGGCGTCAAGATCACCGATATTCAAGTCGATACGGCTTCTGCCGTCGGAAGTCAAAAGTCCCTGCGGCAGAGTATGTACAAGTCTAACACCTTCAACGGGAGCTTTTCCGGCGTTTTTAAAGTTAAGTTTAACAGGGATGTCTTCGTTAACGATGGCGGTATTAAGTTTTGATACGGAAAAATTCAACTCCGGATTGATTGCCTCAACAACACTTACAGCGTCGCCCAGCGCGAAATCCAAGTCGGAACGGCCGGAAAAACGTGCGGCGCCAGAAGCAGAAACGGTACCGGTAACCATAATCTGTCTTTTCTGTCCGGGTCTGAAATTACCTAGATTCCATATTAGAGTATTGTTTTTTACTTCCGGCGTTACCGTTGCTTTACTCAATTTGAAGCTCTGTGGCAGAGTTTCAGTGAGGCGAAGTTCCGAAACCGCGAAATCAGCGTTATTTCTAACGTCAATTGTAAATGAAAATTCCTGATTCGGTCTTATTTTCCGCGGAACTCTCTTTTCTATAAGAATTTTTGATGATTGTGGCGTGGGAGCGGGTTGGGGGAAACCTCGCCAGGCATAACTTATATCGGCGGCCTCCACTGTTTCTTCCACCTTCTGTGGCGGCGGAGCTTCTTCTTTTACCTTGCACCCAGACAGACCGACGAACAGTCCCATGATTGCAGAACACAACATTACCCGGCGTTTTTTCATAATCCCACCTCTTTTTATGGTTAAATAATGATTGAAAATAGAATAGTTATATATTAAATAACGGCAATATCGAATAAGAATTTACCCCTTCCCTCCCGTATCCGTGCAGATTTTTGCAATTTTATAACAAAAAGTTCTAACTATAAATAGAGAACAAAAAACGAAAAAAGCAACCCTTTGAAGCAATACAATGCTAATATTTTCCTAAAAATGTCCGATAACAGCCTTTAACATTGCTTATTCAGCGATATAATAGAGAAAGAACGCACCGTTATTAGAGATAACCAAAGGGGACATAAAATGTTTTCTCACACCAAAAGTAACAAATTCATATTAATGCATATATTTACCTGCATAGCACTCCTTCATTTACCGTTCACAGCAAAAGCTAACAGCGATGATCCGGCGTTGGAGAAATATTATTCGGCGAATGCCCTTTATAATAAGAAGTTGTATAAGCTGGCTGTAGATGAATATAAGAATTTCATGATTCATTATCCCAATCACCCCAAGTATCTTAACGCAAAACTGGGAGTGGGACTGTCCTATTATGAAATGGGTGATTACAAGAATGCGGCGCCGGTGTTTCAAGAGTTGTCAGAAAACAGAAGCGCGCCGCACCAGGAGGAAATCCATAATCTGCTGGGACAATGTATGCTTATCTTCAACGACCCGGTAAAAGCGGAAGCAGCATTTCGCTGGAGCGTAAATCGCGGCAGAGAACGTTTCTTTCTGGATCTGCCTGGAGTAGGCAGCAAATATCAGGAATCTCCTAATATCTCAATGGCGACAATCCAGGATCTGGAGCCGCTGGAACGAAGCCTTGCCGGATTAATTGAAGCATTGTATCAGCAGCGAAAAAATACCGAGGTGATCAAAGTTAGTAAAGATTTGATCAAACTCGTTCCGCAGGGGAAATACACACTCAGAGCCAAGTTGCTGTCGGCGCTTTCAAACTATGAGCTGAAAAACTATCAGGCGGCGGCGACGATTTTGGAAGAGCTTATAAAAGAGAAAAACTCTCCTTATCTTGAACATGCTTATTTCCTGCTCGCAGAATGTCAGCATCAGCTGAACGATTTGAACAAAGCGGAAAAAAATTACACCACCGTCGCTAAAGAGCTGAAAGGCAAACTTACCGATAACGCGCTTTTCCGTCTGGGGTTCATTAAATTTCAGCAGAAGAAATACCAGAGCGCGATCAATGACTTTTCCGATTTGCGGGCGATTTACGCGAAAAGCGAATTTGCGCCACAAGCGGGAATCTATCTGGGACGCTGTTTTCTGGAGCTCAAGAATTACCCGAATGCGCAAAGCATTTTCGGCAGTCTTTCCAATGATCCGGCGGTAAACGCTGAAGCGGCGTTATGGCTGGCAAGAACTTTCGCCAGACAACAGAAGCACGCGGAAGCAGTGGAAGTACTCAAACCTGCGGTCGCCAGATTTTCCCGAAGTCCGTTGCTACCGAATATCCTCTTTGATTACGGCAATGCTCTGGTGGGCACCGGCAAATATGCTGAAGCGGCAGGAGCTTACGCACGCGCGGCAAAGGTATCCAATGATGAAAAACTTAAAGCGGATTCACTCCGGCTTGAAGCATTCTGTTTGAACAGAGACGGACGCTATGCGGACAGTCTGGCGGCATGCGATTCATTTTTATCGCAGTACAGGCAGGATCCATTTGAGCGGGACGCCCTGTTTCTAAAGGCAGAAAATCTGTATTTCATGAATAAGACCGACGAGGCGGATGAAATATATAAACAGTTCATTCCCTGGGATGGGAAAGTCAAATATACCGACGAAGCACGGTTCAGGATGGCTCAGGGAGCAATCAGAAACCAACACTACCAGGCGGCATTGCAAGGACTCACGCCATTACTGACGGAAAACCTGACCGATCCATTTTTCGAACAACTCTATTATCTGGCTGGTTTCTGCGCGTTCAAACAGGAACGCTGGCGCGAAGCCATCACCTACTTCGATAAATTCATCCAGATGTATCCCGACCGCGAAAACGCCGATGGCGCGTTGCTCAACGAAGCCATGGCACATGTGCAGTTGAAAGATTTTGATTCCGCGATAGCCAAACTGAATAAACTGATTGCAAATTATCCGGACAGCTCCCATATCGACAACGCCTATATGGAACTTGGCAAGATCCTGTATGACAAAAAGGAATACGCCAAATCCAGAGCCGCACTCAGGCACGTCGTAAACAACTACAAGGAAAGTCGTTTTCTACCCTTTGCCGAATACTATCTGGGCTGGATAGCAGCGGCTGAAGATGACAATGATAAAGCAATTGACCACTTTTCCAACGTAGTAACACAGTTCCCGACCCACAAATTGTCCGCAGACGCCATGTTTCAGAAGGCTATGATGCAAATGAAGAAACATGAATACGCTCTGGCAACGAAAGAACTTGAAGGTTATCTGAAGAAATACAAACAAGCCTCAGAACAGGAAGACGCGCTGTTCTACTACGGTCTGGCTCTGTCTAAACAGAAGCAGAACCAGAAAGCCGAACAGGTACTGAAAAGATTCATAGAGAATTATCCGAAGTCAAAACTCCGTCCCAGAGCCTTATATGAAATGGCATGGATATCCAGAGAATTGAAACTCCCGACCAGTGCAGTGGACAATTATACCGCTCTGCTAAAGGAAATGCCCGCTGGAGAACTGGCGAACCGGGCTACGTTTGAACTGGCGGAAGTAGAATTTGAACAGAAAAATTATGACGCGGCGATAGCCCTGCTGGATAGATTGTCTGCGCAAAACCTGCCGGACGAGCTCAAGGAGCGGGTTTTGTATCGTATGGCGTGGAGTTTACTCGGCAGGGGACAGACTATACCGGCAATGGAAACTTTCGAGATGCTGCTGGAACGTCATCCGCAGTCAGCCCTCATCCCGGTGGCGGCATATCAAGCGGGCGAAGGTCGCCTGACGCAAAAAGACTTTGAAAAGGCATACCAGCATTTCATGCAATCCGTCAAGACTGGGAAAAACAGCGAAATAAGAGTTCAGGCTCTGTTGCGCCTCGGGGAAACTCAAACTCTGACCAACCGCTGGAGCGATGCGCAAAAAACCTTTACAGAATTTCTCCGGGATTACCCGGACAGCGAATACAAGCTCAGAGCCTATCTCTGGCGCGGCTGGTCACTGGAAAACCAGAACAAATTCAAAAACGCCATCGAAGATTACCGGATGGTTCTCGCGGCAAACAGAAAAGATGAAGTATCCGCAAGAAGTCAGTTCCAGATAGGACAATGTTATTTCGCGCTCAAAGAATATGACGAAGCGCTCAAAGCCTTTGTTAGAGTGGAGTTGAACTATAACTCTAAAATATGGGTTCCACGGGCTATGCTTGAGGTAGGTCAGGTAATGATAAAAAAAGAAATGAATCAGGAAGCCGATGAACAGCTGAACAAGCTGATCAAAGCATACCCTGAAAGCGAAGAAGCCAATCTGGCTCGTGAGCTTCTCGTCGAAAGAAAAGTCTATTCCGTTAATTAATAAATATGCAACATAAAACAATCAAGGGGTGATTTTATGCTCAGAAATAAAGGTCTATTACAACTGTCCGCATTCATTGGTTCTGCAGGCATGGCATTTCAGCTCATGGCGGAGGAAGTCAAGGAAGTAGCGCCGCAAAGCAAGGAAACGATGTTCACCCTGCTCATGAAAGGCGGACCGATAATGATACCGCTTGCGATTTGCTCAATAGTGGCTCTGACTATCGCAATGGAACGCTTCGTCAGTTTCAGAATGATCTATTCAGCCTCCACACTATTTCTGGACAAACTGAAGAACACCCAGAAAGCAGGTGAGACAGATTTCACCACCCTTAAAGATTTCTGTGGAAAAAGCAAGACCATCATCGCCAGAATCCTCGAATCCGGCATCAGTAAATGGCAAAGCTCCGGCGACTGGGCGCTGACTGAAAAAGCTCTGGAAGATATTGCCATACGTGAAGTCAGCAAGATGAAACGCTCTCTCAGACCACTGAAAAACATCGCCGCCATCTCTCCGCTGCTGGGACTGCTCGGAACGGTCATGGGGATGATCAACGCCTTCCAGACAGTTGCGTTGTCCTCTGCCACATTCGGCAAGGCGGACAAGCTTGCGGCGGGCATTTACGAAGCTATGGTGACGACCGCGACCGGACTTTCCATCGCCATCCCCACACTGCTGATATTTTATTTTCTCACCAGCAAAGCCGAGATATACGCGGATGAAATCGAAATGACATGCGACCGCTTTTTGGACGACTATATCCATGGCAATAAAACCCGGGGAGACGGCGACAAATGAAAATACCAAGAGAAGACGACTCCGAAAGCGATGTCATCAACACTTCGCCCTTTGTTGACATAATGTTTATTCTGATTATCTTTTTCCTGGTAACCATGTCGTTCAACGAGCAGGAACAGGACATCTCCGTTAACCTGCCTCAAACCGACACAAGGTTGAGTTCAGCCGCGAAAGCGCTCATCATCAACATCCGCCAGGACGGCTCCTATTATCTGATGAGCCAGAAGATGAACCTTCAGAATATTCAGGCGGAACTGATCGAGGCGTTAAGAAACAATCCCGATCAGAAAGTATTGCTAAGAGGCGATCAGAATGCTCTTCACGGTCAGGTCGCCGCCGCAATCGTAGTATGCAAACAATCCGGTATCCGGGACGCCAACATCGGCTACCTGACTACCGCTCCGGTAAATTAAACCCAAATCGGTACAGATGAACAAAAAGAAAATAATAGAAAAACTCCCGCATAGCGCCATGCCCGGCTGGGCAAAGACTTTCTTCCTGTTTATTTCTATCTTTACCCTGGTGAGTCTGATCGGTTACCTGCCGGGAATAGGTTTTTTGCGCTATTATATCGACGGGTATTCCATCAACCGACGAGCATTCTTCTACAAGACTAATAATATTCTCTGGGAAACCCCGTTGCCAGTCGATGCCGGATTCAACAAAATTCCCAATAATTATGATGCCACCCTCAGTTCTGACGGCAATCTGATTATATTCTCCCGCAAATTCGCGCAGGATGATTCCCGACTGTATATATCCAGCAAAGAGGGGGAAACCTGGACGGAACCGCTTGAACTACGCACGCTCAACAGCGAATATGAAGAGAAAAACCCCGCGCTCAGTCATGACGGGAAACTGCTCTATTTCAGTTCAAACAGGCCTGGAGGTAAGGGCGGATTCGATATTTTATGTTCGGTGTTTGATGGACACAAATGGACTGAACCGTTTTTTCTGGGCGGTGACATAAATTCAAAATATGATGACATAACGCCGGAACCGACCTTTCTTGATGATTACTTTTTCTTCTCCTCCAACCGTCCTCACGGAGAAAATGCTGAAGCGGATAATTTCAACATTTACCGTGCGGCACGGCTCCAGATCAAGGGTATTACGGAAGCCGCCGGTCCCCCGGCATTCGGCAACGTCAGATACATCAATGAGTTGAACTCTCCTTATAACGAAGGCAAACTGAGCATCACTCCACGGGGAAACATTGCTTATTTAGTCTCCGACCGTCCCGGCGGCAAGGGCGGGTTCGACATCTATCAAACCCATTTTTTTCAGGGCAATTTTACTAATCCTGTAAATCTTGACGCCCCGGTAAACACTCCTTACGATGAAATCAGCCCGACGGTGATGATGGAAGGATTTAAAATATTTTTCCCGTCAAATCGCTACAGCCGCCACAAGAACGATTTTCATTTTTATGAATCCGTATCGCGTCAGGTCATATCTCAGTTGGATTACAGCATACTGGTGGCATTTCTGTTGCTGCTTGCCACGATAATAATGATCTACTATCTGCTAAAAATAATGCTCTTGAACGTCGACATGAAGACGCTTACAAAGTGTCTGCTGGCATCGCTTTTGATACATCTGCTGCTGTTGTTTTTTTCCAGCGCATGGTTTATCGGCGGCAAACTGAAAGACGCGTGGCAGGAAGGTCCCGAGGAAATGACCATCAGTATCAACAATCTGGTAAGAGAAAACATCAACGTGGCAATCCGCGAAGGTATCGCCGCACTACCCAAAGCCCCATCGGAAGCGCCAAGCACCAGACCGCAGTATACTCCGTCCCAAAGTCAGCGTCCAGTTGACGTGCCCCCGAGTCCGGTATTAAAAAGTCAGGCGGCGGCGACGCCGGTGGCGATTGCCGAATCCATCAATACACCGGAAGAGTCCGCGCCGCCACTTAATACCAACTCATTGACTCCTACAATGCCGTCGGCCTCATCCATACTGGGCAGTTCAAATATAAGAATGGAAGCTCCGAAAGGAGATAAAGATGATGCCGCCGGTTCTTCCAAAGGCAAAGGGCATTCCGCACCGAAGCCACCAACGCCCGCGCCGCCGATAGAACGAAAAACTTTTGAAATAGCCAAGATACCTCCTTCCATGGAATTGTCCGCGCCGGAAGCGGAGCTTACCGGTCTGACCGCAGCTCCTCCAGGGGAAACAAAAACCCGGCAGGCGCTGGCTCCCGCCATGAGAGATAAAGACGCTAAAGAATCGGAACTTGCCGACGCCATGCCCGGAATAACCGCCAATATTAGTCCGGCACGGGGAACGCGCTCCGCAAGCGATGCGGGTATGTTCCGGCTCCCCTCCAGAATGAGAATGGAAGAAATGCCCAGACAGAAAGACTCCAATGAATTGCCTGATCTGGGTATGCTTACTCAGGATAGGATTTTCATGCAGGCGCTGGCGCTTGAACTGAAAAAAGACGATGAGGAATTTATGTCTCTGAAATTTTTCAAGGAAATGCTCAAAATGCGTAATCTGATGGATTTCAGGAATTTCGTTACCCTGTCGCGGTTCGTGCAGGAGAGAAATCTGAATCCGGTTGGAGACAGGATATACGATGTAGTGCCCCGCCTGAGCATTCCCACAGATTCGGAACTGGAAGTACCTGAAGACTATAAACCTTAACTTTAATCTGGTATGACGATGAAAAAAATCTTTAAACTATATCTTATTATATGCGGAATGTCCTTTGCCGCTCTCTGCTGCCATGGCATGAATGTCCACATGAAAGACGGCAGGACGTTCAACAACGTATCCGACCTTCAGGATGTCGGCAATATGTTCTTTTTCAGATACAATAACCGCAATCAGTCTATCGACAAAAACAGAATAAACAAGATAATCGATGACAATGGCAGAATAGTTTTTGAGCATCTTAAGCAGATTGCCCGGCGGACTCTTAACGACAAACGCGAAGAAGTATTCATTTTCTATACTAACAATAAAGAAGTCGCCAAAGGGAACTGGAATAAAGACGGATTTTTTGAGATGGACTCCTACGGCATACCGGATGGAATCTACAAACAATATTACGACTCCGGAGCCATAGCCCGCGAGTTCAGCGTAAAGAACCGGCAACTAAACGGAATCTGCCGCGTGTTCTACGAATCCGGCATAGTCCAGCGCGAAGGCAATTTCATCAATGGCAAAGAAAATGGAATCAGCAAACTTTATTATGAAAACGGAACATTGAAAGGCGAATCCCTATTTGTTAACGGACTTAAAGACGGAGAAACTAAATTATACTATAACTCCGGCACGCTTAAGGCCGTTATGAACTTTAAAAACGGCGAAGCGCATGGCGAACAGAAAACCTTCTACGAGGGCGGTCAGCTTGAAACCGTGGTCAACATTGACAACGGCAAACGCTCAGGCCCGGTAAAATCATACTATGAAAGCGGCAAACCCAAAATGGAAGGAGCTTTCCGCAGAGGAGAATTGCACGGAACCGTAACCGTTTATTATGAATCCGGCAGAGTGAAAAAAAGAATGAACTTTGTTGATGGAAGAATCATCGAAAGATAACCCGCAGCAAGCGTCATCTACCGCTATACTGTTCTTGAAATACATCCTTTACCGTGCTACATTGAGCGTGTAAAACAGAAAAAAACACGCAGGATCTCTTAATGAAAGTATATATAAAAACATACGGCTGCCAGATGAATGAGCGCGATTCGGAAGCCGTTGCCGGTGCGTTGTCTCAACGCGGTTACCTCATAAGCAATGACGAAAACGACGCTGACATACTTATCTTCAACACTTGCAGCGTCAGGGATCAGGCGGAAAGAAAAGCCATCGGAAAAATAGGCATACTGAAAAAACTCAAGCAGAAACGTCCGGATATATATATCGGAATAATGGGCTGCATGGCTCAGAATCACGGGGCTAAACTGCTTAAAGACCTGCCACACGTGGACTTTGTCATCGGCACGGAACAACTTCATCAACTACCTGATATCCTTGAAGCACAAATAAAAGAACGTAACAAAACCCTGTGTGTGGAAGAGGAGGACGAACTAATATTTACCGGACTGCCGGAACATTATCTGGAATCGGGCAGAGTCAATGCCTATATATCCATTACCAGAGGCTGTAACCGGTTCTGCTCGTACTGCATCGTCCCACACGTACGGGGACGCGAAAAGAGCCGCGAAGTGAAAGACATTATAGACGAAGCGTCAAAACTTGTCGCCGCCGGAATAAAGGAAATAATGTTGCTAGGTCAGAACGTGGCAGCATTCGGACTTGGCGGAGACACAAATCCGCCGCCACCGGATGTCTCGCCTTTTGCCGACCTCTTGACTGAGCTCAACCATATCGAGGGACTGAAAAGGATCAGATTTACGTCTCC
>JAFGXT010000225.1 GCA_016936495.1 Victivallales bacterium
ACTGGCCGGATTACCGTTGGAATCGGAAAAATTCATGGTAAGCGGAACGAGTTCCCAGGCGGTAACGCGGGCGACACGATCCTGATTCAAAGTGTTGTTATTGAGCTCAAGCAGAGCGGTAGCCATCGCTGCCGCGTCCTGATATGACTGGGTCTGATAGTTGTCATAGGTCAGTAGAACCGAGAATCGCTTAAAATGTTCCTGCATAACGCGATAGTAGATGTTTTCCGCGTTATTGTTTATGGCTCCGGGGAAGAAATCGAAGAAACGCAAAGCGGTGTTTTTATAGGCGGCGACGGCGGACGCGGTTTCCGCGATGGTACTGTTAGCGGTCAGTTCGGCGACCTTGAAATATCCCATGCGGTGCAAGGAGTTGGAGACTACGTGTTCCTGATCGGAGAGATATTTTAATGACAGTTCATAGAGCTCATTCGCGGCGATTTTGCGTCCGTTGGAATAATGTTTTTCCGCCAGTTCAGTAAGTTTTGAATTGATATACACATGCTCAAAGGAATTGCCGCCATAGTTTTCGCTGAGAAAAACATCCAGCTCCTGTTGAACCGCCAGGCGTTCGGCGGCGGTCATATCCTCGGCGGCGCCATTGATGACATTGAGTTCTTCTGTGATGAAGTCGGAAAGCAGATCCCCGTCGATGACGGTGTAAGTTATGCTGGTGCTGAACAACGCCTCAAATCCGCTTTGAATCGCGCCCAGAAGCATGGTCGCCGTATTATGGGTGGACGCGCCGGGGTTCATACTGTCAACCACACTTTCGACCGCAGTGCTACCGTCAAAAGGTACTGATACTATGGTCTTTATGCTGCAAGTGTCAGAATTGTCCGATTCATTGCCGCCGACGGATACCGCCACTACTTTGTATACATATACCGTGCCGGGATTCAGTCCGGTATCGGTGTATTGCGCATCGGTGGAAGTGCCAATTTGGACGTTGTCCCGAAAGATTTTGTATGAGCTTACAGTCTCATCGCCATCGCCAATTTCCCATTTAAGGGTGATTTTTTGATAGGTCGCCTGAAGCGCCTGAAGCTTTTCCGGCACAGGAACCGCCCCGAACGCTGTACCTATAAATATAAAACTTAATATTATTACACTCAAAAAACAACGAAAATTCTGACGATTCCGCGCCCCCATTCCTTTTCCTCCATTGAAAAATATGCACAAAAATTGCGATTATTTCAGATAAATTAGTGATTACTTCAGATGAAAATGCACAAAAAGTGTAGAACTCCTCCAAAATAAGTCATAGTACAATTACCTGTTTCTCAAAGATATGTCAAACTGTTTTTTATAAAAAAAAGAAATTTTAATAGTATACTAATTTGCTCTTAATTGCTAATATAAGGTTAGTTTTGAACTTGAGTGAAAGTCTTTCCGGTAATTGTTCAACAATGAATTTGACTTTTTTTTTGTAAATGACATATTAATGGAGCTTTTTGAAATCAGATTTGGAGTCTGATTCGTCAATAATCAGGAGAGTAAGCAGTTCATGGACAAGAAAATACCTTTTTCCGAGGTGGTTTATTGCTGGTGGAGTTTTTTCTGGCGTTATGCGGTTATTCTGATTCCGGCATTAATACTCAGCGGATATCTGATAAATATTCTGAGCGGATTATCTCAGGATAATCGTTTTCTATTTTATTTCAGTTATTCTATCGGTCTGGTAGTTAAATTGTTAGTGATTCTGTTGGTGTTTAAATTTATTCTGGGTCGGAAAAAAATCCGCAAAATATCTGTTCTTGTTCCGGCTAAAGCTCGCGAAAAATATTTGCAGAGTGAATCGGTCGGCAACCCGGCGGTACTTATGACCGGAATTAGTTTTTTTCTGCGTTTCTGTGTATTCGCGTTCGGGTTCGGAGTTATAATGATGTTAGGGGTGTTCTGGATCGGTCAACAGATGGGATATAGTTCTTTTGAGCTGGCAAAACACGCGAAACTGGTAGGTAACCTTGCGGCGATTCCGGCGTCATTTATCGTGTTTTTACTGATGCTGAAGCGCAGTCCAAAGAGGCGTAAGCTGGACATTGTCAGGCTGGACGCGGGTGTCGGACAATGATTTACGGGCGGACTATGGATGTAAAGCGCGTATTGCCAGGTGTGTTTGAGGCTATTATTCTGTTGGTCTGCGTGTTCGGCGGTAGCTCTTTCTGCCATGCGGCATCTTCTGAACTGAACTCTCCCGCGCAAAAAAGGACTTTTCTTTATGCGATCCGCAAGCCGGCGCGTTTGGCGGTGCTGGAGTCTGCGAACTTCGGGCAGCAAATAAAATTTATCGGCTTGGCTGATGGCGGTAAAATTCCCGCGGATACAGAGGTTCCGGGATGGTTGATAATCAACACTCGCGGCGCGGGCAAATATCTGGTTCCGGTGAGTGAAATAAAAGGCAAATGGCTTGTTTGGGGAAGCATGTACAGCCCGGTCAAGTTCAATGACGTCGAGCTCGAAACGATTCTTATCGCGCTGGATGAACTGGGTAAGATAAAACCGGATGACGAGGTAACCGCGCTCAGAAAATCGTTGCTGGAAACCGATAGCGATTCTTTACGTCTGGCGATATTTGACTATTTAAGCAAGGGCGGAGAATTCGATAAGGTTATTTCGCGTAGCGACGCCGCATATTGGACGATGATTTATTTTAACAAAAGCAGCTCCGATTTCCTGAAACAAAAAATCATGCTGGAAATGGCAAAAAATAACTTCATGCCTGACAGCCCGATTTTTGTTGAATCGCTGAAAAACAGGAGGCTTGCGCCCGCCGCCGGAGAGATTTACGTGGAGAAAGATAGAAGATTTTTCAGGAGCTTGATGTTGAAATGGATAGAATCTCCCGAGCTGCGAGAGGTGGCGTTATGGAATTCCGCGCTGATGGTCAATGATCCGGAATTCGTCACCAAGGCGTTGAAGCACTATAAGAGAAATTCCGACTTGACTGAGGAACTGGTTCCGCTGTTGTGCGTTTCTGACAAGAACAATCACAAAGCGTTTATCAGCGAATTGCTCAAGGATAAAAATCCTTCCCGTTTGGCTTTACAACTGAAAGCGGCGGAAACTATAGTTAAGACTAACAATGTCAATTATGTAGCTGAGATGCAGGAGTTTATAAAAAACCATGAGAAGCATGCCGTAATCAAAGACAGCTACATGTATTTTTGCGTGCTGGCTTATTTGTGCCGGAACGATGATGCTTTGGCGATCAGATCAGCACTGACCCGGGTTGCCGGAATAAGCCGTCCTGAGGGGAATAAGCGTATCGAAATATCGGCGTTTATCCGGGCGTTTCGCGCTGTGTATAATTCTCAGTTGTCCACTCCTGAACAGTTTGAAAAAAGTTTGGAGGAGAGGCTGGCAAGGATAAACCGAAGAGGAAAATCAACGCTTGCAGATGTAAAAGCCGCGGAGCCCTGCGCTGAGGTTTTCAGTTGACATAGTGAAGGAGTTTGCCGAGTTGTGAGTAAAAGATGCAGGGCAATCGCCTGGGACAGAGATTATAATATTCATGCTTTACTGCTGGAAAAGCGGGATAAGGCGGCTCTGACCATCCTTCGCGCCTGTTCGTCCGAGGCTGGCTCCGCTACCTTTGCCGAGCGTATGGAAAAGATTCATGCGGAGCTGGGCGGCTCTCCCAACGACCCGCTTATACTGGGCGGATTTATTGCCAATTCCCTCTGTTTTGAGCTGGAAATGCCCAAACTTTCGCATACTGAAACTTTAAATGCGCTTACGTATGAGATACCCCATCATATTCCGTTTGAGACGGATGACAATGTGGTGTTTTTTCGTCATATAAACCGTTTTGACAAGGCGGCGCGAGCCCGTCTGCGGATTCTCTCAATCAGGCGCAAAAGCTGGGAGTCGCTTCTCAGCGAACTTACCGCGTCGGGTATAAAAGCCGATGTGCTTACCCATCCGTTTATGGCCGTGGATCCGGTGCTGGCAGGGCATGAAGTGTATCTGGAAGCTATTGATGATGAATTTATTATGTCGGCGGCAAGCGGAAACGGTCTGCGCAGAATAGAGCTTCACCACGATGATGGAGATGTTTCCAGCGATCATATTACGGCTTTGCTTTCGGAGGATGCAGAACCGTTGCCGGAAGCGTTTCGCCCCGCGATACTGCTTGGCGCGTATGGTCTTACGGATAATTTTCAACGAGATGTCCCGAGTCTGTGTCGTCTGCCGGGGATAATGACGCCACAACGGCACCGTTTGCTGAAGTGGAGCGCGGCGGTATTGGTGATTTTGGCGGCGTTTCTTTCGCTGGGAATCCTGTTTCGGGTATGGAACGTCAATACTTCACGTTTGAAGATGATACAGCAGGAGAACGCGCGGGCGCTACGCCTGCTGGACAAGATAAAACCCATTTCGACCGCCAAACAAGAGCAGGCGGAAATGATTGAAAGCGTGAATAAAGCTATATCAAACGGTCGGGACGCGTCAAAGTTGATTCGTGAGCTGGCGGTGCGTCTGCCGCAGGACATGTGGCTGACCAATCTTAAAATAAATGAGCAGGCGGTATGGCTGACGGTGGACGCCTCCGGGAATACGTCGGAAATCTCCACAATACTTAACCGCATTGAAGGTTTGACGGTAAAAAATTTACGAAAAAACACCCGCAGAAACGGTGGATCAATACTGCATATAACCATGGAGGAACTGGTTCGGGATCAAGCGTCCCCGCCTCATAAGGTAAAATGACGGAAAGACTTAAAGAGACATTTGCAAACAATCCTAAAGCGGTACTTGCTGTGGGGGCGATAGTATTGCTGACGCTC
>JAFGXT010000226.1 GCA_016936495.1 Victivallales bacterium
AAGCCGTGCCGGTGCTTAAGGCTTTGCTGGAGATGCCGGGTATGCCGGGTATGCGTAACTGGGCGATTGTCAAGCGGACACAACTTTATGAGCGTGTAATCCATGATATAATTGACACGGATGAGCGTAATCACATGTTAAAGGAGTTCTATATAGCGATGGCGCTTTTTAAGTGTGCCCCGGAAAACCTTGCGGCTAGGCAGGTGCTGATGGAATATGCCTCGGGTATGCATGGTTTATTCGCTTGTTATGCCTCTATGGTTTTGTCCTGTAGGTAATTTTTTTGAAAATAATTGATTAATTTTATATGGGTTGTTTCTCTTTTTTGGGTAGTAAATACGTGTTTTTTAGGAAAGTTAGTTGACAAATATGTTACCGCGTTTTATTGTTATTTTATTAAAATAAAACAAGTTTTTTTATTTTCGGGTTCCGGCAACGCCTGAATTCGGCAAAATCAAACCAGGAAAGAGAGACAATGAAGAGAATTACCACAGTTATTGTTGTTCTGCTGTTTGCCGGTCTGCACCAGCTGCAAGCTCAGGAAATCCCGCATTTGGTTGATCGTTTCCAGTTGGGTGATCATTCGGCGGAGGATGCGCATGTGTTTCAGGGAGCCAGTTCCAGAAGTGGAATCGGCTTACTGGGTCAGTCGTGTAGAATTGTGAGCGTGAAAGCCAAGGCTCCGGCAGAAAACGCAATGATCAGTTTTAAGATGAAAGTCAATCCAGATAAACTCAATTATTTTACATTGAAATTTTCAGGTTCAGCCGAGAAGGCTTTCCGTAGTGATGTTCTGGTTGACGGGATGCGTATCGGCGTGGATTACGGCGATGAATATGTTCCCATTTATGATGGGTTTGGCAAATGCTTGTCAGGGCGTTTTGTTTATTCGGGAGTTGCATTGCCGCTTTCTTCGACCAAGGGAAAAAACGAGGTAAACATCCAGATTCAGAACCGATCCAATGTCGACGCGGATTGTGAGATTTATACGGCATATACTCATACCATGCCGTATTTGGAATTTTCTGGTGAGAAACAGGGTGAGCGACCTGTGGTTAAAGTGCATCCTGATATTTCAGAAAAGGACAAGAAAAAGCATTTAAATATGTATCATGCTCTTCAAAATGAATATTTTATGAAGATGTGCTCTGATATGGACAAGTCCCCGGACAGTCGCATGTCAATTCACAAGTATTCCAATAATCTGGTTTCTTACTGCAAGTTGCTTATGACGCCGTGGACTCCATGCGAGACCCCGGAAGAGAAGCGTATAGCGTTAAATCGTGTTTTTAAGTCTATAGATAACTGGGTTAAAGCTTATTATAAGGATTATCGCCTGGTTTTACATGGGGGGCATCAAGGAGATTGGGGCGGATATTTCGCGGATCTGGGCGAAGCTCTTTATATTGTTGAACCGCTGATCTTGAATAATTCGATCATGGGGGCAAATGCCTTTGCCGACTTTTTGGCGGAACCCTTTCCCATAGGTACGGAAGATACGGAAAAATCTATTTCCGACAAAGATCCAGTCAGTGGTAAAACGATTACCCGCAAGCAGGCGTGGGAAAGAATCCTCAAGGCAAATCATGATTTTGCCAGATCGCGTATTTCATATATTTACAATCAGGTGTATTACTGTTATTCAGGAGCATGGAAAGCTCATGCTGGATTGGGCGTGATAGGGTCAAAGTATTATGAGGGAAAGGAGCGTTCGCATCGGATTTTTGGCGAGATGTTCGGTTTTTATCCTTTCCTTGGTGAAGAGGTGCTGGTCGGTCCGAATGGCGAGGAACTTGATTTGTTTCATTCGCTTTTCCGGCATGACCGGCAAGCACAGTTTACTGATGATTACGTTTATATCGTCGCAAAGGGGCTGGCAAAAAGCAAGCTTGACGCAGACGGTAATATCGTGCGTCGTTTGCCTTATGGCAAGCATTATTATGGGCTGGGCGTCGGGGGATTGACCCGTGAAAACGGCTATGTCTTTAATTACGGTGAAGCCGCTAATCATATGCCGGAATTCTTCTGGAGTACGTTTAATCATCCGGAAGATCGAAATATTAACGACGGCTTATTAAAGGCTATACTTAAAAATCTGTACGGACGCGCTCATACCCGTTATACTGAGCTGAATAATGATGGTTACCGTACTATGTATCCGACATCTATGCTGGATGAACGCGGATTCCCCTGGCGAACTAAGACAGCCTATGCTTCAGTTCCTGACCGCATGATGGTGTTTGCTTCTCTGGCATGGCACATGTCGACGCACCCGGAGCGCTATCAAGGGAAAGAGTGGGATAAGTATAAAAATTATGCCGATCAACTTTGCGGCTGGGTTCGGCAGTATCTCGCGGATAATTTTCTTTTTCCGGAAACCACCGCGCGGACAAAGTTCGGCAAAATCAATGTAGACTCCAGGCGTGTTTTGTATCTGCCGGAGGCATATGAGTTTATGATGAATAATCCTGGCGCGGGGAAAGGTTTTGTGCATCCTTTTACTGATTTTCGTTACTATAAGCCGGAAGAACTGGCGGCATGGGGCGTCGATCCCGGTAAATACAGGCAGTACGGTTGGAGTGATATTGACGCTCTGATGATCTGTTTGCGTGATGATGATACGCAGGTTCATTCGGTGCTGTGCTACCGTAATAAGGGATATGGCGCGATAGGCAAAGTTTTTGCCATAGAGGACAAGTATACGCATGTCTCTCTGTTGGGAGTGCGTTCTCGCTTGGTTTATAACGACGTTAATATGCGTATGAGCGGTACATGGCATGGTTTTGTACATGATTTCAGCGAAAACTTTCAGGTTCAGCCGAAAGCGACGCGACAGGAATTGATTCCGATATGCTTTCAACCGGGGGTTGGTACGGTCGAACGTACCAATTTTGAGGTGGATACCCCGTATGCCGGTTATCCTGATTATGTGGAAACGCTTTATAAAAATTACTTGCTCGCGATAAACACCACTCGTGATATGTATCAGAATAAACAGTCTTTTGAAGTCCGGCTGCCCGCAGGGTGCAAGATGACCAAAGTGCTTGATCTGGTTTCCGGCAAGGAGCTTGACGTCGTAAACGGAGCGGTTATCATTCCGCCGATGACCGCCTATGCCCTGAAGCTTGATCGTAGTGATTATGACTTCGGCACTCCCGATCCGGTGGATGTGGTTCTGCCCTTTGTTGACAGTGAGGATTCGGTAACCTTAAGCTGGAAAGAAGCGCGTGGCGCCAGTACTTACAATGTCTATCGTGATAGAGTGAAGATTGCCGATGGTGTTACCGGGTGCAAATATACTGACCGCAATACCACGATTGGAAATATCTATTCTTATCAGATTCAGGCTGTAGATAAGCAAGGAGGTGTCTCCTGGCTTTCTCATCCGCGCCAGATCAAAGTATCCGGATCAATTTCTTCAGCAGGAATAGCTCCTGATACAGACCGGCTCTCCCGGCGCTCTCTTTGGCGCGATGATATTATCGGAAACGCCGCAGGTGGACATGCCGTCGTCAATGGTACGACTATAGCCATTCGCAACGCTGGCGGAAAAGGCTTTGGCGGAGGAAACGACATGCTTCCTGAATCACGTAATCTGCCTGATTCTCTGCATTACGTGCATCGTACCGTCAATGGTTCGGTTGAGCTGTCCGGCAAACTTTATACTTCTGCCAAAGCAGGAGTTCAGGGTATTATGCTGCGGGATAGCCTGGATCCGAAATTGAGCCGTTATTTCTTTATCGGTTGTGACGGTAGTGGACGACTTTTTGTGCAAAGCCGTTCCCGTGATACCCGTTGGGACAGGCAGTTCATAATTATCAGTCCGTACCGCAAGGATATTGATGGGCTTTCCATTAAACATTATCCCTGGCTCAGGATTGTGCGCGACGCCACTACCGGTATGACTTCCGCCTGGTATTCGGCGGACGGAAAGAAATGGGAAAAAGCCCTTGAACTTTTTACTCCTCTGCCGGAAGTGTATTATGCCGGATTTGCCGCCGCCAACGGTTCTCCCAGTTGCAGGTTTGTTGAACTGAAATAAAAAACTCAATAGTATATTTAGAATTTAACCGTGGTTCAGTTTGGGCTGAATCGCGGTTTATTTTTTGTATTTAATTATATTGTAAAATACAAAAGGAATTGGGAGATTATATTAATATAGATCGTAAAGCTTACAAACCGGATATCGTCTCTAAAGTGCTTATAAGAGTAATCGATCAGTTAGCCCCCAGAGCTGACTGAGCGACTACTCTATCCGTTATTTTGTTAAATAATTTAAACGATTAAGTATTGACATTGAGCAATAGTTGCTGTATAATTTGATTAAGCGGTTAAGTTAACTTTAGGATGGTATATGAGGATCACATTAAAACAATTGGCGCAGGAAGCTGGAGTTTCGGTGGCGACAGTAAGTTTCGCATTGAACGGTTCGCGTGGGGTGTCTGATAATACCCGTTCAAGAATACTAAGGCTTGCTGACAAGCATGGTTATCAGCCTAACTTGGTAGCCAGAAGTTTAGCTGGCGGTAGTAGCCGTCTAATTGGAGTTTTAATAGACAGCGAAGCACCTCAGATTTATTTCAAAACCTTGTCTTATATAGAAAAAGAAGCAGATCGCAATGGATACCGTATTATGATTGGGGAAGCACATAACAACGTGCATCACCTTCACGAAATATACGAGATGTTCAAACAATACAACACTAGTGGTGTAATTTGTCTTGCTCATGATTATCCTGGACACGAAGATGAGCTTAACCGTTATTTCGGAGAATGTAAGAACATTGTTTTTTTGGGGAGGCCGGCAATTGAAAATGCCGCTTATGTGGATTCAGACAGAACTGAGGCCTTTCAAGCGGCGATAAATCATCTTGATTCACAAGGGTATTGTCGGATTGGCATGGCAACCGATTCTCTTGGACATGCAAGTATATTGAGTCGAGAAAAAATATTTAGAAGCATACAGGCGGCGCGTGGGGTAAAGGATATTGATAGTCTGCTGTTTTATGGGAATGGCGAATTGAGCGATATCTCCAGACTTTTTCATGAAAAAATCAAACAAGGCTTGATTGATGCAGTAATCACAAGAAATGATTACTTTGCGGGAATGCTGTGCAAGTATCTTGCCGCAAAACATGTCAGAGTTCCAGAAGATTTTGGAGTAATTGGTGTAGACAACAATAATATCTGCATGGTTTGCACTCCTGAGCTTAGCAGTATTGATGATGCAAGAGAAGACCAAGCAGTTAATGCCGTGAAAATATTGATGAATATGTTGAACAATAGAGACGAACCACTTCAATCAAGGCAAGTACTTGTAAAAAGTAAATTTATAGTCAGAAGGTCTTCCATGAAAGACACGTCTGATTGTTTGAGTTTTTCCAGGCAATTTCCATGGGACTAGTTGGCAAGATACCAAACTTAAATAAAGGATAAAAATCATGAATCTAAACAAACGTCAAAAAGGTGGATTTAACAGAGTGCCTCAGGTACTTGGAAGTTTTACTCTCATCGAACTCCTCGTGGTGATAGCAATCATAGCTATACTCGCTGCAATGTTGCTTCCTGCGCTGAATCAGGCCAGGGATCGTGCAAAAGCCATTAAATGTTTGTCGAATCAGAAACAGGTCGGACTAGCTGTAAGTTCCTATATTAATGACTATGATGGCAATATTTACATCCATTACTATGATACTTCGGCCAGTGGTTGGATGGCTCACGCGTCATACTTGAATTTTCTTGCAAAGGGTGGCTATGCTCCGGAGTACAGTATGATGTTTTTATGTCCTAGCAGGATGCCTAAGAGCAATTTACCCTCCATCACAGTCTGTTACGGTTATCTGGCACCGCAATACAACCAGACTTTTTATAAAAAAGAAAGCAATACAGGCTCCTTGCAGAAGTATCTGGCGATTCCTAGGAAGGTTCGTGCACCATCTCAATTTATTATGCTGGGAGATTCGATCAGGGGAAATACTTCTGCTCCATTCACCAAAGACCAGTATCAATACTTTGATCCGGGCAATATGACATGGGGAAACAATTATGGAGGTGCACATTTTCGGCATGGTTCAAAAGCTAACTTCAATTTTTACGATGGTCATGCTGAGGCAATGACGTTTATCGATTATTATGACTTAGTGAAATCGTGGACTACGTCATATGGCTATACGAGATCCAGCAGTTCAGCAACTGCGTCAAGCCGGACTGGTTTGCTACTTCAAAAAAGGTTTTAATATTATTAAGTCTTGTCAATTATAAATTATAATAAAAGGATCAAAAAATGAGATTACTATTGCTTTTTACCGTATGTTTCTGGACGCTTATTGTAGATGTCCGGGGAGCCATTTTTACAGAGGATTTCAAGTCGGGTACAAGTCAGATTGTGGCGAAAGGCTGGAAATTAGGACGCGCAAAGAAGGTAGTCAAGGATGGCGTTGATTGTATAGAGATCAGCAATAGTAAGGATATGCGGTCTGCCGCTACTTTCTTCGTTGGTGTAGTCCCGGGAAAACGTTATTCCTTGAGCTGCATGATAAAAACAGAACAGGTGAAAACTGCTCGTGCCAATTATAGTAGAAAAGCCACCGTGTTTGCAGAATGGGCGGATGGCAAGAAAAAATATGTAACTGGAGGGGTGTTCCCTATTGGTTTTGACGGGACGCAAGATTGGCAGAAGTTCCAAATTCCTTTCACCAATTCTGTGCCTGATGGCGTGGCGTATATCAAGGTCTGGTTGAATCTTGATGGTAAAGGCAAATGCTGGTTTAAAGACCTTGTAGTAGAAGAATTCAACGGTTGGAAACCATTAACAATAATTCAGCCGCAAGTTGGCTCAACTGAGAGAGTAACCCGTCCTAAGCTAATCTGGAGCAGCGTGCCCAAGCATAGCTGGGAGGTATATATTTCGTCTGATGCCGGTTTTTGTAAAGATTTGAAGCGGTACCAGGTTGGAAATAAAACGGAGTTTCAAATCCCGGATTTTTTGCCTCGCGGTTCAAAATGGTATTGGCAGGCACGGGATTCAGGAAGCCCGAGAAACATTAAAGAAATTTTTGCCACTCCTCCTGCCTCATTTTCAATCGCTTCGGATGCGGAACAGTGGCCGCCTATAGTTAAGACAAACTATGTTTGGTCTGATGATCCGCGTCCTGAATTGAAGGTTGAAATAATTGGCAATATCGGGAATGTTGAGGCTGAAATTGACGGAAAAAGTTGTTCAATAAAAGAAAATATCGGCGGGCATATTGTTTTTCAGCCTGATGCTGATATAAAACAAGGTCTACATACTATTAACTTTTCAGTTGCCAGCAAGCTGAATGCAAATAAGAAAGTAACGCTGGTTACTACATATTGCAACCAGAAGCCCGGAGTTAAGGTTACTTACAAAGACGGAATCACTTATATTGACGATAAATCATTTTTCCCCATTGGTTCGTTTCATGTGCCAAGCGATGAATTAATGGATTTTGCAGATGTCAAAGACGCTGGATTTAACCTGACACACAGCTATACTTTTCATAAAAAAAGGAAAAATGTTGATCTGGAGACAGCCAAAAAATATCTGGAAGAAGCGCATAAAAATAACATGATGGTATTCCAGACTATTCGGAGAGACTGGGTCATCGGTCGTGATAGTGAAAGTATCCGTAAATATGTTGAAACTTTGATGCCCTATAAATCGCTTCTGAGTTGGTATCTTTATGACGAACCGGAACTTAATCACATTCCGCCGTCTATAATGCAATCCGCTAATAAAGCAGTAAAGAGTGTCGACCCGTTCCATCCCACATTGATCGTATCTCATTCCGTTGATGTGATCAATTCGATATGCAGGCAATACGCGGACGCCGCAGACAGCTTTTCCTGTGATCCTTATCCTGGAGAAGCCGGGAAGCCTATGTCGCTGGTATATAACTGGGTTGTCAACTGCAGGACGATAGTCGGAAAAGACCGTCCGGTATGGGCGGTAATAGAAGCTTTTGATGTGGAATTCTGGAAAGGGCGTAAAAAATTCAGAAAGGTCAAAGAGTTCGGTCCGGTTACGAAGCCGACTTATAAAGAGATCCGCTGTATGGTTTATCTGGCACTTGCCGGCGGTGCCGACGGCATAATCTTCTATTGGCTCCCTAAATGGGCATATCATATCCGTAAAGATGCTCCGGAGGTATGGAATTCCATCACTATGATCATAAAGGAATTGAAAGAACTTCAGCCTTATACTCTTACTCCCAGAAATCAAGAATTGGAAACGCTTAAGCCAACACCTCCATTTTATTTCTGGATAAGAAAGAACGCCGAGGGTAAATATCTTTTGGCTGTCATCAATTCTGAGCGCAAGGCGACGAAGTTGAGGCGTGTTTTCCAGTTGCCGGGAAATCGTAAGGTCACTGTGGACGATAAATTCGATCCGTTGGAAGTGAAAGTCTATTATCCCGAATGAGAATGAAGTTAGAAATGAATGGCGGACATGGATGTCAGTATTAAGCGCTTTAATGGTCATGCGATGTTGATGGTTGATGGAGAGCCGGTGCCGCCGATGGCTTTCTGTTGCCATCGGAGGGTGAAACAGTTATTCATCTTTTCGCGGGTGTGCGTGCCATATTCGATATATATGAGCAAATAGAATATCTGGCGGATGATCATTATAGTGTGATTTTATCTCTTCGCTTTGGGAGACTAGGACATTTCGCATAATCTGGAAATATTGATGAAGCATTAAAAGTAACCTTTGCAGCCGCATGTTTCTCCCGCTTGTTTTGCGGTTTGTCGATTGAAGCTATGCTCTTCATTCATTTCAGGATAATTTACAAATCTTTACTTAATTATGCATTGTTGCAATAAAAAAAGGGTATAAAAATGGAAAGTATGATAGAAGGATCTGATTCGTTGTCAAGTGATAATGCCGTGGAAAATATTGATTTATCGGCAATCGTAAATTCCGAATATAGATGTTTCGGTATTGAAGCAAACGATCTGCATGGAATCCGACCGGGAGTGCATCGCGTCGGAAATATCGGTTTTAAAACAGTCAATCCAGAGATGAATAATGGCAAGGCTCTCGTTGTTCTGTCCGCAGCAAGAGAAGACCTGTCAGCACAAGTATCCATCCCGTTGGCTACGACTTGTGACTGGATATACCTGCTCCATTCCACGATGAAACAAACCGGCGGGAGCGGTCCGGCTGTAGAATTTGTTTATGCCGACGGTCAATCATCTTCTGTTCCGATAGAACTGGATCGTCATTACAGTGGGGACTGGAATGAAGCTTCTCAATTCACCGACTCCGCCTGCCATATTCAAGTGGATAATTTCGGAGCTCCGGAACTTTGTTGCAATAAGCAAGTTACTTTGTATGCTGTATCCCTGAAAAATCCTTATCCGGATATACCTCTGTCCCGGATAGAGCTCAAATGCGACAGTAATAATCCCGCGGCCATTTGGTGTGTGTTTGCTGCGGCCTTGGGGCGTGGTGAAAATCAACTTGAATTCATTGAGAAAGAGTCTTCGTGTTGTGTAAATATTAATCCAGATCGATCAGTTGGAACAATCAAGGCATTGCACGGTACCAATTTGGCTGCACCGTTAACAAATAAAGATATTAATCAAGATTTGAAGAAACTGGAAATTCCCATAGTCAGGCTACACGACGCGCCTCTGGAAAATGGTGGCTTGCAGCTGGTCGACATTTCCCGGGTGTTCCCGATTTTTTCAGCAGACCATAACAACCCGGACAATTATTACTTTAAACAAACCGACGACTATGTGTCTGAATGCCTGGCTAACGGGATGAAAATTTCGTACCGTCTGGGAGAGAGTATTGAACGTACCCGAAAGAATAAATATTTCATACATCCTCCAAAAGATTTTAAGAAGTGGGCGGAAATTTGTGTCAATGTGATTGCACATTATAATGAGGGTTGGGCCGATGGTTTTTATCATGATATTCAATACTGGCCGATATGGGAGGAGCCAGATATGACCAGCCTATGGACTGGACCTTTTGAAGATTATATAAAAATGTATATAATCACTGCAAAAGCAATTAAAAGCCGTTTTCCCCATGTCAAGGTCGGCGGACCGACTTTATGTCGATTTAAGGAAATCGAGGCGACTAGATTTTTGGAGGAATGCAGGGCGCAAGGAGCACCGGTGGATTTTTTTGCATATAATTCATATTACAAAAATCCGGATGATATGCTCAAGAATCCGGTACTGGCAAGAAAACTTCTAGATAAATACGGATTTGTCAATACGGAAATACAGATCGCGGAATGGAATTATTTTCCCGGTTCATGGCTTCCTGAATTGCTCGTAGGAAATTTAATACATCGTAAATGGCTGGCCAGCAAGAAGAATGGGGAAGATGGCTCCGCATTTATCGGCACCGTTCTCAGCGGATGGCAGGACACCCCGTTGGACATGGCGAATTATTATGTAGGGTCATCGTTGACGACCTGGGGACTCTTCGACTCGTTATGCAGGGAAAGAAATAAAACTTATTATGCTTTCAAAGCTTTCAACATAATCAGTAAATACATAAACCGGATAGTGGTTGATAAGATTGGCGGAGACAATATCCGGGTTCTGGCCGGACGTAAAGATAACGGAGACATTGGGGTGCTGGTGTCATGCTTCAAAGGAGGAGCACGCTCTGTTGTACTTAATTTCAAGGATACACTTCCGGAATTGAAGAGGTGTCGTGCCAGCATCATAGATAGCGTCAGAAATCTTGAGCGGATAGAGGATGTCACTGTCACGGAAGATTCCCTGACTCTGGAAAAGCCTCTTGGTTCAGCGGTATTTTTGATTGAGATTACACGATAATCCAGAGGCGGGAAAAAGTTGACGGCATGTATGTGAAAAGGTTGAATCAAGCAGACGCAAAGGATGAAAAAGACGTAGTATGCTTATAGGAATATTGACCGCGATCGGCACTGGGTTGTTGTGGACGGTGGTAGGGGGCGCGATGAGTTATTGTGCCCGGGCAAAAATCGACTTCAAAAGTTATTATGCCGTCAACATGTTTTTGTCCGCGTTATTTACCGCGGCAGTATATATTCGTTGGAATGTGGTCAGTTCCGATTTGGTTGGAAATCTGTTGCCGTTGGTGTTTGTCATTGGCGGTGCCGGATTAATCAGTGCAATTGGCATTATCGTCATGCAGTCGGCAATGGCAAGAGGGCATAATGGTGTGATATGGGCAATCGGGCAATCCGCATTGATCATTCCTTTTCTTGCCGGTATTGTATTGTTCGGTGAAGCTTGCGGTTTTATGCGAGTATTGGGCTTGATGCTGATTTTGTTGGGGATGGTTTTGCCGGTATGGAGCAGAAGAAACCGTGAGTCGAGCAATTCTTCAGGAAATGGTGGATCCTTGTGGCTGAAGCTGGCGTTGATTGCCTTTGTCCTGTTTGGTATCGGACAGACCTTCCAGAGTATTCCTTCATATTGGACAGGCTGGCAGGATAATGCCTGTCTGCGTCCGACACTCGGGTGTGTTGGAAGTTTTGTGGGAATCGTAGGTTCAATGATTGTTTTTAGGAGTAGATTGCTGTTGTCTCGCAAGATGTTATTGTTGGCTTTATTGATGGCGGCGCAGAGCGTGTTATCAATTAGGTTGTTTTATGTTGCCATGGATCACCTGGCCGCTCATGGGATGGGATCAATCGGATTCCCTATGATAGTGGGTTCATGTATTTTCGGTTTCTCAATATATAGTATTTTTATTTTAAAGGAAAAATGTAATATATCCGGTTGGGTCGCGCTGACTCTTACTGTAAGTGGGATTTTTGCCTTGTCAACAATATAAATGTTTGCATATAAAAGGAGTTTTCGTATGTTGAAAAAAATATTTGCCAGTAGATTGCTATGCCCTTTTTATCCTTTCTCAATGATGCTTGCTGCCGGATGCGGGAGTGTTTCCATGGACAAACAAGCGGAAAAGCCGGCCGGTCCGGTAAACGTCATGGATTTTGGCGCGAAAGGTGACGGTATCAACGATGACACCGCGGCG
>JAFGXT010000227.1 GCA_016936495.1 Victivallales bacterium
GAAAAGGGCAACGCCCATGGTGAACATGACGTCGCTTTTCAAGAGTTTTTTCACTATACATTCCCAGACGTGATTTTCTCAAACCGGGAAATCCGTACGGATGAGGATATTGAAAGAAGAGTAAATCTGATGCTTCTAAAAGGCTGTTGCAGCGATGTGGAAATATTCAGGGCTCAGGCGACCATAGCCGAAACGCCCAACTATCGCAATTATCTGCTTAAAGCAAATCGTATGCGGGAAAAATATCTTGACATATTTGCGTACGGCTCCTTTAAGGCCGACTTATACAGCCATATCATCTCAGGCGGAGACAAACTAAAAAGCGCGGCATGGGAAATGGAGCATCAACTTGCAATAATGATCACAAATGAAAAAACAGAGTTGCAAACCGCCTCAATAAATATTCCAGGATACACACTTAAGGAATACGACTCCGTCAGTGGAGACGCCGTGGTTTCAGGAATAAAAGAAAATCTATCCATATCCCTACCGCAATTCAGTCTGGCAATGCTGATTTTAAAAAAAGAATGATATTGTTTGGTAGATTTACTTTAAGGCGTGAGATGGCAACAGCTCTGACGCCGAATCTATCACAACACGCGCCGGATAAGCATTCTCTGAGCCAACTATGAAACTGGCTTTGCCCAGAACCCGGAGTTTGCGTCCGGGAACGTCATTCTTGAACAAGCCGACTGCCGGATTGTCCTTTTTTATGTAAGCCACAATATAATCCTTGCCAGTATGCACTCCGGCAGGATAAAGCTTACAAGCATAATATTCAGACGCGGGAAAAGCGTCATCAGTAACCGGATAAGGAGATCCGGCAATCAGCTCCAGCGACACCGCCTTATCCTCGAAACGCGCGGCGCGAGCCTCCCCCCGGAACTCTTCAAAGTCAATGACCGCGTATCTATCCGGCATAAAAGGCAACAGCAACATGACGCAACCCCAGCCGATAGCTACGGCAAGCAACGCCGACATCGACCCTATTTTCAGCCATTGGAAGAAGCTCACATGAATATGCGAGCGTTTCTCCAGCATACCCAGCGCCACGATATTGGCGGTACTGCCGATCATGGTAATATTGCCGCCAAAACACGCTCCAAACAGCAGAGACCACCACAAAGGCAGATCCTTGACTGAGGTCGACAGCTTTTCGATCACCGGACAGAACGCGGCGACAAAGATCACGTTGTCGACAAACGCCGACCCCAAAGCAGTGATGGTCATGATAAATGGTACCAGTACCGCCATATTCGTACCGCACACCCGGGAAAAACTTTCAGCCATGACCCTGTCCACATGCGTGTGTTCAAGCGTTCCGGCAATAGCGAACAACAACATAAAAAACAGCAAAGTCCACCAGTCCACCTCTTGCTCGACATAAGCCCGCGCACGATCCCTGCGGATAATCATAACAACCCCGGAACACACCAACGGAGCAATCAGCAGAATACTGTTCTTGCCCAGCCCGAAAATTTCCTCAAGCTGATGATGAGACGCGATCAACAGAATAGTCGAACAAAGTAAAAGCAAGCCCTGTTTGTAAGGCACCTCAACTTTGGGAGCCAAACTCAGGTTACGCTCCAAACGCTCTTTCAGACTGACGTCAAACTGCCGTAGATCCTTTCTGAAATAAAACATCGTCAGAGCAATACAGGCAAACAAAGCCATCAGCATAATGGGAAAAGACCACATCATGAAATCCCCGAAAGTCAGCCCGCCCTTCGTACCGATGTAAATGCCTACCGGATTACCCATCATCGTTCCCGCGCTACCGACATTAGTGCAAAGAACACAGATCAGGATATAGGGCACCGGATTAAGTTTAAGGCGGTCACAGACCTGAAAAACCAGCGTTGAAATGAATATTATCGAGGTAACTTCATCCACCGCGCAAGCCAGCAAAGCCGAGGCAAAGGCCGTAACCGCGATGAATTTTTTGCCCGATATATTTGGCATAGACACAATCAACTGCACTATCCAGGTGAAAAACCCCAGATCACGCAGAGCGCCGACGACAATCATCATACCAACCAGAAAGATGATTACCTCCAGAGCCGAAGATTGCACAAATCCGGCAATATCCAGCGAACCGGTAAAAATCAACACCGACAAGCCCAGAAAAGCTATGGCAAGACGGAAATTCCAAAAGAACAAAGTCCCCATGATTATCGCCAGAAAAACTGCGCAGGCAGTTGCCTGAACCGGATTTAAAAACGTGGACGCCCCAATTACTCCTGCCGCAATACTCACTGTAAGCATTATTATCAGGCGGACGATCAACGCCCCGGTCGTCAATTCTACAGAACTTTCTTCTCCATGCATAAAGCAAACTCCATCGTTAAAGTATACTGCTCACCGGACAAGACAAAATCTATGCCCAGAACAATTTAGTTATGAAATTCTTGATGTTAACCACGCCGCAGGGTTTGCCGTTGCGCATGACGATGATCTGCCTTAACCCACCGCTCTGACAGAAAATCTTGGCTAGCTGGATTGCCGGAATATCCTCATTGACAGAGGTATAGTCCTCTCTCATAAAATCCGCGAGTTTAGTTTCATTATCGTCGCGGAGCATCTCGGCAAAAGGCTGAAAACGCTGTATAGGCGTCAAGTCATTCATCCATAACATATGTTCGGGGAGACTGAAGCGAATAATATCTTCCAAAGAGATCACGCCGCGTAGATCTCCATCATTATCCAATAAGGGAATATCATGAAGACCTGGAGTGATGGCAAAGGTCTCAATGGCGGTCTTGAGCGTATCATTTTCCAGCAGAGTTACCGGATTGCCGGTCATGACGTCCCCGGCACGCAGATAATCTACTATCTTGACATTGGCGGTAGTGAAATAATTAATTATATCCACAGGGCTTTCCATAGTGGCAACCATGCGAATAGTTTCATTATCCTTGAAGTCCTTAGCCAATCCCGCCAGCACCTGTAGATGCAGACCTGGATCATCCTTGGGGGTAAGAATAAGCATAATGACATTTACCGGAGGCATTCCCGGAGAATTAAAATCTATTCCTGAAATAGAAGTCCCCAAAGCAACAAGCATATTAGGAAGACCGTCGATACGCGCATGAGGCACGGCCAGACCGGGAGCGACTACAGTAGGCACGACTTTTTCGCGATCAACGACAGCTTTTATAACCTCATCGGCATTTATTCCGGCATTATTTTTACTCAGGAGTTTGACCAGTTCCTCTATAGCATCGGAACTATTCCCGCTGTTCATACCGCAAATAATATTGCCTTCGGCAAGAAAATTATAGAAATGTGGACTGATTCTATCATTCATCGTCTATTCTCCGCAGTTTTCACTTACAATAACAGCAGTAAGCCTGTTTTCAAGCACTTATAATTTACTCTCGACAATTAAGCGTCTTTATTTTCTGAATTCTTTTTCACTTTATCCATAGCGGCAAAGAGCCCTCCGGCAGGCGTGTCCGGCTCTGAAAGTTTTTCAGGCACGGGAGCCGAGACAGGTTTTATCGGCTTTTCCGATTTCTTTTTACGTACCGCAGCCACAGACTTGCCCCCAGTGGCAGCGGTGGTAACAGCTCCGGCTTCCCGGCTCAGTCCACGTAAAGCCGACAATGGTTTCCTGAACAACATTCCCGTACGCCGCTCGAACACCTCCAGAAGCAACACGATTATTGCCGCCAGCAACAGCCAGCGAGCCACCGGACTGGTCTTCATCACAAGCGGCATCTGACGCCACATTCCAGTCAAATCAAGACGTTCCACTCCACCAGTCATCTTTACCAGTTCACTTAGGGATATATTGCCCTCTTTATCTATGCCGGGCTTGAATTCAGGCGAATACGGCAACATCACCGGGCTTAACACCTGAGGCGTGATATTGTCTATTATCACAGTAGACAAGCTGGTCTCCGAACCATCCAGAGGAATCTGCGCCACCAGCGTATCAGGGCTTTCCCAACGCATAAGCTCACTGCTCTCCTGCGGAGTATTTCCCGGTGTTCCAGACAACGTCCGCAGTTCAGGCAGACTTTGAAATGGATCATGAGCACGTTCGGGATCCAAATGCAGACGTATATTGTGGACACCGTTTTCAATATCCTGAGTAATCAACATATTTCCCGGCAGGTTTTCACCTTTCAATCCGGCGCTCCACGCTACCATTGACACCAGCAGATCGCCTGCCCCCTGCCACTTCGCAAAAGCTCCGGTGTATGCCCCATCCACCTCACCGGTATAGCATATGACCCGTCCGAGATCGGCATGCCAGTACGCCACTATAGGAGCTTTATATTCATCCTGAGTCAAAGCCGCGCATACCGCTTCTGGTCGGAGATAACACAAATTATAACCGCCAAGCTGAAAAGTTCCGGAGCCGAGTCCCCGGGAGATGCTGTGCATGGCTCCGGTAAGTTCTACATCCACAGGAGAATCAATAAAGGTATTGCGGGCTATTACAAAAGTATCCTGCGCGAATAGTCGCGGCAATTCTTCTGGCTTATTGGAAAAGAAGCAGCGTCCGTTACCTCTCAGCGCGACGTCCTGAAGAAACAATGCATCGCTATCTGTGGAATATCCCAAACCTATAACGCTGACGGTAATACCGGCGGCGGTTGCCTTTTCCAAAAGCTCTTTGTACTGTCCGGGCTGTTCCGAGTCGGCGGCGTCGGCAAAAAGGATTATATGACGGGTTCCAACGTCCACACTGGCGAGCATGGACAACGCAGTATGCAGAGCGTTGTAAACATATATGCCGCCGCCCATTGACTGTATATGCAGTATTTTATTCATCATTTTCATAGCATTGTCGGCGGAAGTTACGGGCACGATCTCATGAGCTTCGGTATCTACGGCAATAACGCCAAAACGGTCATTCGGGCTGAGCATCTTAAGGACTTCGGCGGTAGCCAGATTAGCCAGATCCATTTTAGTTCTACCGCCTCCGGCGGGCGCGGTCATACTGCCGGAGCGGTCAAGTGCCACAACTATTCCCATGGAAAGTTTGCGGTGTTCACGTTTTAACTCCATCGACACAGGCAAAACCGATTCAAGCGGAGAGTTATAATAGCCTCCAACGCCATATGAATTTTTACCTCCGGTCAGGAGCAATCCGGTTCCGGTATTTCTTACCAGTTGCGCCAAGGTGGACAGCCCCTCCTGCCCTATTTTTCCAGCTGGAACGTTTTCGATAATCACTCCGCTGTAGGCGGAAAGCTCAGCCAGAGAGAAAGACAGTTCATGTGGTAACTTAACGTCCACATCAACATCAGCCTGTTTCAGTGCCGTGCCCATGCCCGACTCACGCGCCATGGTAATAAGCAATACCGGACGCGCCCCGCGCACTTTAACGATAAATTCAGCCTTATTGTTTTCCGGCACAGGATCAGCCGAACCGGAGCTGTCGTTAATCTTAAAAGTATAACGCAATACTTGTGAAGACGCGGAACGATCCCGGAAAAAGAAACGGTTAACACCCTGAGCTAGACTTATATCTCCCTCAAGTATCCGGCGTCCATTACAAAGCACCTCATAACGCGCGTCCTTTTTCCCTGGCGACTGGATATTGACCGTAACAGGAAAAAACTCTCCGGAATAAACCTGAAGCGGCGCATCCACATCCACCACCGCCAAATCCATCACGCCCGACCTTTTTATCAAACGATAATCCAAAGCTACGCCACGCGAGGCGCACCGGGCAAAAACCGCCGCCGGATCAAGCCCTGTCCATACTCCATCGCTCAACAACAGTATCCTTGCGGGTGTGTCATCGGGAATAAACGCCAGCGCATTCTCCACCGCTTCATTCAAGCGGGACTGCCCGCCATCGAATTCCGCCTTAAAACCGCTGAATCTGACTGTTTCGGGTATCTGCTCGACAATGGAACTTTCGGCAAAGGACACAACCCCGACGCGACGTCCTTCATCCTTGCTTTTATGTATAATATCGATCATTTCCTCCATCATCTTATCCGCACCGGGCGGCATGGAACGGCTGCGGTCGGCGACGACGATTATCATACCATCCCTGCCTGGAAGTCTGAGCGCCGCTCCGGCAAGCGCAAAGACCAGCAAAGTAAGCATTATCACTCGCAATGCCAGCACATATCGTGATGGCGCTTTCCACAACAAAAACACCGTCAGCAGCGGCAACGCGAGCAACAACCATACCGGTTCCCAAAAAGTCATCAGTCAGTTCTCCTTATCAAATACCAATGCCATAACAGCAAAGTCAAGGCGGCGAGCATGAATATCCAGCTTATATCTATATAATCTTTAAGCATTTCCGCAAAAGTTCCCGGTTTGGAAATCAATTCAGTACGGCATCGGCGCAGGTCGGATTCATTATAATTAAGGGGATTAACCTGAAACTCATAGTTTCTATACTTTTGTTCATCGGAGCCTTCCAGCTTAAGCGAATACCTACCGGGAACGTCGGCGGAGATCAATCTTCCGGCGGAAGTATTCAGTGTGGAACTTTTGCCATGCGGGTCTATAAGGTTTATCCGGGAAACGCCACGGGGTGTCCTGAAGTCAATCACCACACCGGCACGATGATTGCATCGGCGCATACCCGGCTGAATATCAGCTAGCCATCCGGTCAGATTCCAGAACAGCACCGGCCAGTTAGGGGTATGCTGGAGGGTAGACCGCGCCGGATCGAAAAGCATATATAATACTTTCGCGCCAGAATGTTTTTCCACCAGACTTATCAGCGGGGTATTGCCCACCAGTATCAGCGGAGAGCCTTCCAGTTCTACCGCCGGGTCAGCTCCCCACACCACGCCTTTGAGATCAATGCCATCGCTCACGGGATGAGTACGATTCACCGTATAAGGACCGGAAAACGATTTGCCTTCCGGGACAGGCAAAAATATCAGGTGATGAACCGGCACAGTTCCAGCCGTCTCCGGTTTATCGCTGATCACGAGTTGCGGAGCCAGCGGGCTCAGCACCGCATGACCGACGCCACTGATAGCTTTATTTATCATGGCAGCGGTATTTTCATCCTGAATATCGAGCTGAACCCGTAACGGGCTTGAGCGTTCCGGCATCAATACCACACGGTTATCAAATTCCAGTTCATCAGCACCTAGCGAAAACACCGCATCACCGGTCCCGGCGGGCATATCCACCGAGACTTTGCGTTCCTTTCCAGCCGGAAGCGTCAAGGTCTGAGAAAGTGCTTTTCTTTCACTGCCTGGAAACTCAATCGTCAAAGTGGTGTTTACAGCTTTGTCGGAAAGATTGGCGATAATGAGCATACAGCGGTCGCGTCCTCCGGCGCGGGAACTGCGCGCGGCGGTAATTATCGCAGTATTATCCAAAGGAGTTCCCAGAGCATTCCAGCTTATTTCGGGGTCGAACTCATTCTGCCAGGGTAAATGATCGGTAAAAACCTGTATACGACCTTTGGGGATATTAAGTTTTTTCGCTAGAGCTAGAGCCGTTTTTAGATCAGCGGAAGGATTCTCGCAATCCCATTTTTCGAGAGCGTCAAGCACTTGTGCGGGCTGAGAAAAACTTCCGGCAGAGCGCACCGTGCGCCCGGCGAAAATAATACGAGTTTCGCGTCCCGGAAAATCCCTGAGCATCCGTCGTATGCGTTCCAGGCTTTTCTCTTTCGGCGAAGGAGCACCGGCACGCATGGAAAAAGAATCATCCAGCACCAGTGTAAGCGGACTGGTCTTTCCAGCGCGGGACAGCATGAACCCTACCGCGGCAAGCGTTAGAAAGATAATTATCAGAACCTCGACAAGAAAAGTCAATGGTAGCGGCAAACGCTTGAACACCATGCCACTTTTGCGGGATTTCAGTTGGTTCTCCCAAAGCATCAAACTGGAAACCGTTTTCCTGCGGCTGCGACGGAACAGAAAATATATCACCGGCAGCAAAGCCAGAGCAGCCAACGCAATAAAAAACAACGGATGATTCAAATATATCATAAAAACAGTTCAAACCTCATATATGTCATGTTGTCCTGAGTATTTCATGTGCCATAAGTTCCCGCATATCCCAACTGGCGATCATGTCTTCTGCGACAAGCGAAATAAGCCTGACGCCACTTTCACGGCAGGCTCGCTCCCAGTTCTGCTGATGACGCGAAAATGTATCACGGTACTTATGAAGCGCGTTGTCATCGATAAACAATTCCTCCTCCGTGCCGTTTTCAGAATCGCACAACCGAATATTGCCGGACGCCTCAGGAGTAATATCCTGCCGCGCCAGCACCTGAATAATTATCACCGCCGAGGCATTACTGCGTATCTTAGCGGTAAAATGCTTAGGCTCGCCCGGCCATAGCAGATCAGAAATGACTATTCTAACGCCATGATGTTGAAATCCACCCTTAAAATCCGCCATCAGCTCGTAAAGATTGCCATGACCGGAAAGCTCCAAATCACCCCAACAGCGTACATGTGAAGAGCCGTTGACCACCTGTTCCAGGCGTTCCGCGCCAGTCCAGACACGTGTAAGATAGCCGGAATTGGCGGCAGCGGTCGCCAGCAGCCCCGACAGACCTAACGTAGCGCGCGCCTTTTCTGTATCCGGCAGAGCCATGGAGGCGGAAGAGTCCATGATAATGTCCAGGCGCGGGTTTATCTCCTCCCGGTAAAGCTTGACGGTCAACTTTTCTGTGCGGGCATAGACGTTCCAGTCGAGCTGACGCAAATCATCTCCCGGCATGTAATCGCGATGCTCCATAAACTCCAGAGAGCTGCCGGTACGATTACCCAGTTTTATGCCCGCTCCGCCGTCGGACAAACCATGACGAAGCCCGAGCATATACCCGGCGCCCGCGTCAGCTCCCTCAAGCAGATATTGTCTGTAAGTATTATTCATGTTCTTTAACAGTAACCGTCTCCGGCATCAACCGCCTATGCACTTTCAAACTGGATTTGATAAGACTAAAATGCAATAACAACCCTAGCGCGGCAAGCGCCGCCGACACTATCATACCCACTGACCGCATGGAGTCATTGGTAAAGATCAAAGGGCTTAGAATAAACATATATGGGGATTCCGAATGAGAACCAATCTGGTCAAAGCTCCGGAGCACCTCAATAACAACCGGAATGAGCATACACGCACCCACCACAAACAAAGAATAGACCATGCCGTTGACATTAGGGAAAAAGCGGTTGAAGCCCAATTTGAGCGTTATCGCAAAAAACGAATAAAACAGTATGTAAGCGAAAATTCCGCTGAATATCTGTAATAACTCAGAAGTATCTTTGCTGGAACTGCCGTAAATCTCATTCCAGCAGGTCGTCGCCAAAAACAAAACCCCGCAGTTCAACAACATCATGCAAACCCCGAACAGTATGGCATTCACCGCGCCGGATGAGAATAGAAAATGAACAAAACGCCGCCATTTGCCATCGGGAACGCTCTTCAACACCCTGCGGCTCTGAACCAAACGCTCCGCCGGAGCAAAACCTGTTATCACCACGGCAATAAGACTCATCTGTACAAACCATATTTCAAAGGGGTCGACGCTACCCATATGCAAAGCATACAGCGCCGCGATTACCAGCGACGCCAGCCATAAGACGGCAATATAGTACCTCAGGCAGAATGCCCGGTTTGAACTAACATGTGAAACAATCGACACGGCGAAGAAATAAAACAATCCACTTACCGCCAGACAATAAAATGTAGTCCAGATTAAAGTTGCCAGAGAATCACCAAGCCCACTTATAGTCGGTCCCCCATAGTGAAACAAAAGTGGGCTGATCCCCGTCCACAAAATAAACACTATGACAAAAATAATCAAACCGCGCATTCCCTTGCTGGAGCCTAGAGTTCCCAGCAGCAAACACCCGGTAACAGTCGGCAACGCAATGACAAAAGAGATGTAACACCAAGATAGGATAGTTACAATGTCAATACCTTGGAGAAAATATGACACGCACATGAACGGTACGCACAGAGAGAAAATAAACACCACCATCACCATAGATGAAAATATTTTACCCCAGATGATGCTGTACGGACTGAGCACGGTTGCATGCATCAAATCCATGGAACTTTTATCGCGCTCATTGGCGAACCTGCCTGCCGCGCTCATGCCTACTCCAAGGAAGTATCCCAGCATCAGAATAACCAGCAGCATAACAAAATACCCTTGTCCGCTATTTCGCTCCCTGATGCCGTCCGACATAAAAATCAGCAATCCGCCCAGCTCCAGCAACAGTACTCCGATTATGATCGCATAAATGGTACGACTATTGATCGACTGGCGTATCTCCTTTACCACGATAGGATTTATAAGGTCATCTATTTTATTGATAATTCCGGAAAGTCTCATTGTACATCTCCTTTGGTGATTTTCATAAACAATTCCTCCAGTCCTACTTCCTGCTGTTTATATTCAGCGACCCGGCAACCGGAGGCGATCAGGCTCGACAACAATTCGGAGCATTCCTTGTCCGCCCCCTTGACCCGGGCGATTATCCGGGAGCCGCCGGAAGATTTAGCATCTTCGACAAAGGGCGCCTGAATCATCCGCGCCAGGAGCTTATCCTGAGGCTCATCGCCGAAGAAGCGTACCATTACCGTAGTTTCCACCCGTTCATTATGTTTGCTTAGCTCATCTATGCGTCCCGCCTGAAGGACTTTGCCTCTTTCCACAATGACCGTACCGTGACAAATATCCTGCAACTCGGTAAGAATATGCGAACTTATCAGTATGGCTTTGCCCTGATCGGCAAGAATACGCAAGAGATCGCGCAATTCGCGTCGGGCGCGCGGATCAAGCCCCGCCGCCGGCTCGTCCATAATAAGCACCTGCGGATCATGCACCAGAGCCCGAGCCAGACTGACGCGTTGCTTCATGCCCTTGGACAGGGCATTCAAAGTTTTTTCACGGATGCCGCCGAGATTGGTAAATTCCTCGATATGCTTGAGCGTCTTAGTCCGCAAAGCGCCTTTGACGCCGTAGGCACGGGCGAAAAAGTCAAGATACTCCCATACCTTAATATCTTTATGCTCCGGCAAAGCGTCTGGCATATACCCGATCAGCCGCCGCACCTGCTCCGGATTATCCACCGCCGAAACATTGTCGAACAGGACGTCACCGGAATCAGGCATATCCAAAGTGGACATGATCTTTATAGTCGTGGTCTTACCCGCGCCATTAGGTCCGACAAAACCGAAAATATTGCCTTTCTCAAACTCAAAAGAAATATTATCCACGGCTTTGGTCTTGCCGAAATGCCTCACCAGTTCCTTTACTTCTATCTTCATTTTGCACCTCCGTCAACAGCCAGAATACCGTACACCGCGGCCGTCTGTTTCAGCTCTCCGGGCTTCATACCCGGATTTATAAACGGCGAACTTTCCAGCCTGGCTACATAAGAGCCAGGCGTCAGGTGCAAGGAGTATACATTGGAAAAACGATTCGACAGCCATTGCTTGTCAAATATGCCATCGCGCAAACCGTCGCGCAAGCCCTGAGAGCGTCCATGAATATCTTCTGAGGAGGCGAAATTCAGTGTGGCCTTGGCTCCCGGCGCAATAGTATTCCGGTACTTGTATATGCGTCCGTCGGGCATACATAAGTCAATGTCTTTTATAGCCGCGCCCAGACCGTTTACTATTTCCACCCGCTCCGGGGATGCGGAGACGATGTTAATACGCTCTCGACGCATCTCGCTGGTTCTTGACATCAAATGAGTTACCACTCTGGATTTTATCCATCCGCCGGTCAAACGTTGACCGGAAGTCCAATCTACGTTGTAGTTGGTGCTGTCGGAATACTCAACAACATACTTCTGTACTTCAGTGTATATGCCGAATTCCAGCCGGGATGGTGGTATAGGGCAATAGTAGCCTATGACTCCCAGTGTGGAGGCAATACGGGCATTCTCATCCAAAAAGGTAAATGAAGCAATATTTACTTTCGATGCCACGCCCTCGGCGATAAAGGAATACCCCACCACCAAAAGCGAAAAGAACAGCGATATAAGCGGAGTCGTCCACAATATCCATATACGTTTCTTTTTGCGATTCAACACCCACAAATTAAGCGGTCCGATGACTATCGCAAAAATCAACAGCAGGACAAAAAACGCACGTATAGGTGATGAATCTTTGTCTATAACCGGAAATGCGCTGTTAGTTTCGGAGGCGTTAGAATATCTCCCGAGACCTTCGCGCAGAATTTTGGACGTCGCTACAAATATGCTCGAACAAGACTTCCAGCTTTCTTCATCAAGATTTTCCGGATTTTCCGGCAGGTAAAGTTTTATACCAAAACCGGAATCAAGCCTTTTGACCTGTCCTGTAAGAGCAATGGCTCCTTCCGGAGCGTTACCGCCGCAGATTACCAGATTTCCGCCCAAGCGCACATATTCATCCAAAGCCGCAATTGTATGCGGTCGCATGAGGGAAATATCTCCGGGAGTAAGCATTATCGCGTCATAAGCGCTGTATGTCAGCCAATTTCCACTCCAGAGCTCCACCGGAATATCAGCATATGCATAACTCAAATCTGATGACGATGCAAACAAACCTCCCTTTTTATTACTGAAATTGATAATATTACCCGGAACTGATTTTGACACCATAACCGTGGCCTGAATTCCTGTAAAGTGATATAAAGCCGTAAAATAAGTCCCTCTCAGACGGATACCTAGATCTTCTCCGGAAACTCTCACGCTATCCACTCTTATTTCCAACTTAGAATCAAGAGAAGACAGGCATGGCTGGAACAGACTCACTTCCACGCTTGCAAGCGGCGCCACCGCGACACTTCTGCTGAGTGATCCAAGCGCTTGATCAAAACCAGAGCCGCCGTAAATGGTCAGCCGGACATTTCTGACTTTTGAACCGCTGTTACTCACCCTAAAACGATGCTCATAGTAACCATGATGCACCGGTGTCGGCAACCCTTGCAAATGCTGCACCCTTATATCGTTAAACTCCTGGGCATGGCACGGCACGCTGAACATTAGTGCCGGAAGTACGCACCACATCAATATTAAACTCAAAATTCTCTGTATCATATTATATCTACCCCTGTTATCAATATTTATCAGACCGCCACGCCGGCGGGCATGTCAAATCCAGCCACCTCGGTCTCGGACAGCAGACGGTCAATGACATCAAATGAATTAACATTATCCATTCTGGCTTTATAATTCATTATCAAACGATGATTAAGTACTGCCGGGGCTACTTTTCTGACATCGTCAAAACCCACAGTCGGACGTCCTGCCAGCAATGCCGCCGCACGTGCGGCTTCAGCCATAGCAATGGCGGCACGAGGAGAAGCGCCATAGGCGACATAATCACCGGTAACACTGATGGCATGAGCATTACCCGGATGGCTTCCAGCCACCAGCCGGGAGATATATTCAGCCACAGCTTTGGGCAGGTATATTCTGTCCATGACTTCGAATATCCGTTGCAAATCTTCAGCGTTCATCTTCCACGAAGGCGCGGGGGCTTCGCCCCGGCGGCGTTTGGAAATTATCTCACAAATGGTATTACTGTCCACCGTGTTTACCTGAAGTTTGAACATAAAGCGGTCAAGCTGGGCTTCCGGGATGGGGTAAGTACCTTCCATTTCTATCGGATTCTGAGAAGCCAACACGAAAAATGGGAAAGGCAATTTACGTGTTTCGCCCAGCAGCGTAACCGCCGCCTCCTGCATCGCCTCGAGCATCGCAGCCTGAGTCTTGGGAGAAGCACGATTTATCTCATCGGCAAGCATGATATTGGTAAAAACCGGTCCCTGACGGAAAACCATATCGCGATGCCCGTTCTCATTTTCCTGAAGAATATTGGTGCCGAGGATGTCACCAGGCATCAGGTCAGGCGTAAACTGAACGCGATTGAAGTCCAGAGCCAGCAACTCGCCGAGC
>JAFGXT010000228.1 GCA_016936495.1 Victivallales bacterium
AAAACATTTTTTCCATAATCTCATTTTCTCCTGTTGTTGTGCCTGCGCAAAATACAGTTAAACATTTACTGCCAACGTTGGCAGCCGGATAAATATATAATCGTGCAGTGATGTTTTCAAGGAAGCTTATAAAAAAAATTGTCTGAGACCCGATATAAACAGTATGGATAACTGTTTATAAACTCAGGGGCGAAATATGCCAATAGAGATTTTTATATTTAAATCCTGCTAATGCTGTTGGAAAATATGCAAAAACAAGTTAAGATATAAAGTCTTTTGAAATTTTTTGCAAATATAAACAGTTTTCCGAGGAGATACGTTAATGAACGATTTGGGAAAAAGAATATTGTTCCAAGGGGATTCGATAACCGATTGCGGACGCTCGCGCGATTGCGCCGATGCCAATACCGCACTGGGTCCGGGCTATGTTAACTTTATCGCGGGTGAATTACTCAATCGTACACCGGAAAAAGGATTGCAGATATACAACCGGGGCATAAGCGGTCATCGCGTAGTTGATCTTTATGCCAGATGGAAGATCGACGCACTGAACCTTAAACCTGATCTGATCAGCATCCTTATCGGCGTAAATGACACCTGGCACGGAAAAAATTACGATAACGGCGTGGAGCCGGAGCGTTATCAGAAAATATATCGTATGTTGCTGGAATGGACAAAGGCGGAACTTCCTGCGGTGAAGCTGGTGTTGTGTCAGCCTTTTGTATTGCTGACGGGCGCGGTGTCGGCAGACTGGCTGCCGGAGGTGGCTCACCGCGGAGAAATAGTGAAAAGTCTGGCAGAAGAATTCGGCGCGGTCTATGTCCCGTTTCAGGAAGTGTTCAGTGTCGCGGAAAAGAAGGCTCCGGCAAATTACTGGCTGGGCGATGGCGTGCATCCGACGGTGGCAGGGCATAAGTTGATGGCGGAAACCTGGCTAGAAGCGGTATCCCGGTTTTGATGCGCAGAGCTGAGCGTAAATCGAATAAAAACAGCATTTATATTATTATATTATTGCTAAAATTTACGATATGCAGTATAATCGTATGCTGAAGACAAATATAAATAAAAACATGATCGGGACAGGTATGAGCGTCGGCAAAAAGAACAAATCTGATAACAGCGAATTCAAGATTCTGGTGATTGATGATGATCCCATGATCCTTGAACTCGTGTCTGAGATATTGAAGCCTCAGGGGTATCAGGTGGATTTGTGTGAAAGCAGCGGGGACGCGCTGGAACGGCTCATCGACTACAAGTACAATCTGATGCTAATAGATTCAAAATTACCAGGCATAACCGGTCCCGAATTATTAAAGTATACCAAAGAGCATCACCCATCCATCGAAGTAATTATCATCACCGGCAATCCGGAGCTGGAAGAGGCGGTATCTACGGTCAAAACCGGGGCTTTCGATTATCTATCCAAGCCATTCACGGTACAAAAACTGCTTAAAACTGTGGAAAAGGCGCTGGTACATCAACAACAGATCATCGAAGGCAACCTTGGAGAAGGCGCGCGTGGGCTGAACTCTAATTCCATAATGAAAAGTTTTCCAGATTACAGAGTCATCCAGAATCTGGGCTCGGGATCTACGGGAGTGGTTCTGCTGGTGGAAAAAGCGCATAAGCAATATGCCTTGAAGATACTGCGGCCCAGTGCCGACTGGGACGCTGATCCGGAAAGCGTGAACCGTTTTCTGCGTGAGGAGAAAATCCTGGGCAGGATTGAACATAGTAACGTGATCCGTATTCATGAATCAGGCGTTGCCGGGGATGAGAAAATACCGTATATTCTGATGGAATACGCAGAAGGCAAGGTTCTAACCTATTATATCAAGGAGCGCAAGCTGAGTCTGGAGCAGAAGATATTTATTATTTCACAGATAGCGTCGGCTCTGGTGGCGGTGCATAAGTTTGGTATTCTTCATCGCGACGTAAAGCCTGGGAACGTAATTATTCAGGAAGGCTTTAAGGTTAAACTGTTTGATTTCGGCATAGCCGCCGTCCGGGATTCTTCAATATCATCAGAGCATGAGATAATCGGTTCGCCGGCTTACATGGCGCCGGAGGTATTCAATCATAATCATCCGGTGGATAATCGCTCGGATATTTTCTCGCTGGGAATTCTATCTTATGAATTGATTACCGGGATAAAGCCATTCCAGGGTCAAACGGTGGATTCGATGATCGAGGCGATTCGTACCGCCAAGCCGATTGAGCCATGCAAACTGGTGCCGGAATTACCGACATTTGTTCAGGATGTGTTAGGTTGCATGCTTCAGAAAAATCCTGCGGATCGCTATGCCAGCGCATCAGATGTCTTAAATCACATAAATTCTTTGGGAAAAAACAATGTTCCCGCCGGTTTCTGGGGGCAGTTGAAAAATATGATGCGACTTTCCGCCAAAGTGTGGTCATGAATGCCACCGGGTTTATTCCGCAGTATTTTTGCTTGAACTATTACTGAGTTGTTCAATGATCTTAAGAGTTCTACGAGCTTCATTTTCCAACCGGGCATCATCTTTCAAAAGTACTACTGCTTCGCGTTGAAGTTCCAAAGCGCGAGCAAATTCTCCCCACAAAGTATGAACACGTGCCATTGCGGTCTTGAAGCCAGCCTTTTCTACAGGGCTGGCATCTTGCGGCATTTGTTCAAAAGCCAAAGTACATGCTTGCCGGAGAATCAACGGGTCACGTAAGTTAAAAGGTACTTTATCAAGCATAATCCAGCTGAAATTCAACATAACCTGAGGGTCGTAAGAAAAAATTTTCAACATCTGAGCATATACCTGTTGAAGTTCTCCGGCGGTTTTATTTGCTCTCAGCATCAATTCCAGCTGGATAAAGTAAAGACGTGAGACATCTGGTTTGCGACTGATAAGTTTCTTTATAAATTTAATAGCGTCGTCGGTGGCATTATTGGTCTCATATTCAAAAAGTCTGGCACGTATGGCAAAACTATTGGTGGGATCAAGTTCAAGCATACGCTCTGAGTGACGGATAACACCATGAAAATCAGTACTTTGCAAAGCAGTTACAAGCTGCTTGCTTATAGCATCTATCTTCTTTGCCTGCTCCAGATCGAATTTGTCATTCCGCACCTGATCAAATACTTCCGGAAAATCCATGACGTCTCCAGACCAAATCACTTTTCTACAGTCATCAACCAGAAATATTCTGGGGAGAATAATGCTGTTCTGCATGTAAGACCGGGTAGTGCTATTGTTTTTATCCAGAGCTACATTCATATCCATGAGGTGATTGGAGCTAAGGAAGCTGGTAACGTCGTGTTCGCTGTCGCGAGTGATGACCAGGACACGCAGTCGCGGATATTTTTTTTGCATATTTTTGAGTATATTCATGGAATAAAGAGCGTCTGGAGCCGAAGTTGCCCAAATGACTACGGCGAAAAATTCACGTTCGCTGGTGGCGGATTTATCCTGTCCCAGTCCCGGCGAGGGCAGTGTGATGGAGGTGCCGCTTATCCATTTGTTCACGCCGATCGCGGGGGCGTTATCGCCCGGAGACGTGGCGAAGCCAAGGGCGGAGAAGACAAAAAAAATTAAACTGAAATATAGTATTTTCATAATGACAATTTCCGGTATCTATTGAATTGAATGGAGTTACTTGTTACAGTAATTCAAATTACATGCGGAGCAAGTCTTTTTCAACCCGTATAGACAAAAAGACCCCGGCAATATTGCCGGGGTCTGAATCAATCATCAATTATCTATGCTCTTACATGTTCCATTTCAGCAGCATGGCGCCGAATGTCAAGCCACCGCCAAAAGCGGTCAGCAGGATGTAATCGCCATTTTTTACCAGTTTATCATTAACCATCTCATCAATACACAAGCCAATGGAGGCCGCGGAAGTATTGCCGTAACGGTCAAGATTCATAAAAACATTATCTTCAGGAATACCCAATCTGCTGGCAACAGCCTTGAGGATTCTATAATTTGCCTGATGCGGAATCAACCATCTGATCTGATCGGCGGTAATGCCAGCCTCATCAAGGACTTTACGACAACTGCCAACCATTCCGTTGACCGCGAGTTTGAACACTTCCTGTCCTTCCATGCGCATGTAATGCAAGCGCTCGTCCACGCTTTTATGCGATGCCGGGATAGCCGAACCGCCGGCTGGAAGTTGAAGAATTTTTCCATAATTACCGTCAGCTTTGACTTCTGAGGCCATAAATAAAGGTTCATCATCAGCTGTTTTTTGCACAATCAGTGCGGCTGCGCCATCACCGAAAAGCACGCAGGTATTACGGTCTTCCCAATCGACTATCATCGAAAGTTTTTCCGCGCCGATGACAAGGATATTGTTATATTTCTTATGTCCACGGAGTAGACCCGAAGCCACTTCCATGCCGTAAAGCAGTCCTGAACATGCCGCCTGGATATCCAGACAACCGGCATTCGCCGCGCCGATTTTGCTTTGCACAACGCAAGCGGTACTTGGGAATACATGATCGCCGCTTATGGAGGCGACTAAGATGAAATCTATTTCTGCCGCGGAAAGTCCAGCCATTGCAAGAGCTTTCTCCGCTGCGCTGGTCGCAAGATCCGAGCATACCTGATCGTCAGCGGCTATATGCCGTTCACGTATCCCGGTTCTCGTTCTTATCCATTCATCGGAGGTTTCAACCATTTTTTCCAAGTCGAAGTTGGTCAGCACCTTTTCGGGCGCATAAGACCCCACTCCTGCAATTCTGATACCCATTGTTCACCCCTGTGAATAATTAAAAATGATCAAACAGCATTTCCGCCGTTCTTTTTGTCCGTGCTTACGCCACATTCGGCAATGCGTTTGGCAATCAGGTCATTGACCCCGTATTTGATTGATTCTGCGGCAACCCGGATGGCGTTTTTAATAGCCTTGGGAGTTGAAGAACCGTGGCCGATGATACATACGCCATTGAGCCCCAGCAAAGGCGCTCCACCAAACTCCTCGGAATCCCCTACCGCTTTAAGGTCTTTGAAGGCGTTTTTAGCCAAAATAGCTCCAGTTTTACGGATAGGATCTTTGCCGAAAGCATCTTTCATCCAATGCATCACCGCTTTGGCCAGTCCTTCGCTGCCTTTCAGCAGGACATTGCCGATAAACCCATCGCATATGACCACATCAGCGACCCCTTCAAATATGGTATTGCCTTCAACGTTGCCGATAAAGTTAACCGGCATACGCGACAGCATTTTAAAAGCTTCTTTAGTAAGGTCATTGCCTTTTACATCTTCACCGCCGACACTGAGAAGACCGATACGAGGCTTCTCGGTGCCGAACGCAAAGTGCGAGTATGCCTCGCCCATAACCGCGAATTGAGCAAGATTCAGAGCTCTGCAATCCGTGTTAGCGCCCGCGTCCACCAGAATAAAATGTCCCTGCACACAAGGAATTATAGCCGCAATAGCAGGACGATCCACTCCCGGCAACGGCCGTGCCATGACCGTAGTAGACGCTACCGCCGCGCCCGTATGACCGGCGCTGACAATAGCATCAACTTGCTTATCTGCCATAAGCTTGGCACAGACCGCCATGGAAGAATTCCGTTTGGAACGCAACACCACCGTCGAGGGGTCGCCCATTTCAACAACTTCCTCGGCGTGGACTTTTGTGATTTTCGGATGGTCATCCAGGTCAAAACGCCCCATATAGTAGGCAATTTTCTCCTGATGCCCGACCACTACCAGTTCGCTGATTTCAGGGAACTGGCGAATAGCGTCGGCAATACCTTCTATGACCACCGAAGGGGCATAATCGCCCCCCATTGCATCAACCGCAATTTTCATAATTGTGTCAATCTACGTTGATAACTTGTTTACCTTTGTAGATACCGCAAGAAGAGCAGACACGATGCGGCATGACCGGTGCAGAGCAAGCCTGGCAGAATGTAGCCTGGATGCCCTTGTATCTGTTAGCGGCTTTGCGCATGCGCTTCTTCATCTTGGAAGTTTTTCTTTTTGGAACAGCCATTTTCTGTTATCTCCTGATCAATTTTTAAATCATTTTTACAGTTAAACCACATAGTTCAAACCGCCCTGCAGCATGAATCTCACACCCATATGGCGAATTATCCCACAACAAGAACGGCTAATATAGCATCTGACATTTATTTTTCAAACTTAATTTTATTCAAATCGTCCCAAATATCATCATCATCGTTATTTTCGAGTTTACACACACAGGGTGAGTCATTAAGATATACACCGCAATGAGGGCAGAATCCTTTACATTCGTCATCGCAAAGCGGATTAAGCGGCAGATTCAGAAGCAGATCCTCACGGATGTCTTCACTTATATCCAGATCGTCGCTGGTGATATTTTCATTTTCATAAAAATGGCAAACTTTATCATTTACGACATCGCGTTCAAAAGTTTTCAAACAACGTCCGCACTGAGCCGCGATCCGGGTTCCGACCAGACCTTCGACCAGTACGCCGCCGCTAACCAGCGTCGCTCTCAGTTGATAATGGACATCCGAGGGAAAACTCATCATTCCGTCATCCTCGACATCCAGAAAGGACATGGGTTCGGTACCCTCGAATTCCGAAGGGCTGTGATCCAGTGTATGTATTCTTATTATAATCATGAATTTTTTTCCGCTTAGGTTTTAATCAGAGTTTAAATTTTTTTATTAAAGCATCTCTGACCGCATCCGGTACAAACTGGGCGAATTCCCCTTTCATGATAGCTATTTCCTTTATAAGTCTTGAACTGATAAAGGAATTTTCCTGGCTGGGCATCATAAACAAAGTTTCGCATTCGTTTTTTAATTTGCGGTTCATCAATGCCATTTGCAGCTCGTATTCAAAATCGGAAAATGCCCGCAATCCGCGCAGAATTGCGGAAGCCCGAAATTCATCAATGGCATCGACCACCAGTCCTTCAAAAGCCACGGGTCTGACCTTATCCCCGATACCGGCGGCGGCGCAGGATTGTTCCACCAGGCTGATGCGCTCCTCTACCGAAAAAGTGGGTGCTTTGCTATGGTTGCACGCCACCGCTACATATACCGTATCAAAGATACGCGACGCCCGGACAATCAAGTCCAAATGACCGTTAGTCAGCGGGTCGAAACTCCCCGGATACAATACTGTTCTCTTACGTTCTTCCACAATCTTTCCTGTATAGTTTTATTTTAACCGTTATCAAATTAATCTCATGCATCGAATAATTCAACATGATTTCTAATAAAAAATTAATCTTCACACGCTTCTCTGAATTGCTACGGGACT
>JAFGXT010000229.1 GCA_016936495.1 Victivallales bacterium
GAAGAAGTTTCATATATTATCTCGGAATTGGATGATTTTCTTGACCTTGGCGATATCGACGGCTTCATGTCCCGGTTGCAGGTGTTTTTCGCCGACATTCCTTACGATATTCAGCTTGCCAACGAGAAGTATTATCAATCGATTTTCTATATTATCTTCCGGATGCTCAACCTCCGTATTGAAGCTGAAGCGAGAACTAACAACGGCAGGATCGACGCCGTAGTTCACACCGATCAGTGTATTTACGTCTTCGAATTCAAACTCGACGGCTCGGCGGAAGAAGCTCTGGCGCAAATAAAAGATAAATCCTATTACGAAAAATTCCTGGCTTCAAACAAGGGAATCATCCTGGTCGGCGCAAACTTCAGCACCGCCAAGCGCGGTGTGGAAACGTGGCTGTCTGAACCCGTCATCCGCTAACTTGGTGCGGTGTCGCCATTCGCCGACATTGAACAGAAATGCTTTCGCTCGTCAAGACGAAATCAGATATTCAGCAAATATATATACCTCAGGCAGTAATAGATCCCGGCAATGATCAATAAAGTTCCGGCACCTCTTCTGACCCATAATTCTACTTTAGTGAGACAATGGAAAGCCTTGCCCAGATATTCTCCACCGAAAGCTATCAAAGATGAAAAAAACACCACCGGAAGCGCGGTTCCAATGCCATAGATCAGTACCAGAAACACCCCGCCGCTGTTATTTATCGCCAGCGGAATCAATCCGCAAAAAAACAATCCGGCGGAAACCGGACAAAATGACAGTGCAAACACAACCCCGACCGGCAATGCCATTAATATGCCGTTTTTCTCAGCCTTTTTATGGAGTTTTTCGCTGTTGATGAAGTTTATTGATAAGCTGCCGCCCAGCATCCCCAGTAGTACCATTCCTAAAAGAATAAGGAGCGGTCCCAGTATTTCATTCATATATAATTGAAGGAAGCGGGACAATTCGCCACCAGCCATCATACCGCCGATGATCCCCACTCCCAGCAGCACATAGACAAGCACTCGACCAATGGTATACAACAAACCGGAAAGCAATACCGCCCGGTCATGACCGACCTGTCTGCCAATGAAAGAGATCGCAGCAATATTCGTAGCCAGCGGGCACGGACTTATAGCCGTCAGCACCCCAAGCCACAGTGCAGAACCGATAAGCAACCAACTCATAAGGTTTCTCCCTGCTTAAGTTTTTTCTTCATTGCCGCAATCGCGTCGCTGATATACTTATCGAACCCGGCGCGGTTGGACAATTTAGTCCACACCTCGTCCAGGCGCAAAAAGTCAATGACCTGACCATCTTTTTCGACGGACACTACCACGCAACTGGCGACAACGTCGAACAGAATCGCCAGTTTTTCATTTTCCTGAAAGTTGACTTCGGAAAAGATTATGGCTCCGGACTCGAGTTCAGCTTTGAAGTTCTTTTCCAGAAGGTCTTTAGTCATCTGCTCGATAGTGTTGCAGGTAGTGCATCTGAAAGTAGAATGAAAATAATACACATGCACGGCGGTGGCGTCATTTATGCTGCCGCCGACAGGCAGAAGTGCTCCAGGAGCGGCAAAGCGACGCCCCATCGCGAATCCGATGCTTATCAGTACAAAGATAAGCAACAGATTTTTTGTAATGGTCATTACTTTGAACCTATTCATATATCCTCAAAGGGCTATTTTACGGTTGCGGCTTTCTGTGTTGACTTCTCCGCAGCCTTCTTTTTCAGTTCGCCAAGATCATACCCCAGTGATTTCCATTTTTTCTCAATGTCCTCGCGGGAGATAAAGCCTTCATGCCGCCAGAGCTCTTTGCCTTTGGCGTCAAGAAAGACCTGAGTAGGAATGGTTCTAATCTTATGTTGGTGAGCCATAGCGAGTTTTTCCTTTATCGCCACATCGACGAATTCCACGCGCAGCACACCCTTATAATCATTGGTCAAAGCCTCGATAATCGGAGCCATTTTCTGACACGCCATACATTTTTTTGAACCGAACTCCAGCAACTGCGGCAAGGTGTTTTCCACCTTTTCCACGCTCTGTATCGGCGCCACCAACGCAGTGCGTGAGCTTCTCTGGCAGCACTGGGCAAACAAACATGAGGCGTACAGTCCAGAAAATACAATCAGCATTGACTTAAGTTTCATACACATGATCTCCTTATCCTCAGGCTAAAAACTTTTTTATGTCTTCGGCGCTCAACACCTTACCCGATGCCTTGACTTTACCGTCAACAGCCAGAGCCGGAGTCATCATTACCCCAAACGCCATTATATCGGTGATGTTGGTAACTTTAACCAGTTCATAGTCAAGTCCGAGCTCTTTTGCCGCCTGTTCTGCGTTTTCCGCCAAAGTCTTGCACTTGGGACAACCGGTTCCTAAAATCTGAATCTTCATAGTAAAACTCCTGTATTTTGTGTTTAGACAAACTTATCCGAAAAAAATTCCAAATATCATACCACTGAATGTTGCCATTGTTATTACCAGTATGATAAATACTATCGTCTTTTTAGTTCCCATAATACTGCGTATCACCAACATGTTAGGTAGACTTAACGCAGGCCCCGCCAACAACAGCGCCAATGCCGGCCCCTTGCCCATACCGTTGCCGATGAGCCCTTGCAGAATAGGCACTTCCGTTAATGTGGCGAAATACATAAACGCACCAAAAAAGGAAGCACAGAAGTTGGCAATAAAAGAGTTGCCGCCCACCGCCGCCGATACCCATTCCGAGGGAATCAACCCCTCTTCGCCGACACGTCCCAGCAGCAATCCCGCAACCAGCACCCCGAACAATAGCAAGGGCAAAATCTGCTTGGCGAAAGTCCAGGACGCACTGAACCATTCGCCGCTTTCGTCTTTGCGCATACTGGTAAAAGTCGACAAACCGATCACACCGGCGCCAAACGCCAGCAGCGGCACATCAGGAAACATCACCGCCAACACCGTTACCGGAATCGCGGTAAGAAGCACTTTCCACCATTGTATATTAAACCACATGACCAGCATTACGCCCAGCGCCACCGCAAATCCTGAAGTTACCACCCACTTCCAGGCGTGAATATTATACCACAGACCTTCCGTTGCGTCAGGTTTTCCCCAGTTTGCAAATACCAGTACGCCGACCATCGCGGCAAAATACAAACTGTTCTGCCATAGCGGACGTGTTACTTCCGGCTCGGGCATATCCGCTGAGATTGCTGCCTTCGCCTCCTCCTCTTTTCTGAAAATAAGGTGCATCGCCACGCCGATCACCACACTGAATACCACCGCGCCGATTGCCCTGGCAATACCAAGTTCGATACCCAGAATGCGCGCGGTCATGGCAATAGCCAGCACGTTGATCGCCGGACCTGAATAGAGAAACGCGCACGCGGGCCCCAGCCCGGCGCCCATTTTATAAATCCCTGCAAACAGCGGCAATACCGTACACGAGCATACCGCCAGAATAGTACCAGACACAGACGCCACGCCATAAGCAAGTATTTTATTGGCTTTCGCGCCAAGATACTTCATCACCGAAGCCTGACTGACGAATACCGAAATAGCGCCTGCGATGAAAAACGCCGGGATCAGGCACAACAACACGTGTTCCTGCGCATACCATTTGACCAGATAAAAAGACTCAAGGATAGCATTGTCAAAACGCTCATAGCCCACCGGAAGATAAAAGCACAACAGAAACGCCGCTACCATTATCACCAATTTTTTCCATTCATTTTTCCAATTCATAAACCTTTTCTCCTACTTTTACACAAACATCAGACTATCCGTATCCAGCTTTTTCCGCAACGATGTTTCAATACATTCCATAAAACCAGTAACGCAAATAAAACTCAGGCGATAAAAAACCTTCTTACCACGCTTGTCATCTGATATGATCCCAGCTTCTTTCAAAATACTCAAATGTTTTGACACCGTGGAAAAATCTACTCCCGCAAGCTCCACCAGCTCGCATACACAGCATTCACCACCGGCAAGCTTTTCAACAAACATTAGACGAGTAGGATGTCCTAAAGCCTTGAATATCCTGGCCTTCTCATTTATCAACGCCATATTTATTGCTTTTGACATTTAAAATCTCCATTCTTTTTAATTTGCTCATTTGGCAATATAACCAATCAACAAAAATAAAACAACCCTTTTTCACAAAAAAACAGAAAAAATCTTATTAAAATATTCCTTGTTTATTTCGCATGAGGCATTATCCGCAGCCGACGCCGGAGGCGAATTCCATGCCGGCGTCGATAACCATCTGTACGTCATCGGTAAGTTTGCGGCCGCCGGTGGTCAGATACGACCCAACCATCATTGCGTCGGCTCCGGCAATGAAGATCATCGACTGCATGTCACGGAGATTTTTTTCGCGTCCGCCGCAAACACGTATTCTCGCCGCTGGCATCATAAGCCTGGCAACGGCGATTATTTTAAGACATTCCAACGGAGTAAGCTCTTTAGATTTAGATTCAATCGGGGTACCAGGGATGGGATTGAGAAAATTGACCGGTATTGACGGCACTTCCAGTTCACGCAAGGATTCAAACAGCTCAATGCGCTGGCGATTGGATTCCCCCAGCCCGAAAAGTCCGCCGGAACAGACTTTAAGCCCCACCGCCATAGCGTCTTTAAGAGTATTGACGTTATCTTCAAAGGTTCTGGATGTGCATATTTCAGGATAATAACTTGCGGCGGCTTCCAGATTATGGTGATATGCCGCCGCACCAGCAGCTTTGAAACGCTCAAGATTTTCTCGGCTGACGGTTCCAAGAGAAATACAGGCGCCGATACCGGTTTTGCTGTTTATATCGCGAATAGCTGAACAGATAGCTTCCACCTCAGCTTCGTCGCTGACGCTACGCCCGGAGGTTACAATGCCAAAACTGTTGGCACAGCCTTTTTCCGCCTCCAGAGCGCCGTTAAACAGCTCTTCGCTACTCTTAAGTGGGTATACATCAATTTTACTTGAGGAATGCACTGACTGCGGACAAAAAGCGCAATTTTCGCCGCAGTTGCCGCTTTTCGCATTGATGATCGCGCAAGTCCATACTTTATTGCCGCAATACTTCGCCCGGATTTTGCCGGCACGAAAAATCAGCTCATAGATATCTTCCGGTCGCTCCAGCTCCATCAGCTCCAGCGCCTCGTTAAAATCAATTCCTTCTACTTCTGACATCCTCAATATTCCTGTTATATAAATTTATTCCATCAATAAGCGTGAATCCGCAATCCCGACCAAACAGATAAACTATCATGCTTCAAGTAAGATATTATCAACTTGTTTTTTTTCAATGTCAAACGTTCAAAGATATAGAAAAAACCTTGCTCACATAAAAAATGCAAATAAAGTAAAATTTTCTTCAGCATATGATTTTACAAAATGCTTAAGCGGAATTAGATTTATATCGAAATACAGTAAAAGCGTGCCGTCGCGTCAAACCAAGCGGGAGTTTTATGATACAAAAGGTGAAAGTTGACCTGGGCGAAAGGTCGTACAATATTCTGGTGGGAGAAAATCTGCTATCCGGCAACGATATATCCGGGCTGAAAAACATTGTCAAAGACAGGAAATGTCATATTATAAGCGACGACAACGTGGCGCCGCTTTACCTCAATTCCGTTAAAATATTGCTCAAGCCGGCTGGCGCCATCACATCCGAATCCATATTGCCGGCTGGAGAACAAAACAAAACATTGGAGTCAATAGCCGGTTTTTACTCGGATATGGTCAAGGCGGGACTGGATCGCAAATCATTGATAGTTGCCCTGGGCGGAGGCGTCCCCGGAGACATGGCCGGTTTCGCGGCGGCGACTTATATGCGAGGGATTAAATTCATACAGATACCCACGTCGCTGCTGGCAATGGTAGATTCCAGCGTCGGCGGTAAAACTGGCGTGGATCTGCCCGAGGGTAAAAATCTGATCGGCGCGTTTCTGCAACCGGAAATGGTGATTATTGACACAACTATGCTTAAGACACTACCGGAACGCGAATTACGTTGCGGACTCGCGGAAATAGTCAAATACGGCGTGATAATTGATGATAAATTGTTTTCGCGCCTGGAAAAAAATATTGACAAACTCAATTCTATGGATCTGAACTTTTACGCCTCAATCATTGCGGAATGTTGCAAGGTAAAGGCGCGCATCGTGTCGCAGGATGAGAAAGAATCCGGTATCCGGGCGGTGTTGAACTACGGTCACACGTTCGGACACGCGGTGGAAACGGTATCCGATTACAACGTAGGTCATGGCGAAGGTGTATCCATTGGTATGTGCATGGCGGCGGATATGGCGGTCAGTCTCAAACTGATGGAACCGGAGGCGGCACAGAGACAGGAGGATTTACTGCTGGCGCTCAAACTGCCGACCCGTATAAGCGGATATGATCCTGAAAAGATAATCGCCGCAATGAGCAGAGATAAGAAAAGTGAAAACGGCACGCCGGTGTTTATCGTTCCCCGCCGCATAGGCATGGTGTCAATAGAAAAAAACATAAGACGCGAAGATATAATACAGGCAATAAGGGGGCGTTGTGACTGACAGACAAGCATGTATAATCCTTAATCTGCTACCGGGAATCGGTTCTGCCAGGCTTCAAGCTATGCTGGAACAGTTCGGAACGCCGTCGGAGATACTTAAACGTTCAGTGGATGAGCTGGGGCAAGTCAGAAATGTACCGGCAAAACTGGCGCAGAAAATAGCCGACTGGCGCACCGAGGTGAATTACGACGATGAAATAAATATGGCCGAACGCGCCGGAGTCAAAATCATTACTCTTTATGATGATGATTATCCGCAAATACTCAAGGGCATTTATGACCCTCCGGTATGTCTGTATGTACGCGGTACTCTGCCGGATTTCAATTATAATACTATTGCGGTAGTCGGCTCAAGAAGGATGTCAGTCTACGGCAGAAAAATGGCGCGGCATTTGTCTGAAGCTGCGGCGTATGCCGGATGGAAAGTCATTTCCGGGCTCGCCTTCGGAATAGACGCAGAAGCGCACCAGGCGACGCTCGATGCCAAAGGTATAACGGTCGCGGTACTAGGAGGCGGTCTAGCCAGAGTACATCCTCAGGAGCATATTCCGCTGGCAAGAAATATTGTTGAAAACGGTGGTGCCCTAATCAGTGAATACCCCATGAACTTTCCAGTGAGCCGTCAATCCTTCCCCCGCCGCAACCGTATAGTATCAGGACTTAGCCAGGCGGTACTGGTGGTCGAAGCCGGATTGAACAGCGGTGCACTGCTGACTGCCAATATTGCGCTGGAGCAAGGCAAATCCATATTTGCCATTCCGGGACAGGCTGACAATCCGCAGGCGAAAGGTTGCCACCAGTTAATAAAAAATGGTGCAAAACTCACGGAATCTTTTGATGACATACTCGAAGATTTTGAGTTCCTTCCGGGATTTTCCGCCTGTGAAGCCGCTGGTGGCTATGTCGGGACAGAGCTACAGGAAACGGCCATGACACCTGTGCTTGACGAATGTGAACAGCAAATTATCAACAGCCTTGATAAGGGACAGAAAACAGTTGACGAACTTTCCGCGCAAACCGGACTCAACACCGGCAAACTTTTGTCTCTGTTGATGAAACTGGAAATAAAAAAACTGATAAACCAGTTACCCGGAAAAGTATTCAGCCGCTAAGGAACTGGAACCAAATAACCTGTCGAAAAGTTCGACGGGACAGACAGATATATTTTCTGGCAGTCGCGTCAAGTTCATGAAATGGCAAAAAATGCTCAAAAAACTCGATTTCAAGCTTGTCATAATGAAAACTTGTAGTATTATATGAGCCTGAACAGGAGAGGTGGCCGAGCGGCTGAAGGCGCAGCATTGGAAATGCTGTGTAGGGGAAACTCTACCGAGGGTTCAAATCCCTCTCTCTCCGCCATTACCAACAAGCTATTTATCCCAAACGACTTACACATCAATATCTTCATGTTTTGCATATCCCGTAGGGTGTAAAAACTCATACAGATAATTTGGCGGGTGATTTTGGCTGACTTTCGTCGCTTTTACCATGTCCAGCTCAGAGATATCTGATTGAATTACGCCGGACCAAGCTGCAAGGCAGAACTTCACAAAAAGAACTGGCGATATATTTCCCCTCGATCATATCCATCAATCGTTCGGCGGCAAAAGCCCCTAATTCAAAAGGATTCTGTTCTATACTGGTCAGATCCAACTGGCTGGCTATGGGCATGACGTTGCCGAAACCACTTACTGAAATGTCCTGCGGTACTTTCAGCCCACGCCGGTTTAAACACTCCAGCAATTCAAAGGCAATGTTGTCTGACGCGGTAACTATCCCGCTCAGACGCGGAAAACGACTGAGTATTCTATCCAGTACCCGGTCAAGCATGTTCGAAGAAGAGGATATAAACAAACGTTCAGTGGCGTCGCCGACACCCGCCCGGTTCAACGCCGACAAAAAGCCTTCCTGACGCTTCCCGGACTGATTGCAGTCTATCATCACAATATCTCTGTGGCCATGATCAAGAAATTCCCTGACCGCAAACTCCGCCCCGCCGAATCCATCGCAATTAATCAGACAGGCGGGTTGAACTTCACTGGGAAACTCCCGGTCGATATGGATTACCGGAACCCCTGCGATATCCGGCAACAAACCAAAAGTCGCGGTCATGATTCCGGACGTAACCGCAGGCGACAATTGCGCTACAAACTCATTCATTTCCTCCTGAGCCGGAGCACTCAGACACATCAGGTACCCCCGGCTCAACGCCATCCGTTGTGCGCCATTCACTATCTGCGCATTGTAAGGATTATTTATTGTGGAAATAAACATCACTCTACCTTTAAACGGATTCAACTGATGAACAAAAGTGCCGGAACCACGTCGCCCGCGCGCCAGCACCCCCGCAGTGACCAGATCCGCCATCGCCTTGTTCGCCGTAGTTTTGTTTACTCCAAAGCGCTCCGCCAGATCGTACTCTGATGGCGCCCGCGAGCCTGGCGACAGCCGTCCCGCTCTTATCTCTTCTTTCAGCCATGCAACTATTTCTTCTTTCCTGCCCATAGTCTTATCCTCTTTTTATTATAACATACACCACGAAAGCGAATCATTCAATATAAATAACAAAATAATTCACTTAAATGTTGACATAGCGGTTATTAGCTGTATAATCTAATCAAGATATTGATTTACATAACAATTAGTGAATGATTTAAAAAGGAGTAATAACATGGAAAAAGCGCATGCAAAACGCACACGGAATTTCACACTTATCGAACTCCTCGTCGTGATAGCCATCATCGCGATTCTTGCATCAATGCTGTTGCCGGCATTGAACACCGCCAGACTGAAAGCAAAAGCCATTGATTGCATGAACAAACAAAAGCAGCTTTCACTCGGAGCGTTGCAGTACAGTGGAGATAACAGCGACTGGTTACCGGCAGCTTATGATTCACAGTTACCACAGAAATTCTGGCGTGGCAATCTATTGCCTTACGTCAGTCTTCAACGCGGGGATCGTGCCGATATCCGGGTTTCATGCCCGGCATTTCCTGAAGACAAGTTTCTGCGTATCGGATGGAATCGCTTTTTGGGATTCATTAACAACGGTGCGCCCGTCTCTGCCGAATGGAAATACCGGAGATTGAATATAATCCGGCGTAGCTCGCAGGTGGCAATGAGTTCCGATGCTCTCAATTATGTGTTTGATGAGCTGGGTTCACCATTCCCAGCCGCCGCGTCAAACACTCATGTTACCTTTCCTCATTCGGGCAAAGCCAACATCTCCATGGTTGACGGTCATGCGGAAGCGGTGTCCATAAGAGAATTCAATCCCATCAAAAATAATTTGATCAGAAACATATATAACTGATTTACATTTTATCAACCCATATAATTCAAGGAAAGAATGTATTCATGAAAGACTTTAATTCGATGAAAAAACTATTTTTCTCCGGTCTTGCGGTATTATCGTGGTCCTGCTTTGCGGGAGACATGGCGGAATATGCGCTTCCGTCGCTGAATCCGGTAAAATTTGAACAAGTGAAAGGCGCGGAGTCGCTGACGCTCGACAGCCGGATGGTCATTGTGATACCGGAGAAAAGCCGCGACCACACCATTCCCCATGTGATGTACTGCGGCAAAGGCAATGTGCCTTATGACGTCAACACTCGCGCGGCGGAACTCGCCGCGTCTGAGCTCAGCGGATTTATCGAAAAGAGCACCGGTGTAAAGATTCCAGTCATAAGCGAAGCTGAAGCCATACCTGAAAGCAGTATACCGATATTCGTGGGCATGAGCAAAGCCGCGGAGAAATACGGTCTAAACAACCAAGGTATCCGCCCGGAAGGCTTCCGCGTAATAAACACCGGCAAAGCTATAGGCATCATCGGCGCGGAACGCGGAAGCATGAGCCCGTCCGACGGCGCGGCGGCGACGTTATTCGGAGTTTATGATTTTCTTGAGCGTTTTGCCGGTGTAAGATTTTACTATCCTGACGAAGGTGTTATTGTTCAAAAACGGGATAAAATAGTTGTTCCTCCGGTGAAGTATGATGATTATCCCCGTTTTGACCACCGTTATGCCCACTCCTGGACCTGGCGGGAATTTCCCGGCAACTGCGCTCCGATCTCGGCGATGC
>JAFGXT010000230.1 GCA_016936495.1 Victivallales bacterium
AAAATACAATAATGAGTAGATCTGACCCCGGTCTTGCCTTATACGCGGAATTCTTCCCATTCAGGTTCGTTATTGAATATCCAATGGTAGTATTCTTTTTCCTGGAGCAACTCTGCGGCTTCCTCATCGACGATCACCACTGTGGCGGGATGAAGTTGCAACGCGGTTGCCGACACCATGGATGTTATAGGTCCTTCGACCGCTTTCGCCAGTATCTGCGCTTTTTCCCTGCCGGTTACCAGCATGAGGATCCTGCGAGACTCAAGGATAGTCCCGACACCCATGGTAAAAGCCCGCTTGGGCATATCTTCAGGTTTGTCAAACAACGGTGAATTTTGCGCGATGGTTACCGGAGTGAGCGCTTTCTGGCGAGTCTTGGACATCAATGAAGACAATGGCTCATTGAAGCCGATATGTCCTGAACAACCAATGCCCAGAAGCTGCAGGTCAATCCCGCCGCAGGCTTCTATACGTTCTTCATAACGTTCGCCCTCGCCATCAAGGTCTTCCGCCACGCCGTTAGGCAAGTGAGTGTTACGCAAATCAATATTGACTTTGTTGAACAAATGCTCATTCATATAATAACGGTATGAGCCGGGATGCTCCGGAGGCAGTCCAATATACTCATCAAGGTTGAAACTGCGGCAGAGCGAGAAGTCCAGACCTTCGTTATTGTGCATAACGGCCAGCTCCGCATAAAGACTTTCCATTGTTCTGCCAGTCGCCAAGCCCAGTACCAAATCCGCTTTTTTGCGAATCTCACGTGCAATAAGTTTTGCCGCCAGGCTTACCGCTGCCGCCTTGTTCTTCTGTATAATTACTTCCATATCATGCTCCATTGTATACTTAATTTCGTTTCCAGTAAAAAATATACCGTTAATTTGAAGATTGTCAACAAGGCGTGAGTGTGATTTTTGCGTTAAAGCTGATCCTCGAGGGGGGAGGAGACTGACAACAGTCTCGGCTGCAATATTTTTTCTTTTTTTTAACTTCTGTCAGTCCTGTCTGTCAAATGTCTTTGGAATATTTTTAATATTTACTTATTTACATAATTGAAAAAAAGAGAAATGGCTTTAAATTACAGTTCTTTACGCGTCTCGTAAATAACAGTGGATTACAATAGTCTCAAAAAGGATAAGGAAGTTTAATATGCATTGGATTGATTGGTTGATCGTGGCGTGCCCGCTATTGCTGGTGTTGTTCATAGGTTTAAGGACGCATCGGTATGTAACTGGAGTGGCGGATTTTTTGACTGCCGGCAGAGTGGCCGGACGCTATGTAGTTTCCGTAGCCAGCGGCGAGGCGGCGATGGGACTGGTCAGTCTGGTGGCGATCTTTGAAATGTATTACAACAGCGGCTTCGCTTTTCAGTTCTGGAGCGGTATCACTGCACCGATAGGACTGTTCATGGGGCTGACCGGATATTGCATCTATCGTTTCCGTGAATCCCGCGCCATGACGATGGGACAGTTTTTTGAGATGCGTTACAGTCGTAAATTTCGTATTTTTGCCGCCATTTTGCAAAGTATTTCCGGGGTTATCAACTATGCTATTTTTCCGGCGGTATCAGCGCGTTTCATTATCTACTACTGTGATATCCCTCAACATTTCGACTTTCTGGGCATGACTTGGTCATCTTTTCATCTGGTAATGCTACTGTTCCTGTCAATCGCAGTGATTGTGGTTACCCGCGGAGGACAGATAACGGTCATGGTGTGTGACTGCGTCCAGGGATTGCTCAATTACCCCCTGATGGCAATCGTGGTTGTAGCTATTCTGTTGAATTTTTCATGGTTTGACGATATGGCGCCAGCGTTGCTTGACCGCGCTCCCGGTAAAAGCATGCTCAACCCTTTTGATGTTTCCAAGTTACGTACTTTTAACCTGTTCTATGTGTTTGTAGGAATCATCGGCAGTGTGTTCAATCGCATGGCGTGGTCAGGCACCCAGGGATACAATGCGGCGGCGCTCAATGCTCATGAACAGAAAATGGGACAGGTGCTTGGCACTTGGCGCAGCGCGTTCAATATCATGCTTTATCCTTTGCTTGCCATTGGCGCGTATACTATCTGGCACAGTGCCCGTTTTGAAGAAAAACTCATGCCGATACGTCAGGAACTCGTGCAAACCGCAATGGCGGAAATGGCTCCGGCTTACTCCGGTGAGATCATACTGACCCAGGCGGCGGAAAGCTCCGCTGAACGAGAAAACCTCGCCGCAAAGTATCCGGCTCAAGCAAAATTATTGAATGAATTCGTTTCAGGCAAGAACACCTATGCGGCTCCAGCATTGCAGGAATCCGGCGCTACTATCGCCGACGTTCACGCTCTGCGCAGAAAAGGCTTGATCAAATGGGATCCCGATGCTTTATCGCTGTCGGAAACCGACGCCCGTTCAGCAACACTCAAAGCAGAAAACCCCGCATTGCATAAAAAGATGATGACTATTCATAATCAGATGCGGGTACCGCTCACCCTGCGTTACATGCTGCCTATCGGTATTACCGGGGTATTATGCGCGATAGCCATATTTTTGATGATCAGTACCGACACCACCTATTTGCATAGCTGGGGAAGTATCATTGTCCAGGACGTGATTCTGCCGATTCGCGGACGTGCCTTCACTCCTCGTCAGCATTTGAATATACTTCGCCTTTCCATTACCGGAGTAGCGGCATTTGCTTTCGTATTCAGCAGTATTTTCGCGCAGGTGGATTATATTATGATGTTCTTTGCCATCACCGGAGCTATCTGGCTGGGCGGTGCCGGTTCATGCATTGTATTCGGTCTCTACTGGAAACGCGGCACTTCTGTCGGAGCGTGGGCGGCTTTGATCTCAGGCTCATCTATCGCTACCGCTGGAATCCTCCTGCAACATTTTTGGGTTGGAGGCATCTATCCATGGCTCGTAAACAATAATATGGTGGCAAGCGTTTCACATGTATTTGAGACTCTTTCCAAACCTTTTGAACCAATCATCGAATGGCGGGTTACACCAGATAGATTTCCGGTAAACTCGCAGGAGATATACTTTCTCGCTCTGCTGGTTTCCATCTCATTATACGTGATGTTGTCGCTACTGACATGCAAGAAGCCATTCAATATGGAACGCCTCCTGCATCGCGGCGCTTATCATTCCGGCGACGGTCCGCGCTATATTAAAACCAATTGGTCGTGGACAAAGATCCTCGGCATCGACAGCTCTTATACCCGTGGCGACCGCATACTGGCATGGAGCGTGTTTATCTGGAGTTTTGTATTCCGTTTCGGCATCGTGTTTGTCGGTTTCATCATATGGAATCTGATCTCGCCGTGGCCGAACCAATGGTGGGCAAACTGGTTCTGGATTGATTACATATATGTAATGGGGCTTAACGCGACCATAACGGTTTTCTGGTTCGGCATATGCGGAACGCTTGATCTTATCCGTCTATTCAAACGCCTGGAATCGAGAACCTCCGCAGCGAATGTCCTCGACGACGGACGGGTGGAAGGTCATGTCAGTACCGCTGACCTGGCTATGGTAGCTGAAGTGGAAAGCCACATCCCCGGCGAAAATATCGATAAATAAACCAAGGGTGTCCGTTAAGAAGTTGTAAGGAAATTAACTTGACAATATGTGTGAATCACCCCGGAATGATTTGAGGAATTACTGATTTGTTATCGGCAAACCACAAAGCAACCGGGGGATGTAAAGGTTATTTTTTACGACCCAAAGGTTCCTGCCAGACAAAAAATTTTCAGGGAAAATTTAAATTTCCCTGTTTTTTTGTTTTTAAATGGACAGGAACCTGAATAGATATTCCCCTTTTTTTACTTGAAATATCCTTTGGCGCCTTCGGGACGGATGTCCGTGAGCGTGCCTTTGTAATGCCTCAGGTCCTTGGATATATAGGGATGTTCCGCTATAGCATCTTCATTAATATCCACGCCTAATCCGGGTTTGTTGGAAATGAGCATATGCCCATCCTCGAATTTTATCTCCTCGGTGGAAATCTCACTGCGCCAGGGGACGTCCGCGCTCATTGTCTCAAGAAACGCGAAATTGGGTGTACACGCAGCCAGTTGTAAGGTCGCCGCGTTGGCGACCGGACCGCTGGGGTTATGCGGACAGAACGGGATATGATAGCATTCCGCCATCGCCGCGATCTTGCGCAATTCAGAAATTCCGCCGGCATGCGACACGTCCGGCTGGACAAAGTCAGCGCAACCCAGACGGAAAAACTCACGATATTCGTAACGGCTGTAAAATCTTTCGCCCGCCGCGATCTGCACGTTGACCCGGTTTTTTACTTCCGCCAGACCTTCTTTGTTATCCGGGGGTATGGGCTCTTCAAACCAGAGAATATCAAAGTCCTCCAGCGCATGCCCGATCTTGACCGCGGTGGGGATATTGAAACGTCCGTGTCCCTCGATCAAAATATGTATTTCGTCGCCGACCGCGTCGACCACTGCTTGAACGCATTCCATCGCCTGCTTAAGTTCCTGCTTGGATATATTCAGCCAGGCGGAACCGAAAGGATCCCATTTCAGTCCTTTGAATCCGGCTTTAACAGTCTCGCGGGCTTTTTCCGCGAACTCATCCGGGGTCTTGGCTGGAGCAAACCAGCCATTGGCATAGCAGGGGATACGGTCGCGCACTTGTCCACCCAGAAGCTGATAGACCGGTACGCCCAGGTCTTTGCCTTTGATGTCCCACAGCGCCATTTCTACTGAAGCCAGAGCGCTCATGAGAACGGGCCCGCCGCGCCAGTAGGCGTCGCGATAGGTGTCATGCCAGAAAGCTTCGATGTTGTGCGGGTCTTTGCCTACGATATAGCGTTTAAGCTCTTTGATGGCGGCTTCAACCGTAGGCTCACGGTACTCCAGTGTGGCTTCGCCCACACCATAGACGCCGCTGTCGGTTTCTACTTTGCAGAATACCCAGTTGGTACGGTAACAATGACATATAAATGTTTTTATATCGGTTACTTTCATAATTCGAATCCTTTTCCGGTTTGCATTTCAAATGATTTTACGCCACGGGTTATACAACCGTCGATAAAGGGTTGCGGGGCCACGGTATTTTCCGCGAACAGACCGTAGTGCATGGGCAGCGCAGCTTGCGGCTTAAGCTCATCGACTACTTGAAGCGCGTCATCGATATTCATATTGCCCAGACGTCCGTTGATACAGATAAGCAGCATATCGCAGTCGCGGGTATCAGCAGAAAAAAGTTCATCTGAATATTCTGAATCGCCACTGAGATAAAGCTTTTTGCCATCGGTTTCAAAGACGGCGCCCACGGCTTCAGGGTCGGAATGTTTCGCGAATACCGGAATGATTTTTATACCCCGGAAGTTCACCGCCTGTCCGCGCGTCAACAGAAGCTGGCGGCTTTTATCAATACCCAGTTCTGTAAAGTGCCGGCAACAGCTGACCGGTCCGGCAAATACACAATCCGGATACATGACGCCGAGCTTTTCCACTGTTTCCGGGTCGAGGTGGTCAAGGTGGTCATGGGTGCACAGCAGCATATCCGGCTTGAGTTCTTCAAAACTTAAGGGGTAAGGCTGCATACGCTTCACGCCCTTTGCTTCCAGACAGTCGCTCATATAGGGGTCGGCGACGATACGCAATCCCTTACTCTCAAATAAAAAACTGCCCTGAGTCATCCATGTGATCTTCATAAAATATCCTCTGTCTTATCTTAAATACATGCCGCCGTTTACGTCGATAGTAGCTCCAGTGATATACCTGCCGCCTTCGCCGGCAAGATACACCGCTGCCAGGCCGACGTCGCGTGCTTTGCCCAGTCCCAGCGGAACCCCGTCGGCAAGCTTTTTAACATCTTCGGCGCCATGTGTCTGGAACAGCAATTCTGTCTCTATGATTCCCGGCGCTATGGCGTTGACGGTGATTCCCAGTGGAGCTCCGGTGCGCGCCAGAGTCTTGGTCATGCCGAAAATACCGCTTTTAGTAGCGGCGTAATGGACATGACCGTAGAGCGCGCCGCGGTGTCCGACGATGGAACTGATGTTGATAATAGTTCCTGACTTCTGTTCCCGCATCATCTGCATGGCGACTTTACTGCACAGGAACACGCTTTTTAAATTGGTGTTGATAATATGATCCCAATCCTCTATACTGGTCTCAAAAATATCTTGAGACTTGGTGGTGCCGGCATTGTTGACCAGAATATCCAGCTTGCCGAATCTGTTTTTTGCCGCATCGAACATCGCCGCCACGTCCTGTTCGTTGCTGACATCGGCTTTTACGGCAATCGCGGCACGACCCATTTTTTCAATTTCCCGGCAGACTTTTTCCGCCTCATCCTTGCTGTTCGCGTAATTGACGACGACGTCGGCACCACTTTCGGCAAGAGCCAGCGCGATGCCTTTTCCCAATCCGCGCGATGAACCACTTACCAGCGCTACTTTTCCATTTAACTCAAACATAAATAATTGCTCCTTGCATTAACCTGGGGTAATGCTTTGTGTTGATATTTTTTCCGTTATAAGCCGGGCCGTCAGAGCGGCGCGGCTGAACTTATCCTCTAACTTTTCCGGTGTAACCGTACCGGGCGGAACGGATATGCCCAGCGCGGCGGTAAATTCATTATTCCTGAACACCGGAAACGCGGCAATATGATATTTGTCATTACGGGATTTTTCATATCCCCGCCGCCGTATCTGCTCCAGGTATTTCTTCATCCCGGGCATATCCGCGACCTCATCCCACTCTCCTGTTTTGGGCATACCGCAGTTTTTGATTATTGATGACTGGTGCCTCCGTTCGCAAAACGCCAACAGTACCCGTCCGGTGGCGGTCTGATATATATCTTCGTAAAACGGTTGAGTTATCTCCACCGCGATGTCAGTATTATAATTGTAATGAATAAGAATATGCCGTCTGCAACCGTTCAGAACCGCCAGCAATACCGACTCTCCTGCGGCTTTAGCGCATTCGTTGATTAATGGATCCGCAGCCTTGCTCAGCTCGTCCATATATACCTTGCCGTGGGTTACCCAATAAGCCAGCGGTCCCAGGCTGTAACCCTGGCGACTCGATACCTGTTCCAGATAACCGGTTTCAACCAGGTCTTTAAGAATACGGATAGTCGTAGGTTGATTTAACCCCAAGGCTCTCACTATTTCGCCGGGCAGTACCGACTCGCCCTGGCGTGATGCAATGTAAGTGATTATATCAAAGCTTTTTCTAAGTACTTTTATCATATTATTATTCACATTATGAAGTTATAAATTTACTTTATGAATAAAACTATACTCTATATGCCGTAATGTCAATATATCTGGTGTAATTATTTTATAAAATCAAAATAATTAGTAATTATTACTATTTTTTTGAATTAACTATTGACATTTTTTTCGGAGCTTGTATATTCAATTTCATAATGACACTTTTGGGGTATCAATAATTTAAAAATTTAATTACAAGGAAGAAATGAAATGAATGAAATCACATGCGCCTCAAGTCTGGTAACTCGCAAAGCACCTGAATTCAAAGCGACGGCGGTAATGCCTGACAATACTTTCAGAGAAATTTCGTTGGAGGATTATAAAGGAAAACACGTGGTATTGTTTTTTTATCCACTGGATTTTACCTTTGTTTGTCCTTCTGAGATCATCGCCTTTGATCGTAAACTGGAAGAGTTTAAAGCCCGCGATACACAGGTGATTGCCGTTTCAATTGATTCTGAATACTCACATTTCGCCTGGAAAAGCACCCCGGTGAACAAAGGGGGGATCGGCAATGTGCAATTTCCGATAATTTCTGACATCACCAAAAAAATATCCAATGATTACGGTGTGCTGTTTAATGAATCCGTGGCGTTGCGCGGTTTATTCCTGATTGACCGCGAGGGCGTGGTACGCCATTGCACCATCAATGACCTGCCACTGGGGCGTAACGTAGACGAGGCATTGAGAATGGTTGACGCGTTGCAATTTTTTGAAGAGCACGGCGACGTATGTCCTGCAAACTGGCAAAAAGGTCATGAGGGCATGAAACCTACTGCCGAAGGTGTAGCTGAATATCTTTCTAAAAACTGATCTGACCCCAAAGTCCGGTGGTGGGATACCCCCAAACGTCCCGCCGCCGGCATTTTTATTACTCGAAAGTTTTCAGGTTTAGTCCTCATATCTCCGCTTCATAACTTGAAATTACAGGGCCTTGAAGTGGCAGCATGTCAGACCATAGTCTAATTTTGAGGTCTGTCGTTTATTGTTCACAAAAATAAAGTTTTTAACATTTTCTTTCAATATTTTGCATTTTAAAAATGAGCTGTTAAATTACAGGGAAAGCCGTAAAGTTATCAGTGCGGACAAAATCAACCCGAATTGCTGGAAGATATTTATGAAGACTTTTTCTCTGAATAAAGAAAAAGCCAAAGCACTTATTTTTGATATAGACCTGACATTGTATGACAATCTGGATTATTACAATTCACAGGAAAGACTGGTTATGGAAAAGCTCGCGCATGAACTTAAACGTTCATGCGATGAGGTAATCGCGGAAGTGGTCAAGCTCCGCGACGACGCGCAGAGGCATCAGGGTAGACGTCCTACTCTGGGTGGCACCATCGCCAGGCATTACGGCTTCGATATACGTGAAATAGTCCGCTGGCGTGAAGAACTTTTTGAGCCTGAACAATACCTGGAAAAAGATCAGGAACTACACGATACTCTCGCTGAACTCAGCGGCAGATACATGATCGCCGCGGTAACCAACAACCCTGTGTCCATCGCCCGCAGAACCCTGAACGCTCTGGATATAGAACGTTTTTTCCAACCGGTAATCGGTCTTGATTGTACATATACACCCAAGCCGTCGATGATCCCTTATAACATGGTAATGCAAGATTTAGGGATCCATGCCGAAAACGTGATCGCCATCGGCGACCGCTACGAAGTAGACCTTGAACTTCCCGTGAAATACGGCATGGGCGGTATACTCATCGAGGCTCTAGATGAAGTCCGGCAACTTAACATTTTCCTCTGATATCGCACATTGTTCTAATGTAATGATGTGTAGACGACTCCGTGCTTTTTGTGGGTTTTGCAAACTTCAAGTAATGACCATAAGTAGCGTTCCCAGCGACATCACAAATGTGTTATTCCGTCTGGCTTGATATGCGTTGTTATGGTGTTTATAAAAACGACGGGCAAATAACGGACAAATGACGGGAAGGGTTCAACGGTGTTTTTTGAGCTTGTTTTCGTTAATTATCTTAAGAATATGGAGTTTTTTGCCGATCTGTTGATATTTTTCAAATTCAGATTCGCGGCGCGGAGAAAGAGCTATAAGTTTATCTTTTATTTCGTTGTATGTTTTCAGCGCTTCTTCTGGATCAAGAGTGTTCATATTATTGATCATGGCATTGATCTCTTCGATACCGCTACGAAAGGCACCACGCCGTTGCAATTCATTTTTAAGTTCATTTTGTGCATGGGCATAACCTTTTCTGGCGCGTTCGAGTTTATCGCAACTGACAAAATAACTGCTGCATAACGCCATAGCGTTACCGTATTTTTCCACCGCCATCTCGCTTTCGTAATTTATCTGAGAAACATATTCTTCGGCGGCGATCAGCGCCTTGGACGCTTTGCGTTCGGCTATGCCCTTAAGGAGAAATATCACACTCAGCAATAATGCGATAAATATGGCGGCGAATGTAGCTATGGTTATAAGATAATTAGACTTATTTACATCGAGGCGTTCATTTTCCTCGGTCAGGGATTTAAGTAATTCCGGGTCTTTGCCGCTGGAAAGCTCTTTGAGTATGCTTCTGGCTCTAGAGATGAATTCCTCCCATGATTTGAATCTGGCTGAAGGCTCTTTTGCCATCATAATGCGCATCAGTTCAGTGGTGGCAGGGGATATTTCGACATGTGGATTTCTCTCGATAGGCTCAGGGAAAGGCATGGCGGAATGCATTTCCACAATACATTCAATGGCATCATGATCATAGGGCGGCATGCCGACTACCAGATGATACAGTGTTGCGCCCAGCGAATAAAGGTCTGAAGACCAGCTCAGTGGTTCGGCAAAGGTCTGCTCAGGGCTCATGTAATAGGGGGAACCATCTATAAGCTCCTGTTTTTCAAATGATTCGGTAAAATGCTGAGCAATACCCATGTCAAGAAGAAACGCGTCGTCATCGCCGTCGATCATGATGTTTCCGGGTTTAATGTCGCGATGAAGTAAGCGGTGATTATCCCAGGCGTATTTTAACGCTTCAGCGATTTTTATGACATACTTAAGCGCTCTTATTTCGTTCAGCCTGCCCTTGGTTTCCAGGTAGGTCTCCAGGTCGGTGCCTTCGACATAGTTCATGGCGAAAAAGTATGTGTCGCGGTCAACACCGGCGTCGATTGCCTTGACGATGGCGGGATGTTCGAGCAAGGCGGTGGTTTTGATCTCTTTCATAAACTGGCTGACCACCGCTTTGTCCTGAGTCATGTTGTCATCGAGGATTTTGAGCGCCACCTTGCGGTGCATGGAAAGTTGTTCGGCAAGATATACGCTACCCATGCCACCCTGACCGATCTTTTCGATGATTTTAAACCCGCCGACGGTATTATCTTTATCCAGCTTAATGGATTCTACAAAAATTATAGTATTGTCGCAATAAGGACAGAAAATTATCTGATTCTGATCCGGTTCCTCATCCAGTTCAAAATTCTTTTTACATTCGGGACAAGTGTACATAAGTGCCCTGCTGTTTCATGTTTTTATTTCTATTCCTGAAATATACAAATATATACTTTAAATCTTTATAAAAACAACATCATATGTGCAATAATCTTTATTTTCCGGCTATATCGATTACCAGTTGTTCCAATACGATACGGGAATCACCGCCCCCGGAGACCAGTTTACGGTTGGCTTCAAGAAGAGCGTTAAGAGCGCTCGCCAGTTTTTTATCGGGAAATGCCGCCGCGCTATCACATAAATTATAAGCGCGAAAAGGGTGAAGCGAAGTCAAAAAATTATTCGGATAATCCCTCTTGAGGTTCGGATTGTCAAAGAAAGATTTATTACAGCGTCCTTTTATACCAAGTTCAGCGGCAGCGCATCGGGTTTTAACTATTTCCTGAAATGATTTGATTGCCTGAAACAGGATGTTTAATTCAAGATTTGAGCCGCCGCGTTCGCCGCGCAACTGGATCATCAGAGTATTTATCACATCCAGAGCCTGAGGAATATTGCGGCTGGTCAGGGCATTGGCAAAATCCCAACTCATAGCTTCGGGAGTGCGACTGCAAATATTTTTACAGTCTTCTATACTTATATGCGGATTATCGCCGGCATAACAGAACAGTTTTTCCAGTTCACTGTGAAGCCTTGCGGTATCACTGCCAATAGTATCGACAAGATACATCAGGGCGCGCTGATCGATATTTTTTCCGGCGTCAGCGCATATCTGCCTGATCCTGGCGGCATAGTCTGACGGCTTCATGCTGGCTTTTTCATAATTGAATATCTCACCGATGCTTTGGCAAGTCTTGAAAAAAGCTTTACGTTTGTCTATGCCCGGACCGTTGATGATGACGACAGTATCATCGGGCAAGCCGCCTTTCAAGTATTCGGTTATATCATCAATGCGGCTTTTCTGCCCCTTTTTGCCCGCGTTTTCGAGCACTTTTTCAAAATGCTGAAAGTTTTTAAGCCATATCTTTTTGCTGGAGCACAAAAACGGCGGAGTATTCAGAGAATTATAAAAGGCGTCCAGTATTTCATCCGGCTTCATCGTATCGCTATCGCCACGGATTATCTCAAGTTCCTGATTCTCCTCCGGAATATCGCCGCAAAGCTGCTCGACGATTTCCCGGGTTTTGCCTTTTACGGCAAAATCATCACTACCGGTTATGAGATATAGATTAGCCATAGGGATTCCCTGAAAAATTTATTTATCCACGCCGGGAATAAAAGTATCGCCGTGTTTCAGCGTCGAAACAGTTTCCACAATCAGTTTTATCGCGCCTTCCACGTCCCGCAGATCGCAAATCTCCACCGGAGAATGCATGTAACGGTTGGGAACGCTTACCAGAACTGTGGCAACGCCGTTGCGGGTCAGCTGAATGGTGGCGGTATCGGTGCCGCCGCTGGCACGGTGTCCGGGAGTGATCTGATACGGGATGTTTTTCTTTTTCGCCACCGCGAGCATTCTATTTACCAGTACCACGTTATTATCGCAGTTCCTGCTCAGTTCGGGACCATTGCCAAGCTTTATATCGCCCAGCAGTTTTTTGTCGATATTGGGCAGATCAGTGGCAAAGCCTACGTCCACGGCGATACCGACATTAGGATTAATGCCGAACGCACTGGTTGTGGCACCGCGCAAGCCCACTTCCTCCTGAACCGCGCCGACGCAATATACGCCGATATCAAGTTTACGTTTTTTTAACTCGCGCAAAGCCTCAGCCACCACGAACGCGCCGATTTTGTCGTCCATTCCTTTAGACATGATCCGGTTTGCGCCCATGAATTTAAAGTTGCTTCTCACCGTAACCGGATCGCCTACCGCGACGAGTTTTTCCACCTGTTCTTTATTTTCCGCACCGATGTCTATCCATGAATCTTCCAGTTCCACCGCTACATCGCGTTCTTTCTGTTTAAGCAAGTGAATAGGCTTTTTGCCGATGACACCGGGTATTCTTCCGGTTGAGCTGAGAATTTCCACCTCGGTGCCAGGAACTGTGAGTTTGTCGATCCCGCCACAGGCATGGAAATATATGATGCCTTCATCGGAAATATGCACCACCTGAAAACCGATTTCATCATAATGACCATCGAGCATGACTTTGAATTCAGCGTCTTCATTGATTATTCCTACAGTATTACCCATGACGTCGGTATACACCCGGTCGGAAAAACCTTTGAGATATTCACGGAATACACCCGCGGTTTCCATTTCAAATCCGGACGGACCGGAACAATTCATCAGTTTCTCAAGAAAATTCAGGCTGCTTTTGGATAACATTTTTAACTCCCGGCATAATTTGTTTGAATATCATGACTATAACATAACTTGAATTTTGAATATTAAAACTCCCCCGCACAAGGAAAATCCAAAAAACTCTCCCGGCTACGCCAAGCCCGGGCAAAATATAAGTTAATATATTGGTTTTTATTTTACAGGCATTCAAGGACAAAGTCAAAGTGGCTGGATACCGCTGCTGCCGCCGCTTCGGGCTGGTTGTTGATTACCGCCTCGCCGATGTTCAGATGTATATTTAAAAGCTTCTTCTGGTTTTCCTCCTTGCGTAGAATCACCTGACGGGCATCCTTAATAAACGATTCGAATACTTTGGATATAGCATGATAAAATATCACAAACAAGTAGTTGCCGGAATATTCCGCCAGCATGAAATGAAGTTCTTTATCCAGTTCAATCCGACGCGGTTCATTATGAGGCTGCGACATCTTGTCCAAAAGTGCACGGAGTTTTTCTCCTTGCTGGAGATTTATCCGCTTGGCGGCAAGCACCGCGGTTTCGGTCTCCAGCATCCGTCGGAATTCCATCAATTCCATAAATGAACAATTATTCATCTTAACCAGCATTGATAAAGGCTCGAACAATCCTTCGCTATTAGCTCTGATGTAGTTACCGCCGCCCTGACGGCTTTCGGTGATACCTAATATTTCCAGCGCCCGCAACGCCTCGCGCACGGAGTTGCGGCTGACTTTCAGGCGTTCCGCCATGTCGCGTTCTGCCGGCAGGCGGTCGCCGGGATTAAGTTTACCCAGCAGAATCAAGTGTTGTACATGATCCACCACTTGCTGATATACTTTTTTAGAGCCTGTTGTTTTATCCATAATGATTTTCTTCAGATAGCGGGACATTTTTCGCTGGGGCTGGCGTTTCTCATCCATTGCAGAAATCCGGGAGTGGCGTCTTCGCCTTCACGTGGAGCCCAAGCGCCGGAATCAGCTTCGGGTATGGGGATATAGGGACCGCGTTTGACCTCCATGACAATGCTGCCGCTTTTCTTTGATATAAACGAATGCAATACATTCTGCTCTATCTCTACGGCGCAGACATCGCCGCCCGCCTCGAGCTCATAACGTTCTTTAAGAACACCGTCTTCAGTGAATATCAATACACTTACCGCCCCTTTGAGAACGATGAATAATTCCCAGCGATCTTCCTGTGAATGCCGATGAGGTCTGACATAACTGTCCGGTTCCGCCGCCATGCATAAGCGGTGAATATCATCCTCCACCGATGGGTGGAAATTGTAATGTGAACGTTTACGCGGGGATTCTATGGCTTTTTGACTGAGTTCTGAAAACAACTGCTGATTTGCTATTATCATATTATGCACACTTTTTATGTTGAAGATTTTACGACCTTAATGAAAAATATCTCCTTTCATGGTTGTATTCAAGCTTTGTGTGTTAAAATTTTTATACGGATGGATTGGATGACAGCGGGTGGCTGAAGTGTTGAACTTAGCTGGCAGTACCCGGATACAGCCCCATGTCTGTTTGCACATTTGCTTGCATTTTTTTGAAAAGTGTGATATTTTAAAGTTCTTTATAACAATACATAACCGGATTTATTACGGGAAACAGGGGAATATTATATGAAGTCTCTTTTTGTGTTTTCAGGACAGGGCGCGCAGTTTGCGGGCATGGGCAAAGACATTTGCACGGCAAGTCCAGCTGCGGCTGAGTTGTTTAAGCAGGCGGATGAGGCTCTCGGCTGGTCTGTCAGCGATTTGTGTTTTAACGGTCCCGAAGAAAAACTTCAGGAAAGCCGTTTTTGTCAGCCCGCCATTTATACCATGAGCTGCGCCTGCCTGGCGGCTTTCAAAGAAAAATATCCTGAAGTTGAAGCTGCAGGCTGCGCCGGTCTCAGTCTAGGCGAGTTCTCCGCGCTTCAGGCGGCTGGAGTATTCAGTTTTATCGATGGACTGAAACTGGTGGCTCGCCGTGGCGAGCTTATGGACGCCGCCTGTCGTGAAACCAACGGTGGTATGGCAAGTGTTCTTGGCGGTGAACTTGAACTTATACGCGAGGTCTGCGCGCAATGCGATATTGACGTGGCGAACCTCAATTGTCCGGGTCAGGTGGTCATCAGCGGTGAAGCGGAAAAGGTGGACGCCGCCGTCGCCGCGCTTAAAGACAAAGGCTTGCGTAAAGTCATCCCGTTGAAAGTCGCAGGAGCATATCATTCAAGACTTATGGCAAAAGCGGGTGAACAGCTTAAGACGGTGCTTGCCGACACTCCTATGGCGGCTCCGCAGATTCCGGTGGCGCAGAACTATACCGGAACCATTACTGAAAGTGGTGTGGATGCGATAAAAGAAAATCTGGTCAGTCAGGTTGCCGGAAGCGTTCGCTGGGAAGACTGCGTAAATACTTTTCTGAAATTGGGCGCTGACACCGTGATCGAGTTCGGCCCGGGCAATGTCCTGAGCGGATTGATGCGTCGTATCAGCCGCGACGTCACGGCGTTAAACATTGGTACGGCTGAACAGCTTGAAAATTTTTCTAAATAAATTATTTGTATTTTTCAATAATAAGAGCAATATTGCAAAACAAGCCAAAATATAAAGGAAAGATATTATGGGGTGTGAAAAAAGACTTGAAGGTAAAGTCGCGCTGGTAACCGGCGGAGCTCGCGGTATTGGTAAAGCCATCTGCGAACGTCTGGCAGACGAAGGTGCGAAACTCGCAATCGTTGACATCATGCTGGATGTGGCTCAAGCCACGGCGGATGAGTTTAAAGCCAAAGGAATCGAAGCTGAAGCTTTTGCCGCCAACGTGGCAAAAGGGGAAGATGCGGAGGCAACCGTCAAAGCCGTTAGCGATAAGTTCGGCGGCGTGGACATTCTGGTCAATAACGCCGGTATCACCCGTGATACATTGATCATGCGTATGAAGGAATCTGATTGGGATCTGGTCATGGATGTGAATCTGAAAGGCACATTCAACTTCACCAAAGCGATTTTCCGTCCGATGAGCAAACGTGGCGGCGGTAAGATCGTAAATGTCGCGTCAGTTGTCGGTCGCATGGGAAATCCCGGACAGGCTAATTATTCCGCGTCAAAAGCTGGAGTTATCGGCCTGACTAAGACCAGCGCAAAGGAATTCGCATCCAGAAACATCTGTGTTAATGCCATCGCTCCGGGATATATCCAGACGGATATGACTGCGGTTATTTCTGACGCCGCCAAGGAAGCGTTCATGACTGTAACGCCAATGAAACGTCCGGGTTCACCTCAGGATGTCGCTAATGTGGTATTTTTCCTGTGCAGTTCGGATTCGGATTATGTTACTGGACAGGTGATAAATATTGACGGCGGAATGTTGATGTAATTAAAAAAAATCATCATTAATCGATTTTTTATTTGAATTTTCAAGAAACAGTCGCATTGTATTACAGTTTATTAAAACTGTTGGGAAATAAAAATTAAACAAAACAGGAGCATATAATAATGTCTTCCATTGCAGACAAAGTAAAAGCTATAGTAGTTGAACAGCTCGGTGTATCAGAAGATCAGGTTACCCCTGAGGCAAAATTCATTGACGATCTCGGTGCGGATTCACTGGATCAGGTTGAGCTGGTAATGGCTCTTGAAGAGGAATTCGGTTCTGATATTCCTGACGAAGACGCGGAAAAGCTCACTACCGTTGGTGATGCGATCAGCTACATTGAAGGAAAAGACGCTTAATTCCTTTGCTGGTTATATAGATGGGTCATTTCACCAAAAGAGATGACCCATTTTTTTTATCAACCCACACATTGAGGTTCTAAATGACTGACAGGCGCGTAGTTATAACAGGTACAGGCGTCATCTCCTGTGTCGGCAGTAACGTTGCCGATTTCTGGGATTCACTGGTTAACGGCCGTTGCGGCCTCAGCCGGGTTACAAAATTCGATGTATCAGAGTATAAAACTCAGATAGCTGGAGAAGTAGCTGATTTCGACATTGAAAAATATATGCCGAAAAAAGACGCTAAAAGAATGGATTTATTTACGCAGTTCGCGATTGCGGCTGCGGATGAGGCAATAGCCAACGCCGGATTGCCGCAGAATATTGGTGATGCTATTGATCCCACCCGCATGGGCGTGGTTCTGAGCAGCGGTATCGGCGGATTAGGCACACTTACAAAAGAATGCGCTTCATTGGAAGAACGTGGACCGTCACGTACGTCTCCGCTGCTGATTCCGATGATGATTATTGATATAAACTCAGGGCAGCTTGCCATGCGCTACAACGCGAAAGGCCCGAACATGGGTATCGTAACCGCGTGCGCAACAGCATGTCATTCTATCGGTGAATCCTTCTGGATGATCAAACGCGGCGACGCCGATTTGATGTTGACCGGTGGTTCTGAAGCGTCCGTAACCCGGATCGGGTTCGCGGGCTTCTGTTCAATGAAAGCCATGAGTACTTTGAATGATGATCCGCTTCGCGCCAGCAGACCTTTTGATGCCAATCGCGACGGCTTTGTCATGTCCGAAGGCGCAGGCGCTATTATTCTTGAAGAATATGAGCATGCCAAAGCGCGTGGCGCGCAGATTCTTGCTGAAGTCGTTGGCTATGGAGCCACCGGAGACGCGTATCATATTACTTCGCCCGATCCTGAAGGGGACGGAGCGGCACGTGCCATAAAAGTAGCTTTAGGGCACGCAAAACTTAATCCGGAAGACATTGATTACATCAATGCTCACGGCACCAGTACTCCGCTCAACGACAAGTTCGAGACCAAGGCAATCAAAAAGGCGCTTGGCGATTATGCCCGCAAGGTTATGATCAGCAGTACCAAGGGTACTACCGGACATGGTTTGGGTGCGGCCGGAGCTTTTGAGACGATTGCATGCGCGATGGCATTGAAAAACGGCATAGTCCCTGCTACTATAAATTATGAGACTCCAGATCCGGAATGTGATCTGGACTATACTCCGAACATCGCCCGCGAAGTGGCAATCAAAACCGCGGTTAATATAAACCTTGGTTTCGGTGGACACAACGGAGCATTGATTTTGAAGCGTTTCGAGGGATAACCTAACAATAAAAGGGATGAGAAAATGAATAAAATCTGGTTGGCGGCAGTTGGTCTTGCAATAGCGGGCATTGGATGCGGTCCGCGTCTGGCTCAAACTCCCTATGGAGAAAAAGAGCAGGAATGGAAAAGCTATGTAAAAGAAGCCTATCCAGGCTGGAAGCCACCCAGAACCATCCCGCCCGTGGAAACCGCCCGTATCAGCGAGGGGAAGCCGGCGATGAGCCATTCCCCGATTGCAGATGAAGTAATTATTGATTACGAGAAAACCACCATTGAGATTCCTGCGGCTCCGACCTTGACTCCGGCTGTTCAGGCAGATACCCCGGCAGTAACGCCGGTCAAAGCGGTAAAGTCTGAGACTTATACAGTGAAGCAAGGGGATACTTTGTGGAAGATATCAAGCAAGTTTTATGGTAATGGCGTCCATTGGAAAAAAATCCAGACGGCCAATGAAACAATCCTTAAAGGCGGCACCAATCTGAAGCCGGGAATGATACTTGATATTCCGGCTCCTTGACAGGTTTTTGCCGAATTATAAATGACGACGGACGAAGAAAAAATATTTTTTGAAAACGGTGTTACTCTGAATGGAGTATTCGCCGGCAACATACCAAAAAACATAAAACTGGTAGAGGAGCTGTTCAATGTACAGCTGGTAGCCAGGGATCCCTGGATAAAGATATGTTCTGAATCCAGGGATGACGTCTCCAAAACCGTAACGTTTATAAACGAGCTGGTTCGCATTTATGAGTTGCGTGAACGCTATTTTGAACAGCGGGACTTTGAACATATTCTTGCCTTGTTCGGAAAAAATGCCGATTGCGGCAAGGATCTTCAGCGTCTCTATTCCTATAAAATCAAGGTAAGTCCGCGCAAACGCGACATCGTGCCGCGTACAATTGCTCAGCTTGATTACATCGCCAACATCCGCAGCAAAGATATTGTTTTCGGGGTTGGCCCGGCGGGAACCGGTAAGACTTATCTGGCGATGGCAATGGCGGTATCGGAATTTCTCCAGGGTAATTTCAGCAGGATAATCCTGACTCGTCCGGCACGCGAAGCCGGAGAGGCACTGGGTTTTCTGCCCGGTAAACTTGAAGAGAAAATAATGCCCTACCTGCGTCCGCTCTATGACGCGCTCTACGATATGCTCGAATTTGAGGAAGCAACCAAGCTTATAGAACAGAATGTAATTGAGGTTGCGCCATTGGCATTCATGCGTGGACGTACGCTTAACAACGCCTTTGTCATCCTGGATGAGGCGCAGAATACCACATCGGATCAGATGCTGATGTTTCTGACCCGTTTAGGTTTTGATTCACAGTGCGTGATCACCGGGGATCCAAGTCAGACTGATCTGGAAAAAAACAAGCTGTCGGGATTGACCGAAGCACGTCGAATATTAAAATCCATACCGGAAATAGGCTTCAACATATTTTCAACATCCGACGTAGTACGTCACGGGCTGGTGGAAAAAATCATCAGCGCCTACGAACAGGATGGAGGCGGCGGTAAATAATCATGTTTTCTTTACGTTCATTTCTTTCCAGACGTAAGATGGGAAAAAAGGGACTGGTCGGGTCGCGAAAACGCAAAACCTCCGAACAGACCCTTTCCAACGCCGCCGAGCATTCACGCATTCTGGCGGTAACGATGCTGATTGCCATATGGTGCGTATGCGTCTCAATCCTCACTTTCAAAAAAACTGAGGAGAAAATATTCCATTTAGTGTTGAATCAGCAGGCGCCGAGTACTGAATTCTCCGAATTACCGGTCTTTTCTTATGAAGATACTATTGCCACGCGCGAAAAACAGCACGAGGAAATGGATAAAGTTCCATTGTTTTTCAAGGTATCCAACCTGAATATATCCCGGAGCCTGAAACGGGCGGGGGAACTGTTTGAATTTCTGGAAAAACATCATAAGCAATCCCCTGACAAACCTCCCGTCGTATTGGAGGCTCAAAATCCCATCTCAGATATTATCGCAAAAATTCCTCCGGCGGGTATAAGTACTTTATTTCAATTGGTGGAGACCCCGGAGCAGAAACAGTATTTTATTGATTTGTTATCCCGTACTCTGGAAAACGGAGTGATGTCCCGCGAAGACAAAGAAAATCTTAAACTGGGGCAAAAGATAAGGATCATAGATGTAAAAAACCGGGTGAGAAGTCCTCGTTTGCTGGTGGAGATGGAAACCCCGGCAAAGGCGGCGGATAATATTGCCAACGAGATACTTAAATATTATTCTGGAGACAATCGCGAGGTTTTTCATCAAGCACTTGTAAAAGTGAGCGAAGCCCTGATTGGCGCCGGAGGAAATATTGTTTATGACAAAGAGTACACGGAAGCGGAGCGGAATAAAGTCGCCGACGCGGTGCCGCCGGTCATCGTCAGATACAAAAAAGATCAACCGTTGGTGCTCAAAGGCAAGATCATCACCGAACGTGATTTGGACATTTTGCGTCAGTACAGCATTCAACTGAAGGAATCCACTCAGGATGCGGAGACCTGGGAAAGAATCCTGAAGGTCGCCATAATATGTATGTTGCTGATGGTTGTAACCGGTATATATATAAGCCATATTCACCCTGAGGTGGCGATAAGCAATCAGAAGATATGGGTAACTGGAACTATGGTCATATTCGGGGTCGCCATCAATTACGGGATACTGGAGCTTTTTGAATTTCTGAGCCCGGTACTGGATCTTAAGCCTAACTTCGCGGTGGATATAATACCTTTGGCGCTGGTGCCGGTGGTGTTGTCGGTAACGATCGGTTTAAGGGTTGCGGTATACGCGGGCTTTTTTACCTCAATGATAGCGGGAATGATGTACGGCGGGTCGTTCAGTCTGGTTTTGAACGGGATGCTGATAAGCTGCCTGAGTGGCTTTGTGGTACGTTTTTCACAAAACTACAAATCATTTTTCTTCCGCGTGGCAGGAGTGGTGTTTGTGCTTACATTGTTGCTGAACAACCAATTGCACACGCGAATGGAATTATCGTTCTGGCTCCCTGCTTATGCCTTTATCAACGCGTTCGGCACGGCGATAATGGCATTGATAATGCTGTTTTTGCTGGAATTTCTGTTCAACGTCAGCACCAATATGACTTTGCTGGCGCTTTGTGATTACAATCATCCGCTGTTGAAGCGTTTACAGCTTGAAGCTCCCGGCACGTTTCATCACAGCCTTATGGTGGCGACGCTGGCGGAACAGGCGGCGACGGCAATCGGAGCCAGTCCCATTCGTGCCAGAGTAGGGGCATTGTTTCACGATATAGGCAAGCTCATCAAGCCGGAATACTTTGCGGAAAATTGTGTCGCGACGGACAAGCATCGGGAATTGCATCCGCGCATGAGCAGTCTGATAATCCTCAACCATGTCAAAGAAGGCGTGGATATGGCAATAAAATATAAACTTAAGAAAATTATTCGCGATACCATTGAGCAGCATCATGGAACCGATATGATTTTTTATTTTTACAAACGCGCTCAGGAGGAAAATACCGGGGACACTCCAATAGCCGAAGGCGAGTATCGCTATCCGGGTCCGTTGCCTAAGGAAAAAGAAGTGGCGCTGGTCTGCCTCGCAGACGCATGTGAAGCTGCATCCCGGTCTATTCAGAAGCCGACCCCGGCAAAAATCGAAGCATTGGTCTGGGAACTGCTCCGTAAACGTATCCGGGACGGACAGCTGGATCAGGCGAATCTCACTTTCAGAGAGCTGGCGATAATCAGGGACAGTTTTTCCAAGACCTTGTCCACCATGATGCACGGCAGAATAGCGTATCCCAAGGATGACAATAATGATGAAGATGAAGACGACTTATTCATGGCGAGCAAAAAAATATCTGCCGCCGAAGAGAAAAATACTGAAGAAACTGATTGAGGCGACGGTTGCCGCTGCCGGACTTGAATTGGACGGGTATGGTGTTACCGTTACCTTTGTCGATGATTGTGTTATGGCGCGGCTGAACTGGGATGCGTTACAACATGAGGGCACGACCGATGTGATAACGTTCGCCTATCTGGAAGACGGAGAATTGTTCCCCGGTGACACGGCGGTGGAACTGGTGATCTGCGCGGATTTCGCTTGGCGCGAGGGCGCTGAGCGCGATGATTCGGATTTCGCCTCCGAGTTGACTTTGTATATGGCGCACGGTTTTTTACATGCCGCCGGTGAGGATGATTTGGATCCGGCAAGCCGGAAAGTGATGCGGCGGCGTGAAAGTGAAGTTATGGATGGGTTGCGGAAACAGTTTGATTTCAATACTGTTTTTCCGGGCATGAGATAAAATATATTAAACAAAATGGAGACTTTGACCTGAATCGCGACAACCAAGACATACGCGCTACAGGCAATCATCACAAAAAACATGAAAATCGAACTGGTCATCATCTACCTGATGTTCGTATGGCTGCTTACCGCATGGGAGGCATTACTGCAACTCAGCAGGGGGCGGGTAAGAAAAATTGAATCAGAAGACCGCGAGCTCGCCCGACGGGCAGAGCGCTGGATAGAAAACCAGGCGGGATATGACATTATATTCCGTATTCTGTGCTTTGCGCTTATCGGCGCCATGAGCATAATACTCATAGACACTTTCCGGGGACATGCCGATTTTGAAAAACAGGAAATGCTTTCGCTCGGTTCCTGCGCGGGGATAATCCTGATATGCGTGGTGGCGGCGGAATGCGTGGCAAAACTTATGATCAGCCGTTTTTATATGCCGGTACTGAGATTTACAATGCCGCTTATTTCCATTTTGTCGCTGACGGTGTTCATCCCTATCGTTTTCGGACTTAAAAAGTTCTGCGCGGAACTTGAAAACAGTCCCGGAAAAGAGAAAAACGGTTGTGATCGTCCTACCGCCGAAGACGAGATTATGTCTCTGGTGGAAAAAAGTGAAGAGGAAGGAGCCGACAGTGAACTTGAAGACGATGAACGCCGGATGATCAAAGGTATTTTTGATCTTGATGATACGCTGGTGAGAGAAATAATGACGCCACGCGTCGATGTAGTGTCACTTTCGCTCGAAGCGACGGTTGCCGAAGCCCGTAAAAAAATAATTGAAAGCGGGCACAGCCGTATTCCGGTCTATAAAGACACCATCGATGAAATATCCGGGGTGATCTACGCTAAAGACTTTCTGGACGACGAGCGTTGCGCATCCAATGACCTTCATGATTTTATTCATAAGCCGATATTTGTGCCGGAAACCAAAAATGTGGGCGACTTGCTGGAAGAATTCAAAATGGCAAGTATCCACTTTGCGGTGATCATTGATGAATACGGCGGTACCTCCGGAATCGTCACTATGGAGGATATTATCGAAGAAATAGTCGGGGAGATACGCGACGAATATGATACCGACGAGGAAGAGGAAAGCGATCCAGAACCATTGTCTGACGGCAGTTATATAATTGACGCTCGTCATCTGATCAGTGATTTGAACGAGCTGTTGGAGACCGATCTGCCCGATGAGGACGTAGATACCATCGGCGGCTATGTCTGCGGCAGAAGCGGACGCATTCCCGAAGCCGGAGAGGAATTCTCTTTTGAAGATGACAATGTGTATATTAAAATATTAAAAGCGGACAGGCGCAAAATATTGACTTTAAGCATAAGACTGCTGGAGGATAGTAATGAGTAGAACCAGTTTTCTGGCTTTATTTCGCAATCGTATACTGACGGGTATACTGCTGGTGGTTCCATTGGTGTTCAGTTTATGGGTGGCGGGTTTTCTGTACTTTAAGCTGACCGGCTGGGCGGTGAATGTGGCGGAAAGAATAATGCCGGAACCGTTTCCGGAATGGGGACATCATTGCGTCAGGGTGGCGTCGATAGTGTTCATCATTCTGCTGTTGTTTTTTGTGGGAACGCTGGCGCGCTATAAGATATTTCAGTTGCTGATAGCTCTGACCGAATGGATCGTCATGAAAGTGCCGATGCTGAACACGATTTACTCCACCTGTCGTCAGATCGGCAATGCCGTATGGGCGCCGCAGGGAGGGATGTTTAGCAAAGTGGTATTGTTTGAATATCCGCGCAAAGGGATATGGGTGATTGGTTTTCTGACCAATGAAAACAACAATGACCGCTGGGAGCTGCACGCGAAAACTCATGAACGGCTTATCAGCGTATTTCTGCCGACCACGCCGAATCCGACCAGCGGATTTCTGCTGTTCATACCCGAGCGGGATTGCATCAGGCTCAAGATGCCCGTATCAGAAGGCATGCGCCTGGTGATAAGCGGTGGCGCCATATCCGTCAAAGAGGGTGTCCCGGAGCTCCACGGCGAGGAGCTTCAGACGGAAGAACCGCAGACCGACACAGCGCAATAAAGCATAGTTATTTTACATTACCGGATGAAGATATAAACTTAAGTATCTGGTCAATAATCTGTTCCCGCAAGATATCAGGGAAATCACGATTGTGCGCCTGATCAACGAGAAGCTGTTTAGACGCGTTCGCGAGTAACTGTCCGGCAGCTTGCGCGGTGGGAGCATCAGGATTATTCTTCAGGAGCATCCTTAAGGTTTCAAGGTACATAATGTCGCGAATACCAAGCTTAAGGCATTCGTTGCGAATAGTGGTGATCACCTTATCCCCGCTACGATAGACGATACCGCCGTCGGGAGTCTGTTTCCAACTGAATCGAGCCCAGCCGCCCTCAGTGGCGTCGGCATAGACAAAAAATCCCGCGACATCTGAATCCGTATAATCCGCCACCCACGCGTGTGTGCGATAATATGAGTGCAGATCCGAATTTACGGCTGTATTGCAACGATACATCCATATATTTTTGTTTGCGGTACGAAGTTGTTTCAGGAGAGGCTGATAACGGGGCTCCAGAAGTAGAGTTGAATAAAATCCCCATGCGTCCAGATAAGGAATGAGTTTATCCCAACCTTCATGCGGGGTATGGCAATCAAGCCATGAATAGGTTTGAAGTTGTGGTGCTGCTTCTTTGGCGAGACGATGAACCTCGACAAGAGTTTCAAAATCTATTTTCCCTGCCCGGATAAACATCTCGGGTTCGTCAACGATTTCTATAAAAACATGTTTTAGAGGAATATTGTTTTTGCGATAAGCGTCGGCAATGCAGGATACATAGCCTTTCCAGGCGCGACGCCATTCCGGCGAATGGACTTTGAATTGTTTCCCACCAAAATTATGCATAAAATTGGTGTAGCAACTGAGCCCCAGCCCGAAGCGGATTTCATCTTCAACTCCTGCGCGTTTCGCCCATTGGACATGATTGCGGATTCTGGTGCTGATGGCACTGTCGGAAAAGCTTTTAATGGAGCCGTCTGGATTGAATTCGGGACGGATGTCCCAACTGCTCATAATGAAAAAGCGGTTATCCTGAGCAATCATTAATTTAAAGGATTCCTCATCAAAAGCGATTCTCATATAATCCCAGGGGCGGACAGGTTTTTGAGGCAGTTCAAACGGCAGGACTTCGAGCTCAATGGGAATATCCTGCATCTGCCCTTTATAGACCCAGCCTTTAACTGCGTCAGGGTTGCGAGAGTCTAACTTCATGGAAGAAGGCTCACTGAGCGGAATGACCCTGATGACGCCCTGATATTTGCCGGGTGCAACTCCACGGCAATCAATTTGCACCCAGACCAGAGCCGAATCATCCGAAGGAGCACTTACTGCCGCGGCGTCATCAAGATCAACAAGCGGATCGAAACAGACCACAGGAGTTCCAGAATCCCGGTCTTTGACCCTTACTCCACGTAAAAGCCTGATTTTTTCGGCGGGGATTTCCTTGCCGTCAGCGGCTCTGAGCTTGGTATGTTCTATGTCATAACTATTACCGGGGAATACCACGACGCGATACTCTTCCATGCGGCTGGTCAGATTGGTAATGGCGAGAGGAACAGTGGCAAGGTCATTGACGGCGGCACGGATACTTATCTTGTCCGGAGGAGAAATGATGGAACGGGGAATCATGGGAGTAACCGGCGGAGTGGTCATGGGAATATGACTTATGATGAATTTACGTGATCCGAGTATGGAACGGCGGATTTTTTCGGAGCATGCGGCGACGCTGGCAATAATAACATCTGCATTGTCGGCGGCGGCGAACGTTTCGATTTGCTTGAGTATGTTTTGCCGATCTTCGTCATTTTTAAGCCGGGACGCCTCCTGCCTGAGGCGTGCCGCCTCCATTGCCGCGAAATCCCGGACGGAACCGATGATCAGAGTTCCAAAGTTTTTTATATCATGAAAGCTATTATCGAGCCTGCTCCAGGAGGAAAGCATACTCCCTTGTGTGCGCTGCCGGGCGATATTGAACGCCAGACTGGTTCCCGATGGCGGAGCATGCTTCCAGCCTAGTAAAGTGTAAGGTATTTTGATTTCTGCCGACCATGAATCATTTTTGACGGATACCGAAGCAGTCCATTGGTCATAGCTTTCGGTAATCTCACGATTGCCGTCGCCGAAGTAACGTCCTCCGCCTGCACTAACTACAAATTGAGAAAATTTACGATCCTCAGCGACAGGACCGAAGAATATTTCTACAAGGTCATCCTGCCAGATGGCGGCACCGTTCTGTTTTACATTTGCTTTTAACTTGTCGGATTGGCTTTCTATGTTGTTTACCGTAATGAACAAAGCTTCTTTTCCGGCAATTACCTTGAATGAAGAGTCTTGAATATTTTTATCCTGAGTACGCAATCCGGTAAAGCCTGAATATGTTCCGGCGTGCTTCCACACGCCAGCATCGGCTACATCCAGTGTGGCTTTGATTGGGGCGATAGCGGTTTTAGGGGGTGTTACGGTTGATTTTTTCTGCTCTCCGGCTTTAAGCTGCTGAAGCGTGTCTTGCTGTTCTTCAAGTGTAAGATTATCGATAAGGATAAAATCTCCGGGTTTGTAAATCATGGGACCATATTGTGTATCCCACCAGAAAGAGAGTCCGAATACCGCGCTTTTTGCTTCGGGACCGGTGGTGAAAGTGCCGGAAAACTTCTGCCATTCCTGAGGAGCCTTAAATACATTCAGACTGGGTTTGAGGGCTTTGCGATTTTTCCAAAGGTCATCGCCTGTCCATTCTATGGCACGGGGAGTTATTCTAAGACCGTTACCCTTTACTTCAAATGAAAACCGGTAGGTGGTATTGGGCTTTACAAGGACGCCAAGATTGTTGCCGCCGAAAACAACACTGGCTCCGACACTTTCGCGTCCATCTTTGGACATAACGGTAAGTAATTCAAACTTCAGGCATTTGTTCCAGGTAAGATCTTCGGTAAACAAAGAGATCTTAGCGTGTCCATCCACAGTGTTGTCAATGCGGCTTTCTCTGGTCAGCGGTTGATCGAAAGTTGGGTTGCGGATCAGGTTTTCCGCCTGAATGACAATTGCACACAGAGTACAGAGAATGATGAAAGTAAATCTTTTCATAGCCTTTCCTTTTTTTTGTTGTGGTATTTTATTCCAGCCACTTGATTACTTTTTGCAGCTTTGAATTCAAATAGGTCATATTTACGGAGCCGTTATAGGATTGTCTGGTTTCTGGGAAGAAATCGTCTCCCCGGATCGAACCGGCATGTCCGTCCCAGTATGCGGCGTTCATTATGCCATCGTGCGCCATATAAAAATGTGTCGAACCGCCAATGATCTGAACATATGCCGACTGCTCTATTCTGTCGCTTCTTGATGAATCACCAATCTGGTAAAAGGCTGATGGACGAGTGATCTTTTTTATATTCAAGTAAGTATGACCAATACTGTCCTTGACCCAATACCCCGGAGGAAGGCTGTTAACGTCGCAACGATTACCGTAAGTTCTGTAATCACTTTCAAAACTTCTGGGAGCGAAGGCGGGGCAAACTATCAGATTCATTTGAGTGATATATTTGCCTTCGCGATATTTGTCAATCCACTTGCCGCCGTTACAATGATGAATAAAAGCGAATTCATTGAAGTCATTGCCATAATTAATAAAAGCAAGCATAACTTGTTTCTGATTGGAAACGCAATTGATTTTTCTGGCCGTATTCCTGGCGCGACTGAGCGCAGGCAGGAACAGACTTGCTAAAATCGCGATGATGGCTATCACGACGAGGAGTTCGATGAGCGTAAAGAAGTTAGATTTATTGGTCATGTTTAATTCTCCTTATGCGGATTGATGTTTGCTGTTTTTCTTATAACAAGTCTGGATGGGACTTTGATGATATATTGACATGGATCAGGGTTGTTTATCTTATAGTGAAGTAATTCTACTGCTTTCGCTGCAATGGTCCGGCGTTCAGGGTCAATAGAGGAAAGGAGAGGATGCGGATATATACTGACGCCGCGTCCTTCGAGATTGTCGGAGCTGAGCAGTTGAGTATCTCCGCCAAGAGTAATCCCGAGATCGTGCATCGCGTCGACAATGCCGAAAGAAACAAAGTCGCTGCTGGAAAAAATAAAGCGTTTCGCAGTTTTTTGGAGCAACTGTGACGCGAGGCGGTATCCGCCATCAGATTTCCCCACGCTCTGCGGTGTGAGTTCTGTGATAAGATGAGGGGGATATCCAGCGTTGATGACCGCGCTTCTGAAAGCCTCACTCCTGATTCTGGCGTTATTATGGTCTTCGTGAACGATGATGATCTCCTGAAATGCATTATCTGCAAGGTATTGCGCGACATGCGGCATGGCGGTATTGAAGTCGGGAACGACCTGGCTTATGGTTGATTCATGGATAAATTCGTTTCCATACATGACTTTAGGTATTGGGAGAGAGTCAATTAACTCGCGAGTGCGTTCGTCAAAATGAGAGCATCCGATAAGCATGCCATCAAGCTGTGCCAGCACCTCGGAAACACGTTCAGGGCTGAGCATATCCCCATAACTGATGCGGTGAATAGAGATGCCGGGCGTATCCAGAAGCTCGGCACATGTGGTGGAGATCTCACCCATCACTTTTTGCAAGTCGGTACTGTTTGGCGAGGTAATGGAATCTACTATGCCGATGTTGAGATGTTTATTGGCATGAGAGCCACTTCTGGCAAAAGTTCCCTGACCGCGTACGCGATCAACCAGACCTTCGTCTGCAAGCTTAGCCATAATACGCTTGATGGTAATAACGGAGACTCCGTTCTCATCTGCGATGATCTCAGGAGCAGGAAGTGCCTCACCGTCGGCTATGCTGCCGTTGACAATCTGTTCTCGCAGAGTTTTGAACAAACTGTCTACCTTATGGCGGGAGCTTCTCTTATTTATTGTTCTCATGGCTTCTTATCCAGTTTAGATACTTTCATTGTGGATAATTATAAATCAAAGAGACTTGTTTGTCAATGGCAAGCGTGTAAATATCTTTATATTTTATGAAAATATCTTATTTAAGATATTTGCTTGAGCGCAATAAAAAAGTAAACCGATCGGAATAACCGATCGGCTTACGCTCAATTAGTGTTTATTATACTATCAGCCTTTGACGGCGCCGGAGGTCAGTCCCCGGACGAAGAGTCTCATGCAGAACAGGAACATTACTATCAGAGGAATCGACGCAAT
>JAFGXT010000231.1 GCA_016936495.1 Victivallales bacterium
ATTGCGTCGATTCCTCTGATAGTAATGTTCCTGTTCTGCATGAGACTCTTCGTCCGGGGACTGACCTCCGGCGCCGTCAAAGGCTGAGCTGGATTTGGCAGGGAACGTTGGAAATGACAGAAAATAGAGGGCAAAGCGCTTTAAAAAGCAGAAAGGATTCAGTCAGAGTATTGAATTTTTTAACCACCAGAAAGTCATTAACAATCTGATGTGTTTTTTGCCAATCGCGGCCTGATATAGCCGCCGTCTATTGGCGGCTGATGTACCAGCTCAGGTTTTCATTCTCGATCAACTGAAGCGGGTATTTTATCTCTCTGGAACCGTGACTGAGGACAAAATCAACCACGTGCTGTTTTTCCGCTCCGGCAATGATGATGAATACTTTTGCCGCTTTATTAATGACCGGAAGCGTCATGGTTATCCTTGGCAATTTGGGCTCAGAAGACACTGGCGGAGGGACGTCTATGACTGGCAGTGTTTTCTCCTGCAATGACTTTGCCATAGGGAAAAGTGAGGCTGTATGACCATCGGCGCCCATGCCCAGCAAGATCAGGTCAAAACAGGGGATGCCGGGACCGAAATAGCTTTCCAGCTCGGAACGGTAAGCCATGGCCGCCTGAGCCGGAGAACTGTAAGCGGTATTGATGCAGTGAATATTCTCTTCGGGAATGCGGCTTCTACGGATAAAAGTGTCGCAAGCCACCTTGAAATTATTATCTTCGTCATCCATCGGCACAAAACGTTCGTCCACCCAGAACAAATGCACCTTACTCCAGGGCAGCAGCGCCATATTGGCGGGTTTTGCGAGCAATGCGAACAAGCCCAGTGGCGAAGAGCCGCCCGATACCGCAATATTGATCCTGCCTTTAGCTCGGATGGTGGTCAGGCAGTAGCTTGCCATCGCGCTCAAGGCGGCGACCGACATTTCAGCCGGAGATTCAAACTTCATCACATTATTGACTTTCATCTGTTTTTCCTCTTCCCCGTTATGTTGAAATCATCCGAGGGGTTCACAAATTCAGGAAATTCTTTATACCCGTAAAAATTATCTGAGCAGCTATACCCGCAAGAATCAGACCAGTCAGCTTGCTCAAAACCTTGATGCCCTGTCTGCCGATAAGACGTTCTATAAATGAGGACGAAAGCAGGATGACGCCCACCGCCACAATTGCCGCCGTCAACCCTAGACAACCGGAAAGATGCTGTCCCAAAGTCTGGTTGTCGTTGCTCATTACCATGATGGTACCTATGGTACCGGGACCGATGGCGAAAGGAATTGCCAACGGCACCACACTGATATTATCTGAATCAGCTTCGGATTGCTGATCTCCGGCTTTTTTTACCTTGTCGCCCATCAAACTCACGGCGGTGATAAACAGTATTGACCCGGCGCCGATTCTGAAAGCATCAAGTGTCAGCCCCATCAGGTCGAATATCTGTTTACCGAAGAAATAAATACACATGCATATGCCCAGGATTGCAAGAGTGGTTTTTGCGGCGATGAGTTTCTGTTTACGTGCCGGCATCCCCGACGTCATAGTTATGAACATACTCAGCACAAAAAATGGAGTAAGAATACAAAAAAACTGTACAAATATACTTACACACGTATTTATCGAAATCATCACCATAATCCTTTAATTGTTTACTGCCATATATATACGATGATAACCATGTTCCTTTATGAGCCGCAGTTCACTTAAGTTGTAATTTTGGGCAAACTCAGTTGCGTCATCGTATTTGCTTAGAATAACTATCGTTCCATTTTTGAGTTTTTCAACCTTGGTTCCACCCGCGTTGAAAATAAATCTGCGATGATCCGCCCCGCGCGTAAACGCATAGAAAATCAAGGGATAGCGATCGGCAGTAAAACTTATAAAGACCTTACCCGGCGCATTCCGGGTCAGCTCCTCGGTTCCGGCAGGATCGTAGTCTTCCACGTAATATGGCGAGAATAAATGGTCGTTGTAACCGCTGGCACATACCATCGCCCGGGATACATAACGTGCCGAATATTGTCCAAACGCTCCCCACAGGAGCAGTATGGACAGTAACAATATTGTCGTTTTAAATATCCATATTTGTCTGTTTTCCATCGTCGCGAACAAGTTCAATGAATACTTGACTCCCCGCGCGGTGGCATATAACCACACCGGCCACAGGCACAGCATAACCCTGGGAAAAGGGTATACATCCAACAGTACCAACGGCAATGGTATCATGAATGGCAATAGCTTCCACAGCAGGGGCATGGAGACTCCGTGCCGGCGGATTATTCTGCCTATTCCGTATAGCGCGATGATTATCAGCGGCAGCAGTGACCACGCATAAGCAAAGTACACCACCCCTGCTCCATGCCAGTGGTTATGCCAGCCCTCTTTCAGGTCAAAATTATGCATCAGTTTAGTCCATATGGGCAGATAAAACACTATAAACGCGATTAGCGGCAGTATCGCCGTCAGAATAAAACTTACGCTGAACAGCCGTCGGAATTTTCCCGGCGCCAGATATAGAGTCAATGCGGCGAATGCCAACAGATTCGACGGCACTGTGCCGACCGCCGCCAATGCCGCCAGGAAGTACCATAGCGCGTAGAGCATCCGTCCGCGATTCAGTCTCACCGCAAACTCAAACGCGCAGAGGATAGTGAAAAAACTCATGGCATACCCGCGCACCGCCAGCGCGTAAAGAATAAAGGGCAATGATACGGTTAATGCGAGTGCCGCCGCGAAAGCGGTCGTCCCGCCAAGTCGTTTTTTCCAACAGAAGCAGATAATAGCAACGCTTCCCGCGGAAAATATCAGTGAGGGCAGACGGTAGAATATATCCGGCATGGTTCCGGTTAGAGCGTAACAGCCTTCCGCCCATAAGTTCAGCATCATTGTATACAGGATGTGATTGTTGGGAATATTATATTGACGGTAAATATCCGTGAGCGAGGGCAGGCTGGCGAACTCGATTATGGTCAACGCCTCATCAAACCACAGTTGACGACCTATGCCGTTAAGCCCGACAGACAGCAATACCGCCAGCAGCAGCCAGGGTACATACATATTTATTTTTTTATCCATAAGTCTTTTCCTGATAAATCCGTCATCTTTATAGAATAACATTAAAATACCTGAAAACAATGTCGCGGACAATGGATTTTCACTGTATTTGTGATATTGTAAAACTGAATTGTCAGACCATAACACCATTACATTCAGGAATATCAGTATGGGCGTAAAAAAAGAAAAACCGGAAATAACCTTTGAAGAAGCATTGGAAAAGCTTGAGGACATCGTTGATTCCATGGAAGAGGGCGATTTGTCTCTGGACGCTATGATAAGCCGTTTTGAAGAAGGCAGCAAACTTTCAAAATACTGTGGCGCCAAGCTTAAAGGCTTTGAAAAGAAAATAGAAATTCTGACTCGTGAAGACGCCAATGGCGGCGAATGGACGGATTTTGATCCTGAATCCGGCAAGCGCATATCAGAAACTCCTTCCGCGCCGGATGACGACGCGGAAGAAAATAACGAAGACTTTCTGTTTTAAACAAGCCTGAACTGATGGCTTATTTGCCGGAAAGCTGATTGGCCATTTTTACCGCCGACATCGCGTCGGACGAGTAATTGGCTCCGATCTGTTCGGCATAATCTTCATCGACTACCGCGCCGCCTACCATGAATTTAAGGTGGTCAAGTCCGCGTTTACGGGCAAGATTAACCACGGTCTCCATTTCCACCATGGTGGTGGTCATAAGCGCTGAGAGGCAGACTATATCGACCTCATTTTGTACCGCCGCGTCAAGAATGGTATCTGCGGATACGTCTTTGCCGAGGTCGATCACTTCATAGCCGTAATTGCGCAGCATCAGCGCCACGATGTTCTTGCCGATGTCATGTATATCGCCTTTGACGGTGGCAATGATTATACGGGTTTTTTCGACATTGTCGGCCGCATCTTCCTGCAACAACGGCTCAAGTACCTCAAAGCCTTTGCGCATGGCGTCGGCGCTCATTATCAGTTGTGGCAGGAAATACTTTTTCTGCTCGAAGAGATCCCCTACTTTGTTGATAGCGGGAATAAGACAGTCATCAACCAGTGTCCGTGGAGTTACGGAACTTTTCAACGCTTCGGCAATCGCGGCGGCAATCATATCATCATCGCCCTGAAGCACGCACTGAAACACTTTTTCCTGAGGTGTAAGGTCGCTTTTTTGCATCGTCCCGGCAATATCATCGGACTTGCCGGCGTAAAGTTCCACGTATCTGGACATTTTGCGGTCGCGCCCGGAGAGTACATCCGAGGCATGAACGGTAGCCATTATCATTTCCGATGACGGATTGGCTATAGCCATGTTCAAGCCGCGTCCAAGCGCCATGCCTAGAAAAGTATTGTTGACCCATTGCCGCTGCGGCATTCCGAAGCTGACGTTTGAAAGTCCGCACACGGTATTCACGCCGAAATCATTGGCGCACCAGCCGATCAGATCCAGGGACACCTGTGCGGCGGACTGATTCGAGGACACGGTCATGATAAGCCCGTCTACGCAGATATCTTCCTTATGATAGCCTAGTTCCTGAGCTTTGCCATAGATATATTTGACTACTTCGATACGCTCTTCAGTAGTTTCAGGAATACCGGCGTCAGTCAGGGGGAGAACGATAAGCATCGCCCCGTATTTCGCGGCTATGGGTAGCATTTCTTCGATACGCTCTTTTTCGGCGGAAATAGAGTTAAGCAGAGCGCGTCCGGGATAAACCCGTAGTGCCGCTTCCATAACTTCCGGTCGGGTTGAGTCAATACACAATGGCAGATCGGAGGATTGGGATAATAACGCGATGGCTTTAAGCATCATATCCTTTTCATCAATGCCAGACAAACCCATATTTACGTCAAGGATCGCCGCGCCCTGTTCGGTCTGTTCCTGCGCGAACTTCCTGACTATATTAAATTTACCTTCGCGCAACTCTGCCTGTAACGCTTTTTTCCCGGTAGGGTTTATTCTCTCGCCGATGACCGCGAAATGTTGATCTCCGCCCAGCATCCTGCTCGAACGCGCCGAAGACACCGCACCGAGCGCGGTTATTCGGGGTTGAATCGGTTTTTTCCCTTTTGCGGCGGCAGCCTGAGCTTTTATATGCTCAGGAGTGGTGCCGCAGCAGCCGCCTAGAATGTTGACTCCGGCGGCAATAAATTCATCAACATATGAGCCGAATTCTTCCGCGCCCATACCGAACACCGTCTGACCGTTGATCAGCTTGGGCATTCCCGCGTTGGGCTTGGCGAGCAGAGGAATTGTAGCGAAGTCCTTGATTGAACGGATAAGTTCGATCATATTCCGGGGACCGGTGGAGCAGTTACAGCCGAAAGCATCGGCGCCCAGGGATTGGAAAGTTATAAGCGCTGACACCGGATCATTGCCGGTGAGTGTACGCCCGTCCGGCTCAAAAGTCATACTTACCATCACCGGCAGATCACAAGTCTCGCGAATGGCAATCAACGCTGCGCGCGCTTCCTGCACATCCATCATGGTCTCGATGACGAATCCGTCAACTCCACCCGCCACTAATCCTTCGACCTGCTGTTTGTAGGCGTTTACGGCGGCGTCAAAAGGCACATCGCCGAAAGGGAAAATAAAATTACCGGTAGGAGCGATATCACCAAATACGTATTTGTTTCCGGCGGTTTTACGGGAAATCTCAGCCAGACCTTTATTTAGTTCAAAAACTCTTGATTCAAGCCCGAATTCTTCCAGCTTATACGGATTTCCGCCAAAACTTGGCACATAAACTATATCCGCTCCGGCGGCGAAATATGCCTGTTGCACTTCGTTTATTACGCCGGGATTTTCATATACCCACAGCTCCGGGCATACGCCGCCAGGCATACCCCGCTTTGCCAGTTCGGTTCCGGTGGCGCCGTCAAGAATGACGATCCTGTCGTTGGTCAAGTTTCTGAATTCATTACGTGTCATGTCTATACTCTTATTTTTATTAAATATTTATTTCTATTCCAGCCAGAGCCGTAACCGATTTCTCCGGCAGGATCAGCATTCTTTCATTAAGCTCAAGCCCGAACTTTTCAAGCTCCAAAATTCTGAATATATCCCGTTGAGCCTCCAGATTCAAATCGGAATAACCGGGAGAAAAACGTTTTGCGGAAAGCTTCTCTCCGGAACGGGATAAATTTTTATTTACATATTTTTGAAGATAATCCATCGCCGCGTCGGCGACTTCTCCGCCGACCGCATCATAAATCAAAGCCGCCTTGCCGTCAGATTGCGCCAGAACGGCAGCTATAGCATCCAGCAATTCATGACCGACCGTAGTCGCCGCAATCCATATATTCGCGGACGCGCTCATCAAACTGCATAAGGCTCGACTTCTGAACTCCGTACCGTCCTGGAGACGCAGAGTCTCACCGTCATTGTCGGTAATTGCCATTCGTGCCCAGACGCCGCGGGGACGACAGAGCGCGAAAGCCTCATGCATATCCTGCATGATCTTATCTTTCTGGCGAGGCGTAAGTCCGGTTAGATGATGATTATAACCCAGACGTGTCAGGATCATCCTTTCCGGCAACATAATCGGCAGAGCATTTATAATATTAAGTTTTATCTTCATTCACACAATCCATAACCGTGTTTTTTTCATTAATACAAAGAAATTACAGCAAAAATACGCTTTAATCAAATTAATTTTCATACACATTCCTTGAAAACTCAAATTTGTTCAATATATTAAGTTGTATGTAGTGAATATAAACAGTTATAAAACAGGAATTCAGGTATAGAGAATGTTTAAGAAGCTCTGGCATCCATCAATGATAATAAATCATATTCTTTCCAGGAAAGATAAGGAAGCGTTGAATTCTTATTATTATGCGACTACTTATCCAGACGTATATGCCGCCGCTGAACGCGAATTCGGTTCCTGGAAGGACGCTATTGAAGCCTGCGGATTGGATTATAGTCTGATTCGAAAATACAAGACCTGGACTCGTCAGGCGGTTATCGAAGAAATAAAAAAAGCCTACGAAGAAGGTGAGCAAATAAACTCACAGCATATGCAGAACAATAATAAAGCACTGTATATGGCAGCCGTAAAACGTTTCCGCAGCTGGGCTCAGGCAGTAAAACTGGCGGGGATTGATTACGATAAAGTCCGCCTCCGGCGCTCAATGACCAAGGCGCAGATCAAACATGAGATTCTTGAACTGTTCAGGAAACGCGTCGATCTGTCATACACCAATATGCGGGAAAATTATCAGTATCTGCTGGCGGCGGGAATGAAAAAATTAGGTAACGGCAGTTGGGCAAGCGCCAGAAGAGAATGCGGTATCCTTACCAATTTCAGGTTGCGCAAGGAAAAACGCGGCGAACCCCGCCGGTTCTAACTGAAAGACAAATTTTTTTGTTTTTAATCACAACCCGTCAGATATATTACATATCAATCTTGAAATCTACCATGCCGGGAATGACATTGAGATACTCAATAGTCGTCCAGCTCTGCTCCCAATCCATCTGAATAACGGCGGCCTCGCGGAAAAGTCTGACCGGACCAATCCAGCGTCCTTTGCCAAGAATACGTGCGCAGGTATCCCCGATATTCGTCATGTAAGAAAGTTTTTCGGCCATATCCGGGTCATCGTACATGCTGCCGTCAACGCAAACATCATGATGATGTCGCACCGCCGCTTCTACAGTCTCGCCCGCGTTCCAATGCCGGGCGATATACACCCCGACCTGCTCATGTAATTCCGGGAATATATACGCGAAAGTCTCGTTGGTAACTTTAAAATCAAGCTTTTTAGGCAGATTAAAGTTCTCCGACAACGATTTAAGGATAGCCAGCTTGCCAATATCATGCAGCAATCCCGCCATAAACGCAGAATCCGGGTCGGCAAAAAAGCGCTGACTGAGATAACTTGAAATAATAGCCACCACATAACTGTGATTGACAATATCCGCCACCAGCTCGTCAAACAAGGAATTCCCTTTCAGATTCATTTTGGCGGAATAAATATATAACAGCGACTTCACCTTGACTTTTCCCAGTCGGGGCAAAGCGTTCTTTAGATCATGTATAGGATACCCCCGACTCATCAACGGAGAATTCACCACCTTGAGAAATTCACCGGCAAGCCCTGGACTGCGCTCAATCAGATCAGCAACCCGATGAAAATCAAAATCCGGACTGTCCAGCAAACGTATAGCTTTCAACAGATTTTCAGGAATCTCTATAATAGGCAGGGATCCGGACGCCAGACGGGATTGTATGTCATTGATAATAAGATTCTTGTCAATTGCGTCAAACTCAGGTACGTCAATCGGCGGATAACCTTTGAAGTTCCACCAGTAGTCATCATTTTCGACATCGCTCATCTGAAGCCGGATGTTTGGCTTCTGACGGGATATCGACGAGTCTGTTTTTGAAATATCTACCTTTTTGATCACTTTTTTCTTGAGTACCATACAACAACACCTCTATTTACCACGCCCTGAAAATCCTTAGTTCCGGATAATAAAAAGTAAAAATCCATATCACCTTTACGCTATGCTTATATAATCATAAATGTATGCGCAAAATAAAAATTTTCAACATAATACTCTAAATATATTAAAATTACTTTTGAAAATGCCGATTTTCTTTGAACAGATAATGATAGCTTATGAAAAATATAACAAAAAAAGCAATTTCCTCAGCAATGCCATTTCCTGTTTTGCTAAAACAAGCTATATTATCGGGATTTTTAAATAATCCGGAGACTCGTATATGACTTCGCACAGAGAATATATTGTAAAGAATTGTAAAAATATTGTGGTGAAAGTCGGCACTAGATTGCTGACGGACAGCGGTAGAATACCCATCCTGATTTCTCAAATCGCCGCACTGCGCGAAAGAGGCTACCAGATCATCCTGGTTTCATCCGGCGCCGTCGGTATTGGCATGAAACTTATGAGCTTGAACAAACGCCCGGCAAAACTCGCTGAAGTTCAGGCTCTGGCGTCCCTGGGTCAAGCAAAATTGATCTCTATGTATAACGACGAATGCAAAAAATATGGTTTTCTCGCCTCGCAATTGCTTTTGACCGCCGATGACCTGCGCGACCGCGAAAGACATGTGAATTTCCTTAATTGCATTCATTCTCTGCTCGCAAATAATATCCTTCCCATCGTCAATGAGAATGACGCCGTATCAGTGGCGGAACTCAAATTTGGAGATAATGACATCCTCGCTGGATTGATGGCATCAATGACTCTTTCTGAGCTCACCGTCATACTCACCACCGAAACCGGATTGCGGGAGAAAATCGACGGCAAACTCGGACAACGCATATCCGTAGTTGAAAAAATTACCGGGGCATTGAAAAATTCCGCTCAAGGAACCGATGACAGCAACCTCTCTATCGGCGGAATGATATCCAAACTAAGAGCCGCAGAAATAGTCAACGCAGCTGGTGATTACTTATGGGTGGCGGACGGACGCATTGACGATATCCTCATCCAGATCGCCGATGCCAAAGACGTAGGTACCCTGTTTTTGCCCAAGCTTCCCGGACACCTCCAGGCACGAAAGCGCTGGATTAAATTCTTTTCAAAACGCAAAGGCAAACTAATAATTGATGACGGCGCAATTCAGGCGATAGCCCAAAAAGGCAAAAGCTTGCTTCCCTCCGGCGTCCTCGAAGTCGAAGGCGCTTTCAAGCGCGGAGATACCTTGGAAATATTCTCAGCCCAAGGCGAATTAATAGCTCGCGGTCTTAGCAACTACAGCGTCGAAGAATGTAAACAGATTGCCGGAAGAAAAAGCTCAGAAATCTGCTCCGTACTGGAATACGCCGGAGACCCGGAGCTTGTTCACCGGGATAATATGGTGTTGATAACTCATTAATGATAAGGTTTATATGGCGGAATTTAATCCAGATGTAAATAATCCCGAAGATGGCGATGACGGTGTGCCGGAAAAACCTAAAGGTGAACGCTTGAATTGCGTTATATGTGCTTTTTATGAAGTTACCTGGGATCCGGACAATCCCCGGGGATGTGTCCTGTTTGGCTTCAAAGGTAGCCAGATGCCATGCGATACGGTTCTGCTGACTACCGGCAGACCGTGCCCCTCTTTCATTCCGAAAAAATAAAAATCAAAACCAAACCGACATCCTGTCGGTGAAATAGCTCATCCCCCTTTTGTCGAAATTTTTCCGGGCTTGCGCATGCCCGTCTACAAACAAGAAGACAAAGTGTCCATGCCGACGATAGGCGTCTTCCGGCGTAGTGCTTTTAAAATAATTGTCCTGATCGCAATTTCCATCCAAAAACGTATCGTCATTTGATTCCTCCAGCAACACTAAACTGGACAAGGGGGTCATTGACCGAGCAAAAATCGTAGTGCGCCAACTGCCAAAATCTCCTCGTCTAAGTTGTATTTCTCTGCAATTCAAAGAATAAGAAAAATCTCTCTTAAGTTCGCGTGGACATTTCAACAATTTTTTTTGCATACCATTGCTCAAACGCAATTTATTGACCCAGCCGTCCGGAGATTCATCATCCAACCACTTGCAGTTACCTTCCGCATAAGGATACCAACCGTCAAAATTCAGCGTATATTGGGAAAGATTTAATTGAATCTGGCGCATG
>JAFGXT010000232.1 GCA_016936495.1 Victivallales bacterium
GCACTAAAACCCAATCGTAACGCAGGCGCACTGTCGGCATATCCGGAATATGCCCATATGCAACAAATCAGCACCACCAGCACAATCAACTGGCCTTCAAATGACCGTTTACCATATTTCCACATTATTATATTTCCTTGAAAATATCACGTTATTGATTAATTATTTGCCAAAACGATACAATAAACCATCTGGAGATGCATCCGTTCCAATCCCCCAATGCACCGTATCATAACGGATGGTATTGGTCATAAAAGTCACATGTCCGTCTACAAACAGTATATTGTCGCCACTTACATGGCGTTGATAAAATCCGTCTCCACTTTTATTTGCGGCGTTAATAACCGAGCCACTTATCCAACTCCCGGCATGGATGTCCCCGGCTTTTGAAATATCCCCGACAAGTACCGTCATACTAGGTTTCCGCACTTGCACATATCTCATGGCTGCTGTCCATTGCGTTACCCCGTTAAATAGAACCCCATAGGAAATACCCGCCATGTTTGCTGAGCCTTCCTTGTTCTGAATTGGACAGATCAGTATGCTGTTTTTATTTAGCTTGTGAGACCAGGAACTATCTCCAGGATAACAGATTTCACTAATTTTTTTCGGCCAACGGGCATAGACGCTAGAATCATATGGCGGAAAATACTGTTGAAAACGCTCGGCATACTCCAGAAATCCAAGATTTACCTGCCTTAGATTGTTCATACATGCCACTCTGGCGCCAGCAGATCTTGCACGTTGCAGAGATGGCAGCAACATTGAAGCCAGGACAGCGATAATAGCTATAACCACCAGAAGCTCTACAAGCGTAAAAAATTCAAACTCCTTTGTTTTCATCAGGACACTCTCCTTGTTTGTTGGATTGATATGTTCTCCGTTAATAATGGAAGCTCGCGACGACCAGAAACTTGATTTTGCCAGAAACTCGCGATAATCGTTTCCTGCTTAAATAAAAAGCAGAGATGATCGAGAATTTCTTTTCTCAATTTTTCACTGTTAATTTGTCCGCGGAGATATTGCGGCACCGCATTCCATATTGTTCCGTTAAGTTCCCGCAAATGCGCAGGTCTGGAAAACATGCAATGCTGATCTTCACGCATAAATATTTGCTCCTCAGCGGGAGAAGCACAAAAAGCCTCATAGGCCGCCGCTTTGTCAACCGGAATACTCCTTTTGCATCCTCCCAAAACCCGCTGGATCTCCGGTTTAAGAAAAGTCTGACATATGGGAATCAAACGCTCCGGTTCCGGAGCACGGCGGGAGATCACCAATGACTCGGAAAAAGCGTGAATAAACCCGCCGCCACCTTTTCCAAAGGCAAAATAATCCGTGTCAAAATCAAGTTTTTCACAAGCAAATCCACGTCCTGCAAAACGGAACAGAGCCCGTCCGGCACTGAAATCACAATCCCGCCCGATATCCGGGGTATTTAAGTGAATGTACTCATCTAATGTGCGGGTGTAAATATCAATCCAGTCCTTTTTCGTCAAACCCGTTGATTCTAACGGAATATTATCATATAACATTTGATACATCAACAACTCTGCAAAACGATTGTTATCAAACAATGCCACGTCTATGTCGCCTGTATCAAGCAGGGAACGACAGTTCTTCAACTCCTTAAAGCCAATCCGAGCCGGCAAATTCAAATCCAAGGACTTCAATAAAGAGCAATTGACCTCCAACACCGTTGGCGAATAAACTATCGGCAAACCATAATACAGTCCATTCACATGGTGTAATTCAAGGCTTTCATGCCTTAAAGCGCCAGTTTCCTTCAGCGTTTGAATCACAGCTCCTGGAAACGGGAAAAAATGCAACTCATACTTGTCTGGAAAAGTTGTCGGAATATGAGTTATATCATACTTGCCGCTCAATCGCAGATCAGGGTTATTCTCCAATTCAAAAATCATTTCAGGAAATTCATGTTCCAAAATCACGGTAATCCGGTCAAGCACTTCCTGACTGCAACAAAGACAAATCTTCACCGGACGAAGTTTCTCATAGTTAACCCGCGCCACCTTGCCGGGCGAACGTTTGATTATTCCATCACCAGCCAATACATCCAAGGCTTTGCGCGCCGTCAGCGGCGCCACACCATATTCCTTGGCAAGACGACATTCCGATGGCAATCCATTATCATAGCCCCCTACCTGAATACGCTGTTTCAGCTCTTGCAAAATAACTTCATATTTCTTCATGACTTTTCCAATTTTATAACCACTACATAGCACTATATAGTAGTTTCAAAATAAAATCAACCCTCCACGCAAAAAAAATGAAACATTTTCAACCCTATTTTTTTAAAAAAACGTTATAATCAATACTTGTATTTTAAAAATAATATCGTATTGTATGAGCTCTGAGTGATTATCAGATCATTCACAGATCCCGAAAGGGGCATTAGCTCAGTTGGCTAGAGCGCAACACTGGCAGTGTTGAGGTCAAGGGTTCGACTCCCTTATGCTCCACCACTTCCCTCCTCAAAAACCTGAAAAAGGTGCCACTTGGTACCGTTTCTGACTTTCAATTGTTCAAAAACAGCCTATGTTAGCCATATCGGGTATTTTTTAACTCGTGAGGGAAAAATTATGGCAGAAAAAGCAAAGACAATTAAACTCGACATCGGAACAATTTATCAGAAAACGGCAAATGGAGCTTATTATTTTCGCTATCAGATCAATGGTCAGAGGAAAGCGGTAAGCCTGAAGACGAAAAATCAGAAGGAAGCTATTGCCAAAGCAGAAGAGTTGCTTCCGGTCATTAACGCAACCAGCACGGAAGTCATTTCTGCGCACGTCAAGCAAGCCAGAGGTTTGGCTAAAAGAAAGAAAACGCTTCCTTTATCGAAAATCTGGGAAGTTTATTGTCAGCACCCGGAAAGAGCAACCCCGGCAACAATGCATGAACATTATTCTTATGCTTCATCATTTAAGGAGTTTATTGATCTTATCGGTTTCGATGTTGAATTCAATGACGTGTCTCCAGCTGATACGGATAGATATTCTGAATACCTCAAAACTACGGGCATTTCCGTTTCAACCCATAACCGCAAAATAAAAAGAATAAAGCGGATATTTGAAACTTTGAAGGAATATCGCGATGGCGATAATCCTTTTTCTGCTAAGTCGTTACGGCGTAAGGTACGAGAAGAACAGGAAAATATGGTTCGGCGGATGTCTTTTACCCGCGAACAGGAACAGCAGTTGCTGGATGTTTTGGAAGATGCAAAATACAAGGTCATGAATAAGCCGGAAGTTCGGGTTATTTATCACCTGGGAATGTTTACCGGACAGCGGATGAAAGATTGCGTGTTGCTGCGCTGGGACAAAGTAGATCTCAATCGCAGGCGCATATGGGTAAAGCAATTCAAGACCGGGAAGGAAGTAACTATTCCGATTGCGCCGAAATTATTGGAAGTGTTGAAAGAGGCTCAGGAGTGGCAGACGAATCATTATGTCTGTCCGAATGTGGCTCAACGATATAACAAGGTTGATAAAAACGGCAAAAACACCGGTAATAATCTGGTCAATATTGACATGCTGCGGGTGATAAAGTGGATCGGCTTAGAGCCATCGGTGGAAGTGCCCGGACGCAAGAAGAAAGTTACGGTTTATGGTTTTCACTCGTTGCGACATAGTTTCGTTTCGCACTGCGCGGAAGCGGGAGTTCCCAAGGCAGTGGTTTTATCCATCATCGGAGCAAACTCGGAGATCGTGGACAAACATTACACCCACATCGGCGAAGAAGCCCAGGAGAAAGCCATCATGGCTATCTCCGGGACTTACAATACAATTTCGGATCGGGAGCGCATCGACAATGTTTTGACGTATATTAATTCCTGTCCGGAACGGACCGAACAGCTTCTTCATATCAAAAAACTTCTCACGGATAATTAGGTTTCGTGATTTTAGGTCACACGGAGGGTGCTACCCCTCCGGTGTTGCATCTGATCCACCTCGCCCGGACGTGTATTTTTTTCAATAGTTTCACTCCTGTTGTCAAACAAACAGACAGACAGACAATACGGATAATATTAGCATCTTTTTTAAAAAAAAATTCAGATGGAATTTGCAATATGATCAACTGATTAATAAGTTACTATTTGTAACTACTTATTAGTCAATAGTCCCAATCAACGAAAAAGGACGAAATATGAATCGTGAAGTTTTCACTCTAGATCGGCATTACAAATCTATAATTGATGCTGAACATGATATTGAATTTGAAAAATCCGAAATTCTTCAAGAAAAGTTATTGGCAATAATGCAACCTCCGTTTACAAATATAGAACTTGAAAAACTGCTTTCCGGAAAAGTCGATGATTGGTGTCTAAAAAGCGATGAGTATACTATTGCAATAGAAGAAAAAACAATTGAAATACCATGTGCAGAAATTGATGAAAAGTATTTATCTGAGTTAAAGAAAGAAAGAGACTACCTAAAAAATCAAATATACAAAAATGCAAACAACATTTCAATTCAGCATACAAGAAGAATTGAGGTTGGTACCGATGCCGCACGGGAATTTCGTCGATATAAAGATAGAACTGGTTGGGATCAAGCAGATGAAGATATAATCGATATTCAAATAGATGAGACTCCCCGCAACGGTCACGAATTAGTAAGATCCACTCATTCACGTAATCAACATAGAAAATATGATTCATATGACATCACATTGCCAGACCGCATATTCGATGACATTGAAGCCTCCAGGTCTCTATTGAGATATGATAAATACGAACTGGAATCGATTGATAATCAGATTGAAGATATTGAAGAGGCAATGAAATCAAATGGTCATGTCAAAAAAATAAAATATTGCTTTAAAAAAGGACAGATCGTTCCTGATGATTATGAAGAAATCTTAAAATGCCAATTCAGTAATATACGCAAACAATGCTGGAGATGCAAGCATTACCAAAATTGCAAGAACCTAGAAAAGCATCACCTTGAAAGGACTTATCGCGCTGTACTTAGAGAATATCGAGGTTTAGAATCCAAGATAGAACTTGCTCAAAAACTGAATATTGATATAGATAGCCCTCTTTCTGTCCCATTCGATATAAAATGGAAAAATGCTTTTAATAATTTTACTATGGATGATTATGAGTATTTATATACTAGTTCTGGAAGAAATTGTTTTTCTGTAGTCTTTTACAATACAGCTAATAATTCAAAAATAGAACTTCCCCTGTTTGATGACATTGAGGAATATAAACCTAATAGATTATATAATGCCGATTATATTTATAGCAAAAGAGGGATCGAAATCTTTTTTACTGATTGCCTGGTATTTGCTGATTACTTTGATAAACATGATGACGAAAAGAGATTATTTGCTTCTTATTATGGAGCTCAATTTGAAGACAGTGAAATCGATACATTTTCATTTCGTGGAAGAACAGTACATTATTTGATTTTCCAGCACTCCGGATTAAGTAAAAATGATGTTATCCAAAAGGCATGTGATAACTATTTGCAGTTAATTAATACAAAAGGAATAAAGCTGGATTTTTGGTTTCTTGAAAATAAAAACCATAATGACGTTTCAGAAAAAAGTTATGTGGTAAGCGAAAAGTTGACTGCAGAGGAATTTTTTCAGATATATGTAAAAAAAGAAGCGGATAATATAACACCATCAAATTCAAACAGCCAAACTTCAGGCAATAATTGTCAACAAGCGAAGACAGGAAAAATGCTCCTGGCACCTTATATTTTAGAAGAAGAATATATGCTTTTGGCAGGAGGGAAGCATACAGGAAAAACCACGCTGTCTGCTTTCATTGCCGCGTCTGTTGCGTCAGGCAAAGAGATTGTTAAAATTATACGTCCTGAACGTGGAAAGAGAAAAGCGGTATTATACCTTGATATGGAATTAGGGGAAAATCGGTTTAATAAATATGTGAGGTTTATAGAAGATATTGCAGGAGCTCCATTGAAAGACTTACCCTTACATATTGAACATATGAACGGGAGCGGTATTAATATACACACCCAGAAAGGTACCGAAAAAATAGAAGAGCTGGTATCTAGACATTTTGATAAAGACCTGAAGCTTGTAATTATTGATAACATTACAGCAGTATCTGGGCATGGAGGCAGCGATAGCATAGGATGGAACAACTATACATTTCCTTTTGTTACCGAACTTATGAACAAAGGCATAACTGTTATAATAATAGCTCACGTGGATGAAAAAGAGGTTATGAAAGGTGGGCAACAAAAACTAATGAATGCTTCAGAATGTATTTTACTAAAAAAAGCAAAGGGTGACAAAGAAACAGAAAGTATAAGAAAAAATATCATAAAGATAGAGTTGTCGAAAAATTTTGGAATGAACAATTTTCCTTATGAGAAAAATCCTCTTTTATTATCCTTTGACGAGAATGCAAAGAAGCCAAAATGGGAATTCAATGAGGATTTTTTGATCAAAATTTTAAAGCAAGAGAAGGATGCAAATTTAATTGGAAGTTGGTTCAATGTTACTGCGAAAACGGTACGAGAGTGGAAGCGAAATTATAAGATCAAATAAACACGTTCCTTTTTCTATTACTCAAGGTCGAACTTGGTCAATAAACGTTTCTATTGAGATATAATACGTTCGCAATACAACCACGAACGTTCTTTTAGAGAATCCATGTAAGTTGTTATTTTACAATTACTTGGCGCGTTCGGTCGTGATTATTTTGCATTGGCGGTGAATTTTGGATAGGCACGAACGCCAAAAGTGTTTTTTTAATCATCCAGTTTGCCAGAAAACTCATAGATGCGGTATAATAACACATGATTATCTGGAGGATTGAAAAAGATAGTGAGTTCTTATGATGGCAGCGTTGTTTAACATAAAATATTGCGGTAGCATGAAACAAGCCCCGTTGTGCAATTCCTGACGGAATTTATCCGCGATATGGCTGAAATGACTTTTAACGTGAATACTACCAATATTCAAATGGCATTCGCAAAAAATAGTCATGCTCTTTATATGATTTTATTGCATTTTCATTTTTAGCTGTAATTTCAAAAAAACGTAAAAAATTGATAATGATTAAATTTTTACTCATGTACTATAAGCATAGTACATGAGACATGGTTTTTAAGACAAGGAATTTGTATATGGATGAAATCAAAACAATAAAGAGATGCATTGAACAAGATTTTGGTTTGATATTTTCTGGCAAAAATATCAAACCAACTTGAACTGTATCAACGCGCAAATGTTTTGGCCGGATTTTGAGCATTTTATTTGCCCGGAGCTAATACCGCTTTCTTCCAGTCTTCTTCTGTTATTTTTCAGTTTTCTTGGAATTTTCTTGCTTTCCCTTTGATTTTCTTCCCGACTTAAAGAACAGAAATCGTTTTCATTTAAAACCCTGAATTCCCGAGATAATGTAACTATGTGGGGATAGCAAAGCCGAACGCGTCCATGATTTTGCGTTGAATCGGGTTTGTTTCGGTATAGAGTTGTCCATAACGATGCGAGTATTTAGAGTTTCCTGAAAAATACTTAACATGTTGGCGTGCAAATGCTTGAATGCATGCTATATTATCTTTGCCGC
>JAFGXT010000233.1 GCA_016936495.1 Victivallales bacterium
GATAACTCGGCTGCTAATGGTATCAAAATGGACTTCACTCCAGTCTGAACATCACAGAAAGGACGGGTGTTGTTATTGACGCTATCCACAAACGCCTGAACCTCATACACATTTCCGCTGTGTCCCCAGTTTGTTGCATGAATTGCTTCGGGATTGATCTTGCAATTATCAAATTCCCTTTCATAAACAATATGAGAGACAGTGCAGTCTTTGCACATATGACTTTTAGGGTAGTGCACAATGGTATCCTGCCTTGGCTTTTCCGTGCCGTCCATATGACATATGAGCTTACCCTTGCTGCCGATAAATCCAAATTCCAGACCGGTATATTTTGAAAACAAACAGAGCATGAGATTCGCCCGCACTCCATTGGCGTATTCAACATTCACGGTTGCATTATCAATGATCTCGCGGTTTTTGTAATAGCTCTTTCCACCAAAAGCGCTGACCCGTAACGGCTCCACCATGTCGTTCAGCGCCCAGTTGAAAATATCAAAGTGATGGCAATTCTTCTCCACTAGAACTCCCCCCGACTTCGCCTGAGCATTGCGCCAGTCCGGTTGCCATATCCAATCAACAAATTCCTGACAGTACATCATCTGGACTTCTCCAATGATACCCGAGTGAATCAGTTCCATTGCTTTTCGGAAAAAAGGTGAATAGCGATAAACTAATCCCACCTGACACAATATGTTGCCAGCTGTTACTGCCGTGCTGATTCTTTTTGCCTCGCTCAGATTCGTCCCGATCGGCTTTTCTAAAAATACAGGTTTCCCGGTTTTTGCCGCATATTCTACTTGCTCCGCATGTACATAGTTGGGAGAAGCAATGATAATAACGTCCACGCAAGGGGAATCAGCCAGCTCCTCAAAAGACCTGCAATCATGAATTCCAGAGGAGTTTTTACTGCGTCGGACAACCTCCTGAAACTTTCCCGGATCGACATCATATACGGCGCTGATTTCACCTGCACCCAGCTTCTCCATGCGTAAACCGTGGTCTACACCTACTCCGAGCCCGGAAATTCCGATTTTAAGATATTTTGCCATTGTTCTTTATTCCATAATTAAAATTGGGCAGGATTTCCTGCTTTTTACTTGTTTTGACAATTATTTTCCAACGGCTCCCGATATGAATTTTTCCCGGTCATATAATTTACAACTTTCACGGACGATCAATTGTGCCTTAAGACGGATTCTGTCAGGAGGTTTTGGGTTACCGTTGATATGATCCGCAATTATACTTACCGCATGGATGGCCAACTCCTGAATAGGCTGTGCCATTGTAGTCAAAGGCGGATCCGTCCAACTTGAAATATCACTGTTGTTTATCCCTACCACCGATATATCTTCGGGAACCTTGAGGCCATAGTCGGCAATTGCCCGCATCGCTCCTACCGCAATCTCATCGAAAAGCAAAAATACCGCGCTCGGAGGCTCAGCCAGTTTCAGCAGATTTGACATCTCACGATAACCCAGATACTGCAATTGCAAGTCGTCCATGGTTGTATGAACACAGGTTTTCGTGAGTTCCTGAATATATTCCTCCCGGTATTCCAGCCCATATTTACGCAAAGCATCGCAGTACCCCTCGAAACGCTCATTAATGGAACTGATATTACGAAGGCTGTTGTTCGAGGTAATATGCGCAATCCTCCGGTGCCCCAGCTTGTGCAGATACTGAACCACGGAAAAAGCCGCGTCGTAATTATCACAACTGACACTGGCGGCGTCTAGATCAGTAAAATACTTGTCAATCTGTACCACCGGCGTCCCTTTCGATAATAGTTTCTCAAGCGCCTGATGATTTATCGGCGGATAACATGGCGATATTATTACACCTGCCACACTCATCAACATCGCCTGCTCCAGATGCATTGCCTCACAAGTAACGTTCAATTCTGAATTGCATACCATCAGCTGAAAGTTGTTTTTACGTGCTATTCTTTCCAGCCAGCCAATTGTTCGATGTGAAAGATGGCTTATTAGATCAGACATAATTAACATGATGATCGGCTTCACGGGGCAATCTGAAAGATTTTTTCCTCCCCAGCGGTTGGCGACAAAAGTTCCCCGCGTAGATTCCTTGCGCAAGTAACCTTCTTCGACCAATTCAAACACTGCTTTCCTGGCGGTCATATAGCTGACGCAGTATTTATCCGAAAGTTTACGCTCAGACAAAACAGCGTCCCCTATCGCCATTTCTCCTGATACAATTTTTTTGATCAAATCTGACTTGACCCTATCTATAACAGACTCTTTCATATCACACCATATAGCATTGCTTTAAAAAAATCGTTTCTATAGTGTAATTTTAACCGTCAAACCAAGAAGAGTCAACGAAAAAAAATAAAAACCAAATCAAATATGCATAGCAATGCTATATCAACGTGATAATTTAGTTACAGGATATTTTTGAGCTTGTCAATGCATGCGATGACTTGCTACACTTGAGCCGCCGAATGCTCTTACTCCTTTGGGGGGTGTGTGTTTGGTATTGTCCTTGGCTAAATATGACGCCCATCTCATGCAATCATCAAGCTTTTGATTATATTCCGGATCATTCCTGCGCAACATGATGCCATTTTTTGATAAATGGTTCCAATGTCGAGTTTAACTGTCCTTGCTTTTTTTTGCCATAATTTTCACCTCACGAGTTAAAAAATACCCGACATGGCTACCATAGGCTGTTTTTGAACAATTGAAAGTACCAAACGGTACCAGATGGTACCTTTGGGTGTGTTTTTGAGGCTGAAATTGGTGGTGTGAATGAGCTAAGAAACAAACGCTCTCCATCTTGAAAACATATCGCAAATTATTCACGAATAAGCGCCTATAATCAAGAAACAGCGGTTTAATTCTTGCCATGGGCGGGAAATGGTTTAACTGATATGAGCTTATCAAATCCCTTTCCCATAGCGTGAGATATTCAGACCGCAACCGCATTCTCGAATATGAAATTCACCACTATCGCCAAGCTGACTGACTTCCAACGATTCTCGCTCCATTCTGACAAGCGTCCAGTGGGAATCATTTTGTCTGAATTTACGGATGGAGGCTGTGCACTTTATTGAAAACTGTCGTTCCATGGAAAAATCACTCGACTCGGAGCAATTGCATGGGAGAAATCATTCTTGGAAATTGGCGGAGGAAATGACGGATAGCTTTAAATAGGGTTCTTCTGCACTTTCTGCCATGGAATACCGGAACCCTTTTGCAGTCAAGCTGCAATTCGGCATAACCGGTCGCAAGCTCCCTATTATTCCGTTTGTCA
>JAFGXT010000234.1 GCA_016936495.1 Victivallales bacterium
CACCGGCGGGCCGTCCTGATCGGCACCAGGACTTTCGGCAAAGGCTCCGTACAGAAGATTCAGCGCCTGTCTGACGGCAGCGGCATAAAGTATACCGTCGCCTTATATTATACCCCTGCGCACAAGCGTATTCATGGCGCCGGGATCGAGCCTGACGTTGAGGTCGAGGCATTGGCACCCCGTCCCAGGTTCATGAATCAACTCTCCCGACTTCCGGGAATTATAGAACCTGATGACAGCTCTTTTGTTACAGATGTACAGCTCCAACGGGCGATTGAGATATTAAAAGGCATCAGACTTCTGGAGAATTTTAAATGAGCAGTAACAGTATCAACCGGAACAACCGCCGGTACTGGGATTCCACCTCGCGCGATTATCATGACGAAACAACCATCAGTATCAAAGATTTTCATTACGGTCCGCTTGTTCCCGGAGATCTGACCTTGAAGTTGCTGCCGGAATCTCTGGAAGGGCTTAAATGTTATGAATTCGGATGCGGAGCCGCGCAAAACAGCTTTTTCCTGAGCTCCCGCGGCGCAAAGTGCTATGCTTCGGATATTTCCCGGAAACAAATCGACGCCGCACATGCCATCGCGGAACGCACCGGATTGAAGGTGGAACTTTCCTGTCAAGGCATGGATGAGCCTTTTCCTGTCGTTCATGGTGGATTTGATCTGATTCATTCCGCTTACGCTATTTCTTTTTCACCTTATCCTCATCGTGTTGTGGCTCAAGCCGCGGCGGCGTTAAAACCGGGAGGTATATTGTTGTTTTCCACCGGACATCCGCTCTTTGCCGGAGAATGGCTGGAGCTTGAGGGTGAACACGGACTATTTCTTCGGGATTATTTCAAGCTGCCGCCGGATATACGTTATGACGATGAGGGCAAAGAAGCGATTCGATCAGTCTTTTACAACTTTGAAAAACTGAGTAAATGGACGTCCCGTGCCGGACTTATGATCGAACGTATTCTTGAACCGCGTCCGGTGGAATTGCGTAATCACAGCGCGCGCCAGCTTATGGACAAAGTCCCCTATTACAGCTCTGCCTGGTGGGAACATTATGAACGACTGGCTCATTGTCCGGTCGTTACCATCCTGAAATGCCGTAAGCCCGCCTGATGACTAAATCTATTGCCTGCAACTCATTGCAACTCGCCAGCCATGACATACCAGCAATAGTTCAGTTTTGTCTATCAAAAAAAATACAAAAATATTAACATTTTGACTTGCATTAATGGATTTTTCTGTTAAATTTTAAGCTCTGTCACAGCTAACAGACAGTGTTGATTGAATCAGATATATGCGAGTATGGCATAACGGTTGTGCACCAGCCTTCCAAGCTGGTTATAGGGGTTCGACTCCCCTTACTCGCTCCATTGGTGGGATTCCCGAGCGGCCAAAGGGGGCAGACTGTAAATCTGCTGCGTAAGCTTCGATGGTTCGAATCCATCTCCCACCACCATTTGCTCATTACAAAGCACTTACAACATATCGTAAGTGCTTTTTTTCTATAGCGAGATGGATGAGAAACATATGGTTCGAGAGCGTAGCGACAACGAGCAACTTGCTTGCGAGAGCGAGGAACGAGCGTTAATCCATCTCCCACCACCATTTGCTTATTACAAAGCACTTACAACATATCGTAAGTGCTTTTTTATTGCCCGTATTACTGATTTTAACACCAGTTACTTTATTCCTGTTTCACCAGTAATATTCCTGCTTTAGTTAAATAAACGCAGTCAATTGGAGTCAGGTTTTCAGTAATAATCTACTCTATCAATTAATTCTTTGCCTCGCCATTCGGTATTAGGTTTATCAAGATATACTGAACCGTACATTTCATAATCATCAAAGTTGAGAGCTACATCTTTAATTAAAATTTTTTGCGCTTCTCCCCGAAAGCTGGACAACTTGAATAGGTGTAAAAGGCTCCTAAATTAACAGAAACAGAAAATTTAAAAATGGAGTCGGGAAAATGAAGAAAACTTATGGTTGCAAATTTAAAAGTCAGGTAGCGTTGGAAGCATTGCGTGGAGAACGTACCATTGCCGAAATCGCTGGAGAACACAATCTGCATCCCAATCAGGTCAGTCAGTGGAAAAATAAACTGCTCAATGAAGCCTCCGGGGTCTTTGCCTCAAAAAAAGAAAAGCAGCAGGAAAATCAGTTCTCTGAGGAGGATATCCTCTAAAAGATTGGTCAGCTTAATGTGGAGAATGATTTTCTGCGAAAAAAAGTACGAGAGCTACCTCTTGAGAAACGGAAAAAACTCATAAAGGTGGCCGAATCCGGGTTGTCGGTAAATCGTCAGCTGGAACTGCTTGAGGTGCCAAAATCCAGCTATTATTATCGTTCCTGCCGTTCAATTGAGTATTGATATCAGGATGCTGTATTGAAAGAGGAATTGCACAAAATGTACCTGGAAATGCCCTTTTACGGAGTTCCCATAGCCACGGACGCGGCGCATTGTATTGAAACTCTGGAAATAGCTCTGCGTAAATATGGAACGCCGGAGATTTTTAACTCGGATCAAGGTAGCCAGTTTACCAGCCGGGAGTTTGTCCGTGTGCTAAAAAACAACGGTGTTAAAATCAGTATGGATGGCAAAGGGAGATGCCTAGACAACGCCAAGATGGAACGTTTTTGGTGGGCTCTGAAGTACGAAAACATTCACCTGAGTGATTACGGCTCGCTGGCGCAACTCCGCCGAGGGGTGCAAATCTATGTGAACTTTTACAACACTCAGCGATACCATTCGGCACTCGCCTGGCGCACACCGGATGCGGTCTACAATCAGACTTGCAATCGGCGGTCAGCGGTTTATTGTAAGTCTTTACACCTATCTTCCTAACGGAAGGGGCTAAGCGCATCCGATGCTGGCACGTAATGAGATGTTATGCATGGCGACTTTTTCTGGAAACTCTAAATAACGGATTTAATTTCTTGCTCCAAACTGCCGGACTGGCTATAAATAATGCGAGTTGCCAGTTCAACGGAAGCGATGGCTTTTTGATATTCCATAGATAGAAGTTTGATTCGGTCATGATATTTTATTGTGAAAAGTGACGGTAGATGTTCTAAAATTAATTTGTCCAAATCTATTTCCGGATGTTCATTCAAATAAAATGAGATTTCAGCATTTTTTGCGTTTATTTGCCTACTCAGCGATTCAGTCAGTTCTGTCATTTTGCGCCTGGATAGCTTAAACTGGGAAAACAGCCATTCCGCTTCCCGAACAGCATGTTTTTTTAGTTTATCCATGATATCGTTTACCAGTGCATTCTTGTCGGATGTGAATTCATTAGGAGACAGCATCAACCCGGCAAGTATCTCATATGATGATGTGATAACACCACACTTATTGGCAGAAGCATCTTTTATTATGATGACTCCCTCATCCTGTAACTTTATTCTTGCGGTTGGAGTTATAAATGAATTAGCTCCTTCGATAATAGCAAGAGAACTTGGTTTTCCGTTAGAAATATAATTCATCCAGTTTGAGCAATCTATCGTCGATGGTCTTCCGCCGCATGGGATAAAAACATCGGCATAATTGAAAATATTGCCATGGAACAACTGCATAAACTCATCACGACCAATCATTTTTTCATGCAATGTGGAATTTTTGCGGAATACAAACCTGTACTGTTCAACTCCTTTGGCTTCCGTCATCCTATTGAAAACCATATAAGCGCCTTCTCCTTTCAGAGATTCAGGAGGGAAAGCATCAAGATTTTGTTTCAGAGTAATCTCAGTGAGTCTCTCACGATCAATTCCATACGGATCGTAAACGGCAGCTGGTCCATCTGTAATTGCGACTATTTTCAGCTTTGGATAGATATAGTGATCGTTTTCCTTATGAAGTAGAAGCTTTAATTCGTTCCCCGCGACGTCGCCGTAAGGGCCACCGGATATTTTGACTGAACATTCATCCACAGTCGGGTCAATATTAAGCATCTGCAATGTTCGCAGAAAATATTGATGAACTCCGAATGACGTAACACCGAATTCCTTGTGATTAATCCCACGGTTTCGTTTACCGGAAATAAGTCCGGCTCCTAGGGTATAGCCCGCATTTTCCGCATAATCGCCTATCCATTCAATCATTGGATCGAACATATTTTCATCAGGTCCAATCTCAATAATTTCTTTTAAACCTAGGTAATCGATAATATTTTCATCTTTCAATCTCCCCGATTTATCGTAATTAATCAGTGAAACAAGCGCAGTGCAAATGGATCGTTGCGCTTCAAGCATTACAGCTTCTTTTTCCTTGTCATCACTCAAGTTAAGCAGCGTTATCATTTTAGCACCGCCTTGATAAATATCTTTATTTTTCAGGTGCTGGGTATGAGCAAGAATAAATACTTCGCGAAAGATTTCGTCTTTAGTGAAGTTATAAATATCACCTTGTTCGAGTTCATTTGAGTTATCTTGAGGGATTACAGTTCGCCAGCCGCCACGAGCTATTTCTGCAAATCGCACGTGAAAACCGATTGCATTGTTGCGATAGAAGTAAAAGATACCAAATGGACGATCTTTCGGCAAGGCATTGGTATAGCAAGTCGACAAGCGTTCATAGTGTTCCATGAATTTGCAGCTCATCCTGAAAGCCAGTGCTGATTTGTTTTCAACATAAAAATTGGTCTTTAAAATATTTTGGAAAAAATCAGAAACACTAAAGAAAACATGTTTCACCAGGATGTCTTTTTCATGTATGCCTGAGTTAATAGCATCTATTTTTCTTTCAGCTTTGCGGATAAGCTTTTCGCTTTTTGGGGTGGAGTAACTAGACTTCGGATCGAATTTTATTTTAAAGAGCGTTAACAGATCAGAGAGAATGTTCGGATATGTTGCCATAAAGCGATAAATATTCCAAATGCTGTACGCATTCTTGTCGATCAAAGCCAGCTGAGTATGAACAAATTCTGCCGCAGCACGCAATACATTGGTTTCGCTAATTGTAAAGTCATGCTTATATACCAGTTCACTGTGGAATACGTCAAGAATATTACTCCAGTTTAGCACCTTGATGTCCTTTAAAAGCTTGAAAACTCTGGCAGAATTTACCGACCATTTTTCCTTTGACAAATAAATTGTATTTACCATTACCGGCATATGTTTAAAATCGTTCGGATTGTTCTGATAGGTCAAATCACGTAGATATGCTCGCTCAATATTGAACCCGGCTCTGGAAACCACCTCGATTATCTTGTGATAAAACCCGCCTTTCATGGAATTACAGGTATGTGCCAGGGTAAGTTTGATTTCATCCTTGCCAAATTTTTCTAAAGATGCATTAATATAATCCTTGTCCTGAGTATCCATCACCAACTTCAGTCGATCAACTAATCGTTCAATATTCAAGTCGGCTACACTTGTCCAGTTAATTCTTTCATATAGTTCTTTCAATGCGGCATAATCTGTTTTATATTTCTTTTTATATGCTGTTATGATTTCTTGATATGAGAAAAGCAGGGATCCTCTTTCCTGAGCAGCAAGAGTAAAATGTTCAATAATCAATGTGCGCGGAATATTATCGATTATAATTTTTTGTTTTGACTTATAAGCAACGGCACTGGAAATGATATGGTGTCTCATTATCCTACTGGTTGCAAGCAGGTTATTTTCATAACTTTTCAAATAGATCAAAGTTATGCTGTCATCATGTTCGATACGTTGAATACCTTTTTCGTTGTCGAGGTTGAACAATAGCGAAATAATGTTCTCTATGTGCTTTGTAGAAAATGTTTTAAAGAAATAATCCGGCATTACTTCATGCAACGTATCATACCAGTACTGAAGCTTTTCAGTATGGCGTGAAACTATTTCATCAAGAATCGAATTAGTTGTTTTCACTCTATGCATTTCGTGTTATTACTCTAAGAATTGTTTTGGGGCTGACGCGTTATCTGCCATTCGTTGAACTTCCATTGTTTTGCGTGATATATTCAGAATGTTGACAGTGTTGAGACTTACCGCTTGTCCTTCTACGTCTGCTAAAAAAGAATCAAGAAAGTTAGTAGAAGGGTTTAGTGGTAGTAATTCAGTTATTTGAGATTCACCATTGAGCGCAACTTTCACACCGGGATCACTATAGTTGAATTCCATGACTCCTTTACGTCCCCAGAATATCATCCGCCAATAAAAAGGCAGTTTGTATCCATGAGAATCAGGCGAAAAATAAGAGACGTCTCCCATCACTCCACAGTCATTGTCAAGAGTTACCATTAACTGTGCCGCATCATTGAAATGCATACATTTGTCGGCAAAGGCATTCCAAGTGCGTGAGGCGATGATATATCTGATTTTATGTCCGGTTATCCATTCGACAAGATCCAGTCCATGAATGGCTATATCGTTAATTGTCCCGCCGTGTTTGCCCTGTTCAAAATACCAACTGGCACGAGTACCGTACATTAACGGATGCTGACCTCCAAACTGGATGGAGTGAATATCACCTAGATTGCCTGCGGCAATATACTGTTGAGCAGCGACAACGTTAGCATTTTCACGTAGATCAAGCATACATCCTATCTTCAGATTCTTTGTCATTGCCAATGAGGTGATCTCATTGAGTTCATCCATGTCAGTGCAAATTGGCTTGTCTGCAATTACGTGTTTGCCAGCTTTCAATGCAGCAATCAGGAGTTTGCCGCGTTTACTATAATAATCCCCCACCGCGAGAACATCGAAATCAACATCCTGCAGCATCTCTTCGAAATTATCATGCGTTGATTTGATATTCCAGTTATCCTGCGCATTCTGCCTGGCGACGGGATCCTCCTCACAGGTGGCAACCAGTTGACACATTGGGTGAATTTTTACATGTTCATACAATGTTGTTATATGAATATGTCGCAGACCGACCAGTGCAAATTTCAGTTTCATGGATAAAATACCTCTTTTAAGAAAATTTAATAATGCTACCTGTTCGCGCTGATTCATACACGGCACAGATTGTTTCAATTGCACGTTTGCCTTCTGTTCCCGGGGTAATCAGCGAATGACCAAAGATAATAGCATCGGCAAGTTCACTAATCTGTCGCCGATGACCTTCGCACGAAATTGCATCAGGATCGCTGGAGCCTCCGTGCAACCCCTCACTGAGAGAGCCGGTACTTCGGATCTCCTCGTCTTCTGGCAATTCATCCATAAACGTCCAACGGATAATACGGTCGTCTTCAAGTATAACACTGCCACGAGTCCCGGAAAGCTCAATACGGCGTGGGAAACCTGACCAACAGGCTGTACTTGCTTCAATAGTTCCCAGAGAACCGTTCTTGAATCGGATTGCCGCTATCACCGTATCTTCAACTTCTATAGATTTGTGCAGTAGTTGTGCCGTGTGCCCAGTTATCTCTGCAATGTCACCGTTGAAATAGAGTAATAAATCGACAGTATGTATCCCCTGATTCATCAGGGCTCCGCCACCGTCAAGCGCCCACGTGCCACGCCATCCGGTATTGGCGTAATAATCTGGAGTGCGATACCAGCGGATGCTGGCAGATGCCAATACAGGCAATCCGAAGCGTCCTGCGTCGATCGCCTGTTTGATCAATTGAACCGAATGGCTGAAGCGTGACTGAAATACAGCCGACAGCAGTATCCCATTTCTGTCGCAGGCACTCAAAAGGTTGTTTGTCTTTTCGACCGTCACTTCCAATGGTTTTTCACAAAGAATATGTTTTCCAGCTTTTGAAGCAGAAATCGCGACTTCGCCATGAAGTCCGCTCGGAGTCGCAATTGTTACTGCTTCGATATCAGAATTCAAAAACTCGTTAAAGTCTGATGCCATCCGGCAATTGTTTTTCTGCGCGAATGCGCTTGCCCGCTCTGGCACTTTATCATATACCAGAGACAATTCCGCATTTTCAGTCTGTCTCAATGCCTTGGCATGGAAGTTGGCAATAGCCCCCGTTCCAATAATGCCGAACTTGACTTTTCTCATGATAATTGTTCCAGTTTAACAGGTTTGCCTCCGTTACTGAGGCTCTGACTTGCTGCTTCCAGAAACGCAATAATTTCCAGACTTTCTTCGAAGTTGATGGGCGAGTTTCCGGTTTCAAAAAACGGTATGATGTGTTTCAGCATCAGAGCATAGTATGGAATCTCTCCTGAAGCTTCTCCGAATTTTGTAGCTTTATTCGTTGTTATAACGCAACCAAAATTATTAGCATTAACCCGGTTACCTCTCAATGTTCCGATTCGACCATCACCCCAAGTTCCGACGATAACGTCGACATTTTCGGTATTGAAGGTTTGGACGGCAATACACCCTTGTCCCATGAAAGAGAAAAGGACTTCGGCGGAATGAATTCCGTACCAGAAATAATCACGGTAATCATGGAGCAAAGCCATTGGTCCAAACGCTTCACACGATTCTACTGTTTCATCGATTTCAACTAATTTATCAATACCTTTCGCATAACGGATAGCTGAAGCTGTCATGATCGGAATGTTGTGTTCCCGCGCGATGTTGGCAATTTCTCTGGCATCGGCATAATTGCAGGCTAGGGGTTTGTCGATAAAGACCGGCTTGCCAAATTTCACTAAACGTTTAAACTGTTCAAGATGTTGATTGCCATCCACACTCTCCAAAAAATAACCATCAAGTCCTGCTAGAGAGTCAATATCTTCCACAATCTCAACGTTCTTATTCTGAACATCTTTGGTGAACTGGTCAATCCGGCTTTTACTGAGACTGAAATTTTCGCTGCCTCCTGGGAACGCCTTGACAATCTCACAATTGGGAATATGAAACTGATTGTTTTTATCATTAAGCAGATTTACAAATGCCGGACAATGGGACGTATCCAATCCAACCATTCCAATTTTTAAATTCATAATATAACTCCTTTTATTCAGCGTGATTTTTTAATTTTTTCTATGTTCAAACAATCATAAAGGATGAGAATGTCATATTATCCTTTAATGCGTCTGCATGGTATTCACAGGAAATCCACGCAGTTATATTTTATTACAGCAATGTTTTTACTTGATCTGCAACCTTTTGGTATCCTGATATATGAAGATCTATGGCTTCACGATCAAAGTATTTAAACCATGGCAATGTAATAGTGTTACTCTTCGCAGCTTCAGTAACAGGCAATGTTCCGGGTCCCTGACGTACATCACGCTGTCCGAAGGAAACTGCGGTTGGATTATTCATATGAAAAATATCAGCTAAATGGAAAAAGTTATGTAAGTGAAGTGGAAGGTTGGGTGCTCCACAGAGAATGCCTTCTGCACAAATAGCTTCGGCAAACTTATCAACTTGCAGTCCATGAAATTCCGAAGAATCGTAATGGCATAGGGGGAAATACCACGCACCTTTTGACGAATTGGTCTTTTTTTCAGGACGAATTACTTTAAGTCCGGGAATCAGGTCAAGCTTATCTGCAAAATAATTCATAGCGTCATTGATCACAGCTGTACGCTCTGGATAATGTTTCAACTGCACGCGTCCCATGGCCGCACAGGTCTGATTCATGCGATGCTTGACCGCACCAATCGGCATTCCCTGAAAAGGGATAAGATCAGAAAGATGAACCTGAGCATCTACCGGGTTAAAGCGACTGGGGGCTCCAGTGCGCTCATAGTGACCAAATGCAACGCAACGCTCGAAAAGTTCACGATTACTCGTTGTTATAATCCCCGCTTCGCCAATTGCAAAAGCTTTTCCTGTCATCAGACTCGCCACGGCTATATCCCCGATTGAACCGCACATTCGCCCTTTATAGATAGAACCTTGAGCATGAGAGTTATCCTCAATTACTTTAATACCATGTTTTCTGGCAATGGACATGATTCCATCGAAATCGGCGGGCATTGCTCCATAATTAACCACGATTATGGCTTTAGTTCTGGAGCTGATTCGGTGTTCTATGTCTTTGGCATCTATACAAAGACTTTCTGGATCTACATCGGCGAAATTCACGGTTGCGCCAAAGGTCAACGCTGCAGCACATGTAGCCCAGTAGGTAAGGCTTGGTGCAATGACTTCATCTCCGGCGCCTACTCCGCAAGCCCAGATAGCTGCTGCTAAACCGGAAGTGCCGTTACATGTACCCAATGCATACTCTGTTCCATTCCACGCCGCATATTCTTTTTCGAATTCTTTCGTAATTACGGTTCCGCTCATTGTTCCAGCTTTTAACACACTGGTTACTGCGTCAATATCCTCATCAGTAACTATCGGCCAGTGGAAAAGCTCTTCGGGATGTTGTTTTATAGTTTTACTTCCACCATGTACAGCTAGCTTCTCTGTCATTTTATTATATCCTTTTTTGTTAAATATGCCATTGGCATAAATATACCGCATGTTAAATTATATGTCAATAGGGAGATTGTCATGATTTGTAATTTTTCGAAAAAATGTTATATTAAGATAATGGTTTAAGCTATGATTTGCGTGTGGAGCATGTAACACAAAAACACAATCATGCAGCTGTCAAATTTGCAATATGCCATAAAAGTTTATTGAA
>JAFGXT010000235.1 GCA_016936495.1 Victivallales bacterium
GCTCAATGCCATTATCAGTCGATAAATTACGGAGAATGCACAAACTTACTTGGAATGATTCCTGAAACGCCGGAACGGTTGTTGCTACTAGCTCAAGTTAAAGTTAAAAAAGAAGATTTCCAATCTGCGTTGGTGATTTTGAACAAAATTCTTGCTTACAAAAATCTGCCCGATCAACAGCATCGGGATACGCTGAAACTTTCTATTTCTTGTGCCATGAAGGTGAATTCCCATATGGTGGAAAAATTGATTTATTTGTATTTGGTAAAGTATCCAAACACACCTGAATCGGCTGAATATGCAAAAAATCTATTGCGCATTTATGATGAGGGTAAGACTGGAGACGCGAAATATTACAAACTTGCCGAATGGTTCATCATAAATACAAAAGGTAACATTGACGTCATTCCCATGGTTTTGAGCTGCGCAGAAAAAATTGTCAATATTTCTACGAAAGAGAAACTGCTACGTTGCTTGTTGGATACTCCGGATTTCTCTGCTGCCGAACTGAATGCGTTATTGAAACATATTCCAACGCTGAAGTTGAAGCAGGAATTCCTGAATCGTTATCAAAAAACTTTTGTGAATACCCCGGAACTGTGTGAATTATATTACCTTTCCGCTGAGATTGCAATGGAGCTGGACAACTATGCCGATGCTTTGCGTCTTGTTGAAATTTTACTCCAACAGCCTGAAGTATTCCGCTATAAGGAGTGCAAAATGCTGAAAATACGAGCCCATACCATGTTAAGGCAAGAAGAGGAAGGGCGGAGAAACTGTCAGGAATTGTTGTTATCACAATTGACGAATCAGGAAAAACGGCAAATTGTGTTGGAGCTGGCAAGCTCTTGGGAGCGCTCCGGCGATAACAGAAAAGCTATCGCAACAGCATGGACGGCAGTTCCGCTTGATGGCAAAAGTCAAAATAGCGATGATGCAATCGTTCTCAGCAAGCTATTGCAGCTGATTGTCAGGAATGCACAAATCATTGACAGTCAGATTGACATTGACGATGCTAAGGAATTGCTGGAGTACTTTTGATTGAAAATCTGAAGAACGTCTGTTTCTTAGAAGTTAATCTTCGTATTGTTAAAGTTTTAATTTTACTTTACCATCTTTTATGCTTTATTAGGGTTCATCTAGAAATAGGACTTTGCCAGTGAAAACAACATATAAAAAGCTATGGAAGTTATTGATTGATCGGGAAATGACAAAATCCGACCTGCGCGAGCGCGCTGGAATTAGTTCGGCTTCTATAGCTAAGCTGGGCAAGGGCGAGAATGTTTCTATGAGCGTATTGCTGAAAATATGCGCCACGCTTGATTGTGATATTGGAGACATTGTGGAAACCGTCAAGGCTGGCAATTTTTCAGACACGGAGGCTAAATCATGATGCTAACCAATTGCCATGCCAAATATTTTGCTCACGAACTGACCAGAACCGGAGGTCGTGGACAAAGTACACTGAGCTTCCGTGGCGAACCCGCTTTGACAAAGACACCCTTGCCGCCGATAAACATGTTCTATTCATGAAGGATGAAAAGGATTACGTCTCAACACTATTTGAATTGATATTAAAAGACGATTTTAGCACCACCGTATTATCGGTAGTTTAAAGTGCACCAGCGACGGTTGAACATGTATTATAAGGAATGGAATGAATTATGAATAATAAACTGGATCTGGTTTTGACCATGCCTGCGCTCAGAAGTTACGCTGGGTCAATTTATTATGGCCGCGGCGAAGAATATTTTGAAGACGGGTACGTGGGGAAACTCAAAATCGGCGACGACTATGTTTCCGCAGCAGTTCGGGGGACGCGCCGTTATACAGTTAAGCTATCCAACCGCGATGGCGTATTACACGGTTCATGCAACTGTCCGCTGGGACAGGATTATGAGTTCTGCAAACATCAGGTCGCGTTGGGACTGACCTATCTGGCATCTCGCGACGGAAAAAAAAATAAGACTCCGTCCAGGTTTGACTGGAAGAAGTTCGTCAAATCATGTTCGCGTGAGGATTTGGAAAAAATTGTCTTCGAAATGTCGCCACATTGCCCAAAGATCGTCGAGCAGTACCGGATGAACAATTTGCCGACCTCCGGCGACGCCATGGCTGCTGAAATGAAGCACAAGATTGACTCTCTAGTTGCCATCGCCGATGACTGCGGCTATTGCCACGATAACTACTATGAACGTGATCGTGATTACGAGGACGAAGACTACAATGAGGAATTCAGCGTTGGTTTAAAACAACTCAAAAGTGCATTGTCAAAACTGGCGGACAAACAGGATTTTAAAATACTCTTTGACATTGTGGAATACGGAATTGAAAATATCCGCAAAACTTCAACTTACACGGAAGAACCTGTTTCTGATTTTCTCGACGCAATGTTACGGTTTTATACTCAAGCCGTAGGCGAAGGAATCGGAGAGCCGGAATACCTGGTTGAGAAAATCCGGGCATGGGAAAACACTTCAGAATATGGCGGATTTGGAAATCTAGATGCGCTTTTTGATGGTTTGCCAGAGGCGGTAAAAAATCTCTGGTACGAACAATCCCGCAAGGAATGGGAAAAGTTGCCAGTACTGAAAATGGGATCAAAAAACGATGATTATCGCCGACGCTATATGGAGGCACGGTTGCGGGAGATGGCGGACTCCCGGGGAGAAAAAGATTTTTCTCTTGAAATCCGACAACGGAATTTGTGTCGCGACACCGATGTGCTGGAGCTGGTTGCGGAATATCGGCGCAGGAAAAATCCAGATGCGGTGCTTCCACTGCTGATTAAAGCACGAAAACATTTCCCGTACAGCGGCAAAATCAAAGAGGAACTGGCGGCAGAACAACAGAAATGCGGAAAACACGAAGACGCGTTGAAGCTTGCCTGGAAAGATTTTGAAGCCAACCCCTTATCGCGCGAAACCTTTGATTTTCTGATGAAAACCGCGAAACGGGCTAAATGCAGCAACGATTATTTTGAAAAAGTTCAAAGTTTCCTTGCTGACAGAGAAGCAAAAAAAAGTAAATCACGTTCCATCTGGGATAACGGCAATCATATCCGTGCGCGGCGCGTGGAAATTCTGCTTGATGCCGGGCAAAATGAACAGGCCTGGGACTTGGGGAAAGATGCCGATTGCGGTGAAATACTGAAATTGCGCCTAGCCCACTGGCGCGGCAAGGAACATCCGGACGACGCTGCCGCTATATATAATGAATTGCTGAAAACTGCGCTAGGTCCGACTGGCGATGAAGCTTACGCGCATGTGGTCAAGCTGCTTCGCGGCTATAAGGAATATCTGGATGCCGCCGGAAAGTCATCCCAGTTCAATGTATATTGTCAATGGATTAGGACTGAATTCAAGAGGCGGAAAAATTTAATCGCGCTGATGGAGCATCATCGTTTGGGGAACATTGAATCATGAGTGGACGATAAAGATTTTGTAGAGCACAATCCGAGGAACCATTATGGGTAAGAAGAAAAAAAATGACGTTACAATTCGCAGTTCGGCGGCGGAATATTTGACATATGTCGCCTCTACCGGCGACCAGCCGGAAAGCGTGGAAATGCGTTACGAGGAAGAAAATATCTGGTTGACGCAAAAAATGCTTGCCGTACTATATGATGTTGATGTGCGAACTATCAATTATCATATCAAGAAAATTTTTGCGGACAGTGAATTGCAGGAAGAGGCAACTATCCGAAAATTTCGGATAGTTCAAAACGAAGGCGACCGGGAAATTGTCCGCGATGTTAATCATTAC
>JAFGXT010000236.1 GCA_016936495.1 Victivallales bacterium
AAGGAACAATCTGGTTGGAGATATTGGGTTATGATATCAGGAATAACAGGACGAAAACGTGGCACGGTCAAGCTGTCGGATGTGGCAAAGCTTGCTGGAGTGTCAAAAGGAGCGGCCTCGGTAGTTCTGTCCAAATCTTCGAAAACCAATATAAAGGTGGCGCCGGAAACGGTTGAGCGGATAAAAAAAGCGGCGACGGAATTATCCTATGTGCCTAATTTTACCGCGCGCAGTCTGTCATCGCGGCGGACGGGATTTGTTGCGTATCTGCTGTCTGAGACTATTCCTGGAGGATTTGAAAACACTTATTTCATGCAATACATGGCAGGAGTGGAAGCTGTTTGCCGGGAATTGGGTTATGGTTTTTATGCCGCAAGTTGTCAATTGTCAAAGTTGGAAAAAGTCATTGTGCCGGAACAACTTTCTCAGCGGGCGGTGGACGGAGTGGTCATGGTCGGGTCTGTATCTAAGGAGGTGCTTTCCGAGCTGAAGCGTCTTGATTTGCCGGCGGTTTTCCTGAACGTCGATTCGTCGCCTGAAATATCATTTCCTACTTTTTGTGATTCCTATAAGAATTACGACATGGAGGCGGTTGCTCATGCTGTTTCATTGAATCATAAAAGAATTATGTTTTGTACTTCCTGTTGGAATGAGCAGAGTTATAAGGAAAAATGTAATGTTTTGCGTGAGGCTGTCATTAATAAGTATGGCGGAGAAATGAAGATTTCATTTTCTCAGGCGGTACTGTCATCATTGGACGAAGAGATTGCCGGAATAAACATTTTCCATGAATGGCAGGCTTTTGCTCCGGAAGAGCGTCCCACCTTGCTTTACGGAAATCCCATGCCTGTACTTTATTTTCTGAGGGAATTTAATAAATATGGTTATAAGTGTCCTGAAGATTTGAGCGTTATATTAAACTGGGATCCTGATTTTGCCCCGGCATGTGTACCCGCATTTACTGCGGTAAGACATGATCTCAGTAAAATCGGTAGAGACGCCGCTGAAGCTCTTATAAATCACCTTGCCAAGGGGACGTCGCTCACCGCGCGTGATTCGAGGAATACTTATCCGTGTAAAATCATACAAAGAGAGTCAAGCATTCAATACAGGCATTAAAAACAAAATGAGGAACAAAAAATGTTTAAAAATGGTTTAAATGGTATTGAGAAACACAAACGGCTTATAAATTTCACATTGGTCGAACTCCTCGTTGTGATAGCCATTATTGCTATTCTGGCGTCATTGTTGCTTCCTGCGCTTGGTCGTGCCAGGGATAAAGCCAAGGAAATATCCTGTCGGAATAATATGAAGCAACTGGGCGTCGGGATGTTTTCGTACGCGGTGGACTGGAATTCATTTCTGCCGGCTATCCCTGATGACGGAGGTACTTATGCGGGCAAATGCTGGGACATGCAAGTTGCGGAATACGTAGCTTATAAAAATAGTGGAAATCGTTCTGACTGGGGACCTCCATTATTCAGTTGTCCGGCAGGCAGGGTTTGGCCGGGTAAGTTCCCTGGCGAAAGCAGGGGATATGCAATGAATACTTATATAGCCAGAAATCAGAATAAGCTTGCGCAGCTTGGCGCCAGAGCGGGAACTGATGACACCATGGTTCTTGCTGAACTGTATTTCCCGGAAATGGGGTATGTGGAAACTGTAGTCGGTGGCGGAACGAACAACCTTGAGATAGTGTCTTTAACCGCTTACAGTAAGGAACATATGGGTTGGCGACATAGTGGAGGCATGAATTTTCTAAAGAAAGATGGCAGCGTTGACTGGAGCAAGCCTGGATCCACCGGATATGGAGAGAACATTATCTGGCAATATGCCCCTCCGGGTTCCTGGTTCAGGTTTTATCGCGACGGCTATCAGAACTGACTGATGTCATAAAAAGTAATAATCATAAATAATCACAAAATAATCCAGGAGGAAAAATGCGTAAATTTTTTATGAAAATGTTAAGTGCACTGCTCTGCGTTGCGGCAATCGGAGCGGCGGGTCAAGGAAAAACTTTTCCTAGAGATGATGACGGTAATATTGTCATTTTTGAGGCGGGTAAGGATAATCCATATAACTTTTTGTTTGATACCGGGGCATGGATGAAAGGCGGAGATTGTACTCCTGTTCCGGAACTTGTAACCGGTGATGACGGAGACAAGTGGCTTGAGATAAAATACACTGGCTCCAAAGGGGTGGGAAGAGCCTTGATGGGTTGGAAAGACGCCATTACGGCAATGAGGCGACCGGATGAACAGTTTACCGGACTTAAATTGGTGATAGATACTCCACAACCCGGCAATTTAAGCATACATCCGCTGAATCCGGGAGCGATGGCTGGTAAGGTGCTGTCTCTGTCCAAGGGCAAAAAGGAGTATGTAATCACTGAAATAGTCGGACGCAAGCATGGACAGTTGTCCTGGAATCTTCTTTCGGGTCTGGCGATATTCCGTTATGCCGGGAAATATGATGTTGAGAGTTTCCGGCTTAAGAAGATATTGCTTCTCAGTGAGAAACAGCAATCAACCGTCAAAGAGCTTGAAATAACGCAGGTGAAAAAGGTGCAGGAGGTGTTGCAAGCTCCAGCCCCCGATAAAAATGGTGGTTTTGATCCCCGATATGATTGGAATAAGTGTTCAAAACTTGAAGGTTTCACTTATTATAAAGACGCATCTGAGGTGCCGGCCAAACTGGCTCCGGAAGTCAGGGCTGGCTGGGCTGACGGCAAGTTTTTCATAAGTAATGAGGCTAAATTTCCAGATAAACCCGTGAGTATGGCTCAACTCAGAGACGGGCTGGTATGGCAGGATGAATCCATAGAATTGCTTTTTAGCGCAGAAAATGATAATAATCTGATGATTCAGTACGCTGTGAACGCCAAAGGTATGGCATACGATTTCGAAAGAGAATATGACGTAGTGGCGGCAATGGTTATGAACCGTGTACAGAAAAATTTCACCCCTGTGCAGAGTTTCAGTTATGCGGATGGTGTCCAGAGTTCACGTCTGATGTTTTCCTTTGAAGACCTTAACATAGACTTGAATAAAAGCAGATGCATGGGATTCCAGTTTGTGCAGAACTATAACAAAAGCAGAGAGGGACAGCAACTGTCCATGATGCGTTGGTCTCCGGCTCCTTTGATGAGAAATACGGATCCTGAAGCGTTCGGCATTCTTGTGCTTAATCGTAAGAGCTTTGGCTCAGGAAGTATTGAGATAAAGAACGTCAGGCGTTATGAGCATGAGCAGAATTCGATTTACGCCGATTTTGAGTGTGAAGTGGTCAGCTCTGGTTTTAAGCCCGGTGAATATACGGTAAAACATTTTATCACCGCCGGCGATAATTCTATTTTCACCAGTGAGGAAAAAGTAACTCTGGGCGTTGAAAAAAACTTTAAATCCATGTTTAACGCCAAAAACGTTAACGGTACATACACCTGGCGTATGGAAGTGCGTAATCGCGCCGGAGATCTGAAAGTCGCGGCGGTTAACTTTAGAAATGAAAATGATATAGTAGAGTTTTTCGGCGAAAAATTGCTTTGGCCGCGCCCAAAACATGTGA
>JAFGXT010000237.1 GCA_016936495.1 Victivallales bacterium
CGAATAGTCGACTGCTTAATAATTTAAAATTATCTATTGGCTAATCATTACCCTCAATGTGTTGGTTTGAAGTGATACTTATTTTTATTGCCGGGATGTTTGATCATTTTAGTCCTTTACTCCTTAATCTTTCCGGATTATAATGTTATAGAACCAGGCGCGGGTTTAATATGAATTGTAATGGAAAAATGATAATGAAGCGAAATGCGTTTATAATGAAACTGAAAGAAGGATGTGCTGCGGAATATCGTCGGCGGCATGAACAAATCTGGCCTGAATTGATGAATAAATATTCAGACTATGGAATCAGGGACTATACGATATTTCTGGATGAAAAAACATTGACCTTATTTGCGGTGCGTCAGGTTTCGGATGATTATCGTGGGGAACGTCTGAGCGACGACGAATTAATCCGGCAATGGTGGGACTATAACGCCGGACTTATGGAATGCAACGCAGATAATTCCCCGATCAGTCAAACTCTTGAAGAAGTTTTTCACGTAGATTAAAATAACATAAGGAATAACATTTATGCGTAAAATCAGAAGAAGTTTCACACTTATCGAGCTCCTCGTTGTTATAGGCATCATCGCAATTCTGGCATCAATGCTTCTTCCGGCTTTGAATCAGGCGCGTGACAAAGCAAAAAGTATCAAGTGTACGGCAAATATCAGGCAGATCGGATCCATGATGCAATTATATGCGTCAGAAAATGATGATTTTATTATTTTTCCATATTATAACAACGGGGGAGATCCGGGCTTTGGAGGAAGATGGACTTATGTATTAATGTCAACGGTAATGGGCGATCGTCGTTCCGCGGCTGAAATACTTGCGGAAAACCCGATTAAGAAAACAATATTTTATTGTCCGGCTGATACATATAAGCTCAACGACATGCAGTCTTCTTATGGATTAAATCATAATATTCAACTGGCAAATCCGGCAAATAACAACTATGCTGAAGGTCTTGCGCGTCGTCGTTATTCCAGTTTGCGGTTCCCAACTCAAACCCACTTGATTATGGATCAAGGAACATATAAAGGAGTTTTTTCGGCTCAATCGGCACGAGGTTCAGCCGGAGCTCTATTGAGACCTGCACAACGGATTACGGCTAATGCGCCGACCTCATATGATCCGTCAGACTTCCAAATGCGTCATTCCAGAGGCGGCTGTTTAAATGTGGGGTGGATTGATGGACATTGCAGCCAGGCCGATGGCTCCATTCTTCCTCTGGGAACTTATAACCATGTTTACTGGAAAGGCACCAGATAATCACCGATAGTAATGAGCAATATTTTAAATACATAATATAAGTGAGTCTTGTTTATGAAGCGTTTGTCGTTTTTTGTGTTTTTCTTCGTTTTACTTTTTAATTATGCGAGCGCGCATGAAATAGTTGACTGGTTCTCAATTCACAATAGCCGATATGGTATTTGGAGACTGTCTATTGGAGGCGTTGAGTCAGAATTCAGGTTGCATGGTAAAGGTTGGAAGGACTGTTCTCTTTTGAAAAATGATGATCTTGATATTACAAAGACCTTAAAAGGAGCAGGTATTTCTGGAAAATGGAATACTGTCGCCGGTATTCTGTCTATATCCGGGAATATAACCAGGCAGGATTCGTCATGCATTGATTTTGAATTAACTGCATCATCAAAGACCCCAGTGGAATACGAGTCCTGTTACTTGGAGTTGTCTTTGCCGTGTAAGAATTACAATGGGAAATCAGTGTTTATTGATGGACAGGAAATCGTGTTGCCGGAAAAGTTTGTCAAACGCAGATTATATGATACTGACAGTGCAGAAGAAATATCTATTCCAACGCGTTCAGGAAGAATAACCATAAAAGGGGATTTGCATTTTTATCTTTTAGATCAGCGCGAGTCTAAAAATACTTTTACTTTGCGCTTGGAAATGTCGAAGAAACAGTTTGGCGAGGGCTCACAATCAGGATTAAAGCTGTTGCTGTCAATTGATGATTCAGGGTTTTATCCGGTTGATTTAAGCAAAAACGTCAATATGGGGTTCAAGGATGATCAGGCAAATGATAAAACAGGCGGCTGGACGGATCAGGGAGAAAATGATTTATCTTCTTTTAAACCTGGTATAAGATATTTTGAGGGAGTTAAATATAATATCATAGATCCAACGGAAAATCATGGCAGATCCTGCCTGATATTTGCCAATGCGGCGCGACCTTATTTTCTCAAAGACATTAAAATTCCAGTAGATCATATACGTGGTGATTATATATATGTGTTGCATGCGCTGGCATGGGCTTCAGGGCGGAAAAATCAAGTTGGAAGTATAATTATTCACTATGCTGACAATACTACAGAAAAAATATCAATTATGGAAACAAAAGATGCGAGTGACTGGTGGAAACCTTATGGATGCGATAATGCTTCTCTATGCTGGACGGGAAAGAATAAGTTTTCGGATATAGGTCTTTATCAATCACGTTTCCGTATTCAGAATAAGCCAATAACAGACATTACTCTGCAAACATCGCAGAATTCAGTATGGGCCGTTGTCGGTTTGACTATTGGGGAAAAGGTTGATATTGGAACATTTGACCATCATGATTTCAGGATCTTAAAATCTAGACACTGGCAGCCTGTTTATTTGTCAAATAACATTCAGCCCGGTTCTATTATGGATTTATCCCGCATTCATCCAACGCGTGAGGCAAATAGAAGAATAACAATTAAAGATGGACATTTTGTTTATCAGGATAATAATGAAAGAGTACGGTTTTTCGGATGTAACTTGGTCGGTTCAGCCTGTTTTCTCTCGAAATCTGTGGCGGAAAACCTTGCCGAACAACTATGGAAGACGGGTTACAACTCTGTTAGACTTCATCACTTTGATGGCTATCTCGTTGATTACAGAAAAGACCATAACGTATTTAATGACAATCAGGTCGACAAAATAAATTATCTTATATCCTGCCTGAAAAAACGAGGGATATATGTAATGATTGATCTGTTCTCAATACGTCGGCTTGCCGGAAGTGTGAAAGGGAAACTCGGGTTGAAAGCATTCCCCTCAAATCAGCAGTACAAGACTATGATGACATTGTGCCCGGAAGTGTTTGAGGATTGGAAGAATTTTGTTGCCTTGCTTCTTAATAATGTTAACCCTTATACCGGCCTGGCGTGGAAAGATGATCCTGCAATATATGCCATCTGCCTCACAAACGAAAACTGTATCGGAGCATATATCAACAATATGGAACATCCTCTCATCAATGAGATATTTACAAAAGATTTTAATAACTGGAATGAAAACCACAAAACGGAAAATGGAAAATACAATAAATACACAGATAAACTACAGCGTGGGATTTTTAACAAAACCAAAGATTTTGTTCGTAGTCAGGGATGCAATGCTCTCCTTACAGATTTGAATCATCGCGCATATTTACCATTATTCTTCAGTCGGCAATTATTTGATTTCGTAGATATACATTGTTATTGGGATCACCCGTTTTATCCTGTTAATAAATATACGTTCCCTCAAATGTATAAGAACAACAGTTCATTAAAGGAATACGCTGAATGGCCGGTTAATATTACAACCGCGCGCTTGTTCGGCAAGCCTTTTACTGTGTCAGAATACAATTACAGCGCATCCAATATTTACCGCTGTGAAATGGGACTGCTAATGGGAGCATATGCCTCTTTACAGGATTGGGATGCGCTTTATTCTTTCCAATTCTCTCAAACAGCTGAACAGATAATTTCGCCGGATAAAATTACTAAATTCAACATTTGCTCTGATCCTGTCCGACTGCTTGCCGAACGCATTATCGCATTCCTGTTCCTTCGCGGAGATGCCGCTCCCGCCACAAATGGAATTGCTTTTCTGGCAACCAGGGAGTGTCTTGAAGTTGAAAATGCTTTTGCGGATTCAAATAAATTCATGGACAAACGTTTAAACAAACTGGGACTGTTAACCCGCATGGGGACTGTTATTGCGGATCGCAATCCAATTGCCTTGCCTGAGCATATTACACATTGCATCGGAATTCCGGAAAAATGTCCTGTGTCATTACCTCCGAGTGTTACTTATATCCCTCTGGATAAAGCAATAGATAAAGGAGTACCGAGGTTGACTGGAGATGAAAAATCTACCGATATTGATACATATTGCAGTGAAACTGGTGAGATCAAACTCAATGTCAAAATCCCTTCATTCAGTTTTGTCTCCACCCGCAGTGAGGGCTTTATTCTCCCCGAGGGGGCATCGAAAACTGGACATGCTGTAAGTATAAAAAATCAGTTAGGGTATGCGTCGGTATTTGTCGCTTCATATAATAAACAGCAAATCAAGGAAAGCCGTCGTCTTATTGTATTTCACCTTACAGACGTACAGAATACCAAGGCGACCTTTGATTCAGAAGAAATGAAAGTATGGCTTAAGTCAGGAGGTGCTCCACTTCTGGTCAGACATGGAATAGCGGATATTTCCATTAAAACTCAAATGGCGGACGCCGCCAGAGTATGGGCCGTTGATATGGAGGGTAGGCGGATTAAAGAAATGCCGGTTTTGCGCACGGAGAACTCTATTTCTTTTTCCGCGAATACGATTCAGGACGAGGGGACATTCCTTGCATATGAAATTGCAGAAAAATAAAGTTATTGTACTATTGCCGCATCTTGACAAATTGCAGTTGATTTACTCATTATCTGGTTGTACTTTTAAGTACGATATGCAAAAAATCAAACATGCAAAAGATAGATGTGATACCGGAACAGACAATAAAAATATTTTTTTCTCAGGGCACGTTGCTGCTTGAGGGCTCGCCTTGCCTGTTGGAGGGGATTGCCGAACTGGTGAAGTTTGATGACCGGATCAGGATGTACCGGGCGCGGGCATGTGATTACGCCGCGATTGTCTTGCATCTGCATCGCAACAAGATTCCCTTTGATGATAAGGCTAAAGATTTCGCGCCGCTGGAGTTATCCCTGCAAACCA
>JAFGXT010000238.1 GCA_016936495.1 Victivallales bacterium
CTGTTCAACGCGGAAAACGCCGGAGGCGTACTTGATTTTACCATCGGTTCGCTGGCAACGCGAAGTTGGTTGCAGATAGCTCAAATCCGCTATTACATGGCGGCGGGGATCGCATTGGCTTTGGTGTTGAGTTACAAACTGAATGTTCTGGCGCTTGGCGACGAGGCGGCGACCGGACTGGGCTTGAAGGTGGAATGGATACGTTTCAGTTTAATAGCGGTGGCGGCGTTGCTGGCGGCGTCGGCGGTGAGCGTCGCCGGACTGCTGGGCTTTGTCGGGCTTATAGCTCCGCATATAGTAAGGATGTTGATAGGATCGGATAATCGTTATCTGATTCCGGCGTCGGCATTGTTTGGCGCGTTTATGGTGGTGGCGTGCGATACGGTCGGACGTGTCATTATGGAGCGTTCGGAGCTGCCTGCCGGTATAATTATGGCATTATTGGGACCGCCGTTCTTCCTATGGTTGTTGAGGAGGCACACTTATGAAGCTTGAGATACAATCACTTTCCGCCGGATACGGTTCAACTGAAATCCTCCATGATGTGTCTCTGGCGGTCGAACACGGCGAGATAATCGCGTTGCTCGGTCCCAACGGCTGCGGCAAATCAACTTTATTAAAAGTTATCGGACGTATCCTGAAACCTCAATCCGGCGCGGTACTGCTGGACGGCAAATCCATACATAAATACGACTCCCGGGAACTAGCTAAACATATGGCGGTACTGCCGCAACTGCATCACGCGTCAGGCGAGCTGCTGGTGGAGGAACTGGTGGCGTTCGGACGCTTTCCACATCGTAAGGCGCATGGGTTCAAGTCCGCGCATGATCGGGAGGTGATCGACCATGCCATCCATATGACCCGCCTGGAGCCTCTGCGTCGCCGTTCATTGCGCACTCTGTCCGGCGGCGAACGTCAGCGGGCATGGATTGCCATGACTCTGGCGCAGGAACCGCGCGTATTATTACTGGATGAGCCTACCACTTTTCTGGACGTCTGTTGTCAGTTTGAAATAATTGACACAGTGCGACGCCTGAATCATGATTGCGGCGTCAGCGTGATAATGGTACTGCATGACCTGAATCTCGCGGCAGGTTGCGCAGACCGGATGATGATGATCAAAGATCATAATATATGCTATTCCGGAACACCTCATGAAGTAATGACCCCGGCAATTTTGCGCGACGTATTTGAAATAGAAACCATTATCACAAACGGAAAAAATGGCATACCCTATTGCATGCCGACCGGTTCCGCCAGGAGAACATCGATATGAAAAGCATAGTAATATATTCCAGCCGCAAAAGCGGCAATAGTAAAAAGCTGGCTCAGGCGATTGCCGCCGGACTGGGAGACGGATGTGAACTTTATTCCGCCGCTGACGCGCCGTTGACGGATAAGTATGATTTTGTCATTTTCGGTTTCGGAATATATCGGGGCTGGCCTGACGGTGATATGCGCGCCTGCATGAAACGTTGCCGGAATAAGAACGTCGGGCTGTTTATGACTCTGGGCGCATGGCCTGATTCGGATGCCGCCATCAGTTGCATGGCACGTGCCGAAGGCTTGCTGGATACCTGTAAGGTAAAAGCCAGATTTACCTGTCACGGCGCGCTGGATCTGGATTTCATCGAACGATTAAAGCAGCTTCCCGCAAGCTCCTCGCATGCCTGGAATGATGAACGTGCCGCCCGCATCGAAGAAGCGGCGAAGCATCCAGATGAAAAGGATATGGAAAGAGCTGTAGAAATATTCTGTCAGGCGGCGGAAAAACTGCGTTCAGCACCGTCTGAGAAAACTACGCCGGAAAAACGCGCGACAGTTATGGCTGTTTTCGGCACGACCATCCCGGAGGCGGCAAAAGCTTATGACTTTATCGAAGAACACCTTCGTCAGATTTCGCCAGGCGTCCCGGTATTCCGTGCCTACACTTCAGGAAAGGTCAGGAAAAAACTCGCTTATGCCGTACCCTCTCTGATTGGAGTATTGAAACAGTTGCATATCGAAGGCTTTAATAAAATCAATATCGCCGCGATTTATCTGTCGCCGGGAGAGGAATACCACAAGTTACTGCGCGACGTTTCCGCGTTTAAACGGGAAATGGACATAAGCGTCAGTCATCCGCCATTGAGCTCCGGCACCAGCCTGAAACACTTTATTGAAGCCGTTAACGTCAGTTTACCCAAAGATGTTGCGCACGGCGACGCGGTACTCTTCATGGGGCATGGCAATGCCGATGGACGCGCCGATTTCCAGTATGCCGCCGCCGCTGAAGAACTGGCGAAGCTCAATCCGAATTTTCACCTTGCCTGCGTAGAGGGAAAACCAGAATTTGAACAGGTGATGACAAAAATAAAATCAAATCGCGTCTGGCTTATTCCTTTTATGATTGTCGCTGGAGACCATGCCCTGAATGATATGTCAGGGGATGAGTCTGATTCATGGAAAAAACAGCTTGAAAGCGCGGGTCATGAATGCCATTGCGTTCTGCATGGACTGGGTGAAAGCCCGTCTGTCGCCGCATATTTCGCGAAAAATATGGAGCTGGGATCATGAGTGTATTTACAGGTAAATTTTATGGTGTCGGGCTGGGACCTGGCGATCCAGAACTGGTAACGCTCAAGGCGTTATCCGCGTTGCAGAGAGTCGGACATATCTACGCGGTCGCCTCGCGCCAGTCGGATAGAAGCGTGTCAGCATCGATTATTGCCGCTTTGCCGGACGTCGCCGCTCCATTGACTGAACTGGAATTTACCATGTCCACAGACTGGACTGAACGCCTGAAACGTATTGACGTCCACGCTCTGACTATCGCGGAACAACTTAAAAACGGTGTGGATTGCGCCTTTGTAACAATCGGCGACCCGATGACTTACAGTACATGTTCATACTTGTTGCGCTTTCTGAAAAAGTTGTTGCCTAAGTTGAATGCGGAAATAATTCCCGGTGTTAATTCCTGGAGCGCACTGGCGGCTCGGGCGCAACAACCTCTGGCGGAAGATAAACAGGAATTGCGTATTGTGCCGGGCTACGCCGCCGAAGATGTGGAACTGCCTGACCACGCCACTACTGTGTTGCTGAAAACTTATCGTACCCGTAATCAACTCTTGCAAACACTTCCGCTAGATAGAGATATGATCTATGGCGAAAATCTGGGACTGGCAGATGAATTTTATTCTAACGATCCCAAAGACGCGGCGGCGCGCCCTGAAGCGTATTTATCCATGCTGATAGTAAAAGCCGGGAGAAATAAGCAATGATAGAGCATGGCGGGAATCTTAAAGCTGCCGCTGAAGCGGCATCATGCCGAGCAGATGAACTGCTGGATTTCAGCGTAAATCTCAATCCCGCGGGAGTGCCGGAAGGATTACTCGCGGCGTGTTTCCATGCGCTCAATGAAATATCGCCTTATCCTGAAATACATGCTGATTCCCTGCCGCCGCTTGCCGCAGAAAAATGGGGAGGGCATGCGGATAACTATTTGTTTGCCAACGGTTCCAGCGAACTTCTCGCGTTAATTCCGCGTGTGTGGGAATGCGCTCGCGCCATTGTTCTCACTCCGGGGTATCTGGAATATGCGGAAAGCTTTCGCAAGTCATCCGTCCCCGTTCATGAGTTCGCGCTGCGGGAGGAAAATAATTTTCATCCGGATTTAAAGGAATTGTCCGACTTCCTCCAGCCCGGCGACATGCTGATAATGGGCAATCCCAACAATCCCTCCGGCGTTACGCTCCCGGCATCAGAACTGCATCAATTTATACTGTCATGCCCCGACGTGAAATTTCTCATAGACGAAGCATTCGCGGATTTTTCAGGTGAGACTTTGCTTGATTTTGAACTGCCGGATAATCTCCTGATTTTGCGTTCGATGACCAAATTCCACTCGATAGCCGGTCTGCGTCTGGGCTTTGCGGTTGCTAACCCTCAACTGATCGCCGCGCTTAGAGAGGCTCAGATATGCTGGGCGGTGAATATCGTCGCCATACATGCCGCTGAATTTCTGCTGCGCCGCCGGAATGAATCGGCACAGCTCAACACGGAATTGCGCCGGGAACTGGCGGAACAGCTCACCGCCGCCGGATACAAGGTTTATCCATCTCAAGCTAACTACCTGTTGCTGAAAACTCCCGTGCCTATGTATGAACGATTGTTAAAACAAAAAATACTGGTGCGGGATTGTTCCAATTATCCCGGACTTGATGCGCGTTTCATTCGCGTGGCGGTGCGCAAACGCGAAGACAACGCCCGGCTGTTACAAGCCCTTGCTCCTCAAGCTCCGGCATTGCACATCCGCCTCGCCAAACCCGCTTTGATGCTTCAGGGTACCTGTTCCAATGCAGGGAAAAGCATTCTTACCGCAGCGTTTTGCCGGATAATGCTCCAGGACGGTTTTGCGGTTGCTCCATTTAAAGCTCAGAACATGGCGTTGAACTCATATGTTACTCCCGACGGCGGCGAAATAGGACGTGCTCAAGCGGTTCAGGCGGAAGCGTGCCGGCTCGACCCGGATGTACGCATGAACCCGATATTGTTAAAGCCTAACAGCGACCTTGGTAGTCAAGTCATCCTGCATGGCAAAGCCATAGGTAACTATCGGGTGCGCGATTACTTCCGCAAAAAAGCCGAACTCTGGGCAGAAGTTAAAAAGTCCTACGATTCTTTGTCTGCCGAATACGACTGCATAGTACTTGAAGGCGCGGGCAGTCCCGGAGAAGTCAATCTTAAATCCACCGATCTGGTCAATATGCGCATGGCACAATACGCCCGGGCGCAGGTGCTGCTGGCGGGCGACATCGACCGAGGCGGCGTTTACGCCGCTTTTGTCGGTACTTACGCCACTTTGGAACCATGGGAACGGGAATTGCTTTATGGTTTTGTAGTAAACAAATTCCGTGGCGATCCGACCTTGCTCGGCGACGCTCACGACTATGTGAAAAATATGACCGGCAAACCCGTGCTGGGCGTAATTGATTATCAGCACGACATTGGATTGCCGGAAGAAGATTCAGTAAATTTCGCCTTTACCCGTCCGGTAAGAAAGGACGCGCAAACCCTTGATGTGGTGGTTATACACTTGGGGCATATCGCCAATTTTACCGATTTCGCGCCATTTGAAGTCGAGCCGGACGTACGCGTGCGCATTGTCCGCTCCGCCGAAGACTTCGGTGAACCGGATGTAATCATTATTCCCGGCAGCAAAGGCGTCGCCGATGACCTGATCCACCTCCGGGAAAAAGGTCTGGATAAAAAGCTCCTCTCCTCTAAAGCCTTTATCGTCGGTATCTGTGGCGGATTGCAAATACTTGGCTCGCGCCTGCTTGATCCTGATGGAGTGGAATCCAATGTAACCGCGCTGGAATGCTTGAACATGCTTCCGTTGACTACAGTAATGCTCCGCGATAAGACTTTGTGCCGTACTGTCTTGCGGCATCCGGACGGCAATGCCCTTTCGGGTTATGAGATACATCACGGGCAGACTGTAGCCGATGATGAAACGCTTTTTACTATATCGGACACACAGGGCAAAATGCTGGTTTGTGAACGCGGCAGGATTTTTGCCACCTATCTGCATGGCGTGTTTGACGACGACCGTTTCCGCCGTGATTACCTTAATAAGATACGTGCCGCCAAAGGCTGGCAACCCTTGCTCGCGACTACTGAATATGGTATTGAAAACGCCTTGAACTCGCTTGCTGATCACGTTCGCGAGCGCATCGACATACAACAACTTTATCGTAAAATGGGGTTAAGATGATGCTTGATAATAATCTCACCAAAGACAACGCCGGATTACTGTACACCGTTACCGGCGACGGCAAAGGCAAAACCACCAGCGCCCTGGGTACCGCCTTGCGCGCGCTTGGCAGAGGCTGGAACATCGCGATACTTCAATTTATAAAAAACGATATGCCCACTGGAGAACGCATGTTTTTTACGAAATATTTTCCTGACGTCATATTTGAAAGTTACGGACTGGGCAGAAATTTTGCGGTCGGCGATCATCAGGCCGCCGCGCGTAAAGGCTGGGAACACGCGGTAAAACTGTTAAAGGATTTTGACGGTCAACTGCTTGTTCTCGACGAACTTAACATTGCCCTGAACAAAGGACTTTTGGATGTGGATCAGGTTATATCCGACCTGCAAGGACGACAGAAATCACTGAACGTAATAGTTACCGGAAGATACGCTTGTGATAAATTGCGCGCCGTGTCCGATCTGGTTTCCGAAATACAAGCAGTCAAACATCCCTTTGAACAAGGCATTGCCGCCAGAGAAGGACTGGAGTATTGATTATGGATTTTTCAAGTATAACCTGGAATTTCTCAGGTATGGAAATAGAACAGGAGAGTTTTCGCCGAATAGACGCCGAGGCTCCTTCTGAAGCTCGCGCCCGTTTCAGTGCGGAACAATGGCATGTGGCACGTCGCCTGGTGCATACCGGAGCCGATTTCGCCATCCTTGATCTGCTGGAATTCACCCCCGACGCGATTACTGCCGGATTGACGGCATTAAATGCCGGAGCAATGCTTTATTCCGATTCAAATATGATAAAATCCGGTATATCCGTGCCCAAACTGCAAAAATTCAATTCGGCTTATTCACGGGAATCAATACTTTGTCCGGTCGCTGACCCGGCAGTGGCGGACTATGCGGCGGAATACCATATCACCCGCGCTCTGGCGGCGGTTACAATGCACAAGGATAAGCTCGACGGCGCGATATTTCTCTGCGGAAACGCGCCGCTCGCGCTTGCCGGCGTCGTCCGGCTGTGTGTAGAGGAAAACATCCGTCCGGCTCTGATTATCGCTATGCCGGTGGGTTTTGTCAATGTGGTGGAATCGAAGAAACTGCTGGATGAAATAGACGTCCCCTGGATACGTCTGAACGGACGGCGCGGCGGCAGTCCCATGGCGGTTGCCGCGTTGCATGGCATAATGGAGAATATTCTGGCGTGAAAGATTCCGCTCCGACATTGCGTACAGGCTTTACCACCGGTAGCGCCGCCACTGCGGCGGCAGTCGCCGCGTATCTGCGCCGGAGTAATTCAGTAGGCATTATATTACCGAATGGCGGTACACTTGATATTCCTGTCGCCCGCCTGTGGGAAAAGGGCGCGGCGGTGATAAAAGACGGCGGCGATGACCCGGATGTTACTTCCGGGTGTGAAATATGCGTGGAGCTGACGGAATTTGTCGGCGTTCCCGCCGACGTCGATTATATCGAACAGGCGGATGGATTGGAACTGGTGATCCGGGGCGGAATCGGCGTCGGCGTCGCAACCCGTCCGGGGCTGGCAGTGCCACCGGGCAAGGCGGCGATAAATCCCGCGCCTCGCAAAATGCTGCTGACAAATCTACTGAAAGCCGGATGCCGCGGACGTTATCTTTTGACCATATCCGTTCCCAGTGGAGCTATTGCGGCGGTGGAAACCATGAACCCGACACTGGGAATCAAAGATGGTATTTCCATTCTCGGCAATTCCGGTATAGTGTATCCTTATTCAAACGCGGCATATGCCGCCACTATCGTACTGATGCTGAAATCCTGTGCCGCCGGGGGAGCGCGTCACGTGGCACTGGTTACCGGAAACCGTTCGGAAAGCGCGGTCAAACGTGATTTCCCTGAATTTAGCGACGAACAGATAATACGCATCGGGGATTTTATCCATACCGCCGTAAAAAGCGCGAAAAAATCCAACTTCGAGCACTTGACCGTTGCCTGTATGCCGGGTAAACTCTTTAAATACGCTTGCGGAGAGAAAAATACTCACGCACATAACAGTAAACTTAAGCTGTCGCGGCTTAGTGATTTCGGAGTATTTCTACCCCAAAGCGTAAATACGGAAAACATGGACACTATGGGGGAACTGCGCACGGCTCTCAATGCGAAAATTTATTTTGAAGTACTGGAAAAAGTTTATGCGCAGGCGTATCGTGTATTACAGGAATGGGCGGGGAGTACCAGCGTAAAGTTACTGCTTTATGATGACAAGGGAGAACGGCTTTTATGAAATTGATATACGTAATCGGCTGCACTGGCGCGACCATGTCCTCCGCCGCGACCGAAGCTCTGCAACAGGCGGACATTGTCGCCGCCCCAGAACGCCTGATGGCGTTGGCAGAGAATATACCCGCTACGGCGGAAAAAATTGTCCTCGGCAGAGAACTTGTCGCCACTATCGAAAAACTCCTGCCGGAAAGTGAACATAAACAACTGGTAATTCTGGCGTCTGGCGATCCGCTCTATCATGGAATCGGCGCGACTCTGTTACGTTATATCGCCGCTTCCCGTATAAAATTTTTCCCCGCGCCGACGGCTTTTCAACAATTATTCGCGGCACTGGGACAACCCTGGAGCGACGCCGCGTTGTTTTCGGTTCATGGCGGCACCGCGCTTCCTTATAGAAATATTTTGCGCGCGCCTCTCGCGGCGGTCTATGGCGACGCCGCGCGACCTGCACAAAAGCTCGCGGCGGAACTCATCGTCAGACATCCCGCGTCAGCCGTACGCCATGCCGCTGCCGGATGCGATCTGGGGCTTGAACACCAGCGTATTATAAGCGGTACGCTAGCGGAAATAGCCGCTGATCCCGACGCGTCGGCGTCGCTGTCGGTACTTGCATTACTTCCGGACGCCGCCGTTATTCCGCCGGAACTCCCTTTGGGGCTGAATGATGACTGCTACAATCATTTCAAAAATATGATAACGCACCCGGAAGTCAGAGCTATTGTTGTTTCAAAATTGCGTCCACATCCCGGAGTCATGTGGGACATGGGCGCGGGCAGCGGCTCGGTAGGGCTTGAAGCCGCCGGATTATGTCCTGGTTTGCAGGTATATTTTGTTGAAAAGGATCAGCAACGCTTTGAGCATATCAACGAAAACATTGCCGTCGAGGGTTTACCCGACATGACCGCCCTTCAGCTCACCGCAGAAGAAGCGGCGTCCTCATTGCCGCGCCCGGATATAGTATTTATCGGCGGTGGCGGAGCCGGACTTGTCGAACCATGTTTCAACGCGTTACTGCCGGGCGGACGACTTGTTATTACCGGGGTAACACTTAAAACCATTGCTGCCATGACCGCCGTACTGCCGGAATATCGTAAGGAATTATTGATGGTGAACATCAGCCGTTCTGTAAATATGAGTTGCGGCGGGGATATGCTGCAAGCGGAAAACCCTATAGCCATAGCTGTTTTTGTTAAACCAGAGGAATTGCGTAAATGAGTGGAAAAATAACATTTGTCGGAGCCGGACCCGGCGCGCCGGATCTGATAACTTTGCGCGGCGCGAAAGCCCTTGCCGAAGCGGATATAGTTGTATACGCCGGTTCGCTGGTCAATGAAAAGATACTTGAAACCGCTTCCGGCGCAGAACTTTTCAATAGCGCCAAATTGTCGTTGCCGGAAGTGTTGTCCATACTTACCGTAAATTATCGTGCCGGAAAAAACGTGGTGCGCTTGCATACCGGTGATCCCGCCATGTACGGCGCGGTGGCGGAACAATATCGTGAATTGGACAAGCTGTCAATCCCCTACGAGGTCGTGCCCGGTGTAAGCAGTGTGTTTGCCGCCGCCGCGGAGCTGAAAATAGAGCTCACCATGCCGGATCTGTCGCAAACAGTCATCCTCACCCGCGAAGCCGGACGCACTCCGGTACCGGAAAAAGAAAATATCGAAGCTCTGGCGGAGCACGACAGTACATTGTGCATATTTTTGAGTGTAAACGGCATACATGAACTTACCGGAAAACTTATCAATGCAGGTCGCGCCCCCGCTACTCCCGCCGCCGTGGTCTATCGCGCCAGTTGGGATAATCAAAAAATCGTCAGAGGTACACTCGCGGATATTGCCGACAAAGTCATTGCCGCGGGAATTAAACGTCAGTCTATGATAATCGTCGGGGATGTGCTTGAACGTAATGGCGAAGTCTCCCGGCTTTATGACGCCAGTTTCAGCACAGGCTACCGGCATGGCGGCGGAACTCACGGATATAAAGGTAAGATCGCCTTGTTCGCCTTGACCCGTAACGGCGCGTATAAAGCCGCTGAAATCGCGGCGGGAATGGATGACGCCACCTTGATAATGCCGGAGAAATATGCCGCCGGACTGCCCTCCATGCGCCTGGAAACTTACGATGACGGCGACTTCTCCAAGACTTTCGCGTCCGCCTGGGAGCGTTTTGACGCTTTGGTCATGGTGATGGCGGCAGGGATAGCCGTGCGGCACGCGGGAAAGCTCTGCCAGGACAAGAAATACGATCCGGCGATAGTCGTTTGCGATGAAGCTGGAAATTACGCGATAAGTCTGCTTTCCGGACATATTGGCGGAGCTAACACTTTAGCCCGCGACATAGCCCGCGTTACCGGAGGCAAAGCAGTTATTACCACTGCCAGTGATGTGCGTGGTATTCCGGCTTTGGATGAATTCGCCGCACGCAATCATTACCGTGTCGTCAATCCCGAAATACTTACACGCTTTGCCGGGACCATACTCGAAAAGACTAAAGTCGAACTGGAAATGCCGTTGGAGGTATATGAACGTGAATTCGCGTTCGCTCCCGGTTTTGAGCTTAGCCGTGAACGTAAAGACGGAATTATCATGATACACGTCGGCAACATGAGCCTTGAGTTGCATAAGCAGGTCATCGCGCTGGGCATAGGTTGCCGCAAAGGTGTCAGCGCTAAGCGTTTGGAGGAAGTGATAAATGATTTTCTCAGCCGTTACGGCTTTACTATGAGTGAAATAACATTCTTAGCATCTGTGGAATTAAAGGCAGAGGAAACCGGGTTGCTGGAATTTGCCCGCAAAACCGGCAAAGAGTTGCGACTGTTCAGTAAGGAGCAACTCAATTCGGTGGAAGTGCCGCATCCGTCTGAAGCCGCCAGAAAGCAATTGGGAGTAAACTCGGTATCGGAAGCTTCCGCCTTACTGGCGGCAGGGTCAGGCGCTCAGATACGGGCAGGAAAATACGCCGATGAAAACGTAACCGCGGCAATTGCCGTAAATGAGGCGCCATGAAAAAAATATACGCGGTGGGAATCGGTCCCGGAGCACCTGAATTGCTCACACCCCAAGCTCAATATATTCTGAATAATTGCACCGTCATCGCCGGATATAAACTTTATCTGGATCAGATATCCGCTTTCACACAAAATAAAAAACTTATTCCCGGTGCTATGCGACAGGAAGTTGAACGCTGCCGGGCGGCGCTCGATGCCACCCTCACGGGCGAGACCGTGGCGGTAATATCCTCCGGCGACGCCGGTATCTACGGTATGGCTGGACTTTTACTGGAGCTGTGCGAAGAAGACGCTTATCAGGATATAGAAGTGGAAGTCATTCCCGGTATAAGTGCCGCCATCAGTTGCGCCGCACTCGCGGGCGCCCCTCTGATGAATGATTTCGCGGTGATAAGCCTTTCCGATCTGATGACCCCAAAAGCAACGATAAAACAACGTCTTACAGCTCTGGCGGCGGCGGATATTCCCGTGGCACTGTATAATCCCTCAAGCTCAAAGCGTCATGACCTGCTGGAGTTTGCGGTGGAGACTTTCCGGTGCTCCGGCGGCGCTCTCCCCGGCGTGATCGTGCGGGACGCGTACCGTCCGCAACAGATGATAAAGACTTTTACTTTGGATGAGTTCCCGTTTGAACTGGTTCAAATGACCACTCTGGTGATTATCGGTAATTCGCAGACGGTAAGGCGTGGCGATAAACTCTACTGCCGCCGTGGCTACAAGGAGAAATATGGCGTCGGACAATGATTTTTCTCATTTTATGATTGGCGGCGTAAATTCCGGCAGTGGAAAGACCACCGTTACGCTCGGATTGTTGCGCGCTCTGAAACGTCGCGGACTTCCGGTCGCGCCTTTTAAATGCGGTCCGGATTATATAGATCCGCTACTCCACCGTCAGGCGGCGGGACGGGCGTCTATCAATCTTGACGGATTTTTTGGCAATCTTGACAGTTACCGCCCTTATGCCAGCTCCGCCCGTGTCGCATTGATCGAGGGCGTAATGGGACTATACGACGGCATCGGCTCTGAATCTTTTTCCGGCAGCAGCGCGGAAGTCGCCGCGACTTTGAATATTCCAGTAGTGCTGGTGGTCAACGCCCGGGGCATAGCCGGTTCAATCGCTCCTTTGATACATGGCTTCAACTCCTGGTGCGAAGAAGTACGCATTATCGGAGTAATCGCCAACAATACCGGTTCTGAATATCATGCGCAATTACTCGGAGAGGCTCTGGACAAAGCCGGACTCCCTCCGTTGCTAGGCGCGCTCAAACGTGATACACGTTGGACTTTGCCGGAGCGGCATCTGGGACTGGATACCGCCAAACTTGATGAACAATGGCTCGATGCTCTAGCTCAGGAAATAGAGGCAAATATTGATATTGACCGTTTACTGGCTCTTTCCCGATCTAAATACCCGGCGCACGTCAATACCGAGGATTTTCCTCCGCCGCGTCTGCGCCTGGGGCTGGCAAGTGATGAAGCTTTTTGTTTCTACTATCAGGAAAATCTGGACATATTGCGCCGCAAAGGAGTGGAGATCGTGCCTTTCTCTCCGCTCGCCGATACGGCACTACCGGAAAATCTTAACGGGCTCTATCTGGGCGGCGGCTATCCCGAACTTTATGCCGCCACGCTGGCGGCGAACTATCCTATGCTCGACGCTATCCGTAAATTCGCGGCAGAACACTTTGTCTACGGCGAATGCGGCGGCTATCTTTATTTGCTTCAAGCCATCCGGGATCTTGACGGACACCGCCACGAACTGCTTAGACTTTTACCCGGCGAAGCCCGTATGAATCCCAGACTGGCGGCATTGGGATACCGCCAACTTTCGGGGAAATGGGGAAAATGTAAAGGACACGAGTTTCATTATTCCAGTTTGATCGCCGCTTCTACTACGGAAAATCCGCCGTTATGGGATAACGCGTGTTCAGTACGCGGCGTGGCGGCTCCAGCCGGAAGCATACGCGGGCGCGTCGCGGGAAGTTACGTGCATTTACATTTCGCTTCCAGCCCCGGCATCGTCGAACAATTCATTAAGGAATTGAGCTCATGAATGAATTTATTATACTGATCGTCGCCGCGTTGCTTATCGACACAGTAGCTGGAGACCCGCACAGTTCTCTGCATCCGGTGGCGTTGTTTGGTCAAGCCGCTAAACAGGTGGAAAAGTTTTTCAGGAACTCCTGCGGCGATAACATCATCTCTGGCTTTTGCGCCTGGCTGACCTTGACCGGGACAAGTTCCTTTGTCGCCTGGTTGACGGTAGTCGCCGCCGGAAAAATATCGTTCTATGCCGGACTGGCGCTTGCCGCTATATGGATATATTTCTGCATTGCCCTGAAAAGTCTGCTTGACCATAACAATGCGGTCTTCACGGCACTGAAACGGGACAAACTTAACAAGGCACGCTATGCGTTATCCATGATCGTCAGCCGCGAAGTTGACACTCTTGACGAAAGCGGCATTGTTCGTGGAGGCATTGAAAGCATCAGCGAAAACCTTATCGATGCGGTCAACAGCGCCTTGTTCTGGGCGGCGCTTGGATACATTGTCGGCGGCGTGCCCGGCGCCGCCGCTGGAGCTGTACTACTACGTACCGCAAATACGCTCGATGCTTGCTGGGGATATAAAAATCAACGTTATTTATATTTTGGTCGCGCCGCCGCGCGTATTGATGATATTATGCACTTTGTTCCCGCGCGCCTGACCTTGCTGTGCATTGCCCTGGCGGCATGGTTTACCGGAAACTCACCTTTGCAAGCCCTTAAATGCGGAATACGTCATCGCAAAGATCATCCCAGTCCGAACTCAGCCTATGGTATGACGGGATTCGCTGGAGCATTGAATATCCGCCTCGGCGGTCCTGTCGTATATAAAGATAAAACCGGGGATTATCCATATTGGGGCAGAGGTCGCACTCGTCTGAACCGAATGGATTTGAAACGGGCGGCGAAACTGGCGATCGTTTCGGCACTGATATTTGCCGCGCTCGCGGAAGGAATATCGCTGCTATGATGAAAACGGTGTATTTGATAAGACATGGCGAAGTGCCGCTGGAATTTCAGGGACGTTATATCGGCGTTACCGACCCGCCCTTGTCAACCACCGGACAACAAATGTGCGCATATCTGAAAGCGTTGGAATGCACGGTAGTCTTTTCCAGTCCGCTACAGCGGGCTCTGCAGACTGCGACATACATAAGAGGACGGATAAATATTGATGATCGTCTGGCAGAGATAGACTTCGGCGAATGGGAAAACCTCACTTTTCAGGAAATATCCGCCAGAGCCGACGCCGGATTGCTCGCTTTATGGGCTGAAACACCGGAAAAAATGCGTTTCCCCGGCGGCGAAGCAGTGAGCGCGTTCTATGCACGGGTCGATGACTTTTTTGATGCTCTCACTCGAAGCGCACATGCGGTTACGGCAGTAGTAACTCATGGCGGTGTGCTTATGCGCATAATCTCGCGCATCCGCAATATCCCCCCTCTACGGCAAATAGAAACCCTGCCGCCACGCGGAACCTTGGTCAAACTTATTTATAAACAGGAAAAATGGCATGAAGCATAATAAAATCATTCTCATAAGCGGCGGTGCGCGTTCCGGCAAAAGCCTTGCCGCCGAGAAAATGGTTTGCTCTTCAGGAAGCAAGCCTTTTTACATCGCCACCTGCCCGGTTATTGATGGAGAAATGTCCGAGCGTGTCCAGCGGCATCAGCAGCGTCGGGAAGCGGATAACTGGCAGACCATCGAAGAGCAACTCGATTTAGTCAAAGCCCTTGAACAAGCTCGGGATAAACATGCCGACGCCGTGCTCATCGATTGCCTGACTTTGTGGATTAACAATCTCCTTTACCATAACCCAAAACTGTCCGAGGATGCCCTGGCGGAAAAAGCCGCCAACCTTGTAAAAAGCATGAAAACCATGCCGTTTCTCACGGTACTGGTCATAAGTGAAGTCGGACTTGGGCTGGTACCGGAATCAGCGCTGGCGCGACGCTTTCGCGACCTGTCAGGACGTTGCGCGCAAATAATCGCGGCGGCGGCTGATGAAGTGTATTTTTCTGTGGCTGGAATTCAACAAAGGATAAAATAAATGGGACTGCTTGAAGATACAATTGCAAAGATAAACCCGCTGGATAAAGACGCTATGGCGCAGGCGGTGGCACATATAAACTCTTTAACCATGCCCCCCTGGGCACTCGGACGTATCCTTGATCTGGCTGTGGAACTGGCGGGAATGACGCGGGATATTACGCTTCCGGTGGCGCGCAAGGAAATAGTTCTGATGGCGGGAGATCATGGTATCGTCGCCGAAGGCGTATGCCCGCAGCCGTCTGCGATAACCACCCAGATGGTATATAATTTTACCCAGGGCGGAGCCGGGATAAATGTGCTGGCAACAGTCGCCGGAGCTCATGTTACCGTAGTGGATATGGGCGTGGCATCTGACTTGTCCGAGCTGGTACGCGCCGGATTAATACTTGATCATAAGGTGGCTTACGGCACAAAGAACTTTGCTCAAGGAGCGGCAATGAGCCGCGAGGACGCGATACGCGCGTTGGAATATGGTATCGCAACGGCGCTTGAGCTGGCGGATTCGGTGGATGTGTTCGGTACCGGAGAAATGGGCATCGGCAACACTTCGCCCTCGTCGGCTATCGTTACCGTGCTTGCCGGAGAGACTGACCCCGCGCCATATGTAGGACGCGGAGCGGGGTTGGCGGTGGAACGGCTGGCGCATAAAGCCGCGGTTATCCGCCGGGGTATAGAACTTAACCGTCCAGATAAAAATGACGGTATTGATGTACTCGCCAAAGTCGGCGGCTTTGAAATAGGCGGTATAGCCGGGCTTATCCTGGGCGCGGCAAGTCTGCATAAACCGGTGGTGGTGGATGGATTTATATCCAGCGCCGGGGCTCTGATCGCCGCCGTGCTGTCGCCCACCGCCCGCGATTATATGATACTTGCTCACGGCAGCGCCGAACCGGGACATATGAAAATGGCGGAACTCCTCGGCAAAAAACCTATGCTTGACCTGAGTATGAGACTGGGCGAAGGCACCGGCGCGGCTTTGTCCATGAACCTGCTCGACGCGGCATCAGCGATTATGAATAAAATGGCAACCTTTGAATCGGCAGGCGTTGAAACGGAGGGCTTAAAATGAGAAGTTTTCTCGCCGCGCTTTCCATATTAAGCATATTTCCACTCGGGAAATTTTGTCCGACGGAAAACGAACTGAAACGCTCATTGAACTATTTTCCACTTGCCGGGGTGTTGTTCGGAATAATATTTTATTTCATCGCGCTTGCCGTCGGCGCGGTTTGCGCCCCCTTGCCGACGGCTATGTTGTTGGCGCTGTTGCCGGAAGTACTGACCAAGGGCTTTCATCTTGACGGACTGGCAGACACCGCTGACGCTTTCCTGTCCGGTCGCGATCGCGCGCGCAAACTGGAAATAATGCGCGACAGTCATATCGGCACAATGGGAGTCGGGGCGATTGTGGCACTTATCGGAATGAAGTTCGCGCTGTTCGCTTCGCTGAAACCCGACGCGTTACCCGCGGCGGCGGCGACGATGATATTTTCCGGTCGTGCGGCGATAGTATTGTATATATCTATGAGCCGTTATGCAAGAGTCAAGGGTTTAGGCGGGTTATGGTTTGGACACAAAGCCGTGGCAGGAATATTCCTCTCTCTGATAATCAGTGCCGCGACGGGATTTTACTTTTATGCCCTGCCGGGATTGTTGTTCCCGGTACTGCTGTTGACTGGCGCGTTCATCTGGAGCCGTATAACTTACGCGGTAATCGGTGGCGCTACCGGCGACACCATCGGCTGCTGCGAAGAAGTATCCGAACTCATGACTCTGGCATTAATAGTAATAATCATATCATCCGCAGCTTGACTTCTGGCTTAAATACTTTTTACCATTCTTTTTTTTTAAATTAAAGCGGTTTAGATATTGACTTTAAATTAACGGGTATGTATAATATAAACATAAATTAAAGCGCTTTAAATATATATGTTTTACAGATATTTATCAGGAGTATAAAATGGGAATTACGCTGAAACAACTCGCCCTGGAGGCTGGAGTATCAATGGCAACAGTCAGTTTGGCATTGAATGGTTCTGAAAATGTAGCGGAAAAAACTCGTAAGCGCATTCTCAAACTGGCTCATGATAAAAATTATCAACCCAACCTGGTGGCGCGCAGTCTGGCAGGCGGGAACAATTATCTGATAGGAATTTTGATTGACAGCAAAGCTCCGCGTGTGTTGTTTCGTTTGCTGGCATATATTGAACGTGAAGCAGGATTACATGGTTATCGGATAATGATCGGGGAAGCACATAACAATGTACAGCATCTGCATGAGATATATCATACTTTCAGGCAATACAACGTCAGTGGTGTGATTTGTCTGGCGCATGATTATCCGGGGCAGGAAGCTGAATTGAAAAGGCTTTTCAATAACTGTCGTAACATGGTATACATTGGTCGTCCCAAGCTGGATCATGCGTCGTATGTCAGCATTGACCGTGGAGCAGCAATGGATCAGGCGATAAGTCATCTTCAAAGCCAGGGATATAAGCGTATCGGAATGGTGTGCAATGCGATAGATTATCGCAGCACACATAATCGCATAGCCTCCCTGAAGCAAATAATGAAGGAGCGAGGCATTGATGACATAACTCCCATGCTGTTCAAATTTGATGAAGACGTAGAGGGAGGATATGGCAATTCCAATCTGGAGCGTTTTATCAAAGAGAAAGTAATTACCGGTGAATTTGACGCGGTCATGCTGGAAAGCGACGTTAATGCGGGGATGTTGTGCAAGCTGTTGGCTAAACGCGGTATTTCCGTTCCCAGAGATTTTGGTGTTATTGGTTCGGACAATGATGATATTTGCATATTCTGCTATCCTGAACTTACCAGTATTGACGATGCTCAGGAAAGGCAGGCTGAGGAGGCGGTAAAGATGTTACTGTCGGTAATTGCCGATAAAAAAGCGGAAAGTATAGACCGTCATGTGATTGTCAGCAGTAAACTGGTTATTAGAGAATCAACTATGAGAAATATTGAAAATAACAACACACTCACATCAAAATAAAGGAGTTAAACATGAAAACAAGCATTAGAGATCTCTGCGAAAGAAGCCGTAATCGGTGTAAAATGAGAGCTGAAGTATTCAATTTCACACTCATCGAGCTCCTGGTTGTGATCGCCATCATTGCGATTTTAGCGTCGATGTTGCTGCCCGCATTGAATCAGGCAAGGAATCGAGCCAAGTCAATCAGTTGTGTAAACAATTTAAAAAGTCTGGGAACCATGTTTTTTATGTATGTAAACGATTATGGAGAGATTTGTCCTTTGAATCTGCATGAGGCCAGTGGCGAAAAAAGGTGGTCTGATTATATTCGCATTGCCAATATAACCAATGACAGCTATAACCGTTTACGGGTTTGTCCAAGCTATGCCCCAAACGGAAGTGCTTATATGACCTACGGCGGGCTGTATCAGTATTTCGCCACTCGTTATACGTGGAAAACACATCGTAGTCTGTATGCGAACCCGCCGACCGGCGATTTGATGGTACACCCTAATGCCTACAGAATGCCGATTTCCGAGCGTATTCTTCTTGCCGATGTACAGCGTACCAATAGTGCAGGTAATGAAATGTATTACCGAATTACCCGTGGTGACGGTGGCAACGGCTGGGGCCTTATTGATATGAAGCATCACAACAAAGCCAATGCGTTGCGTCTTGACGGTCATGTTGCTACTCTGGATGGAAAGGAAGCTAGAGGTGTCCAAGGTTTTAAGAGGTGGAATCTGGGCAATCCGGGGATGTGGTACAGCCCCGCGGACAGTGGCATTTATAAATACCCGCCATGGTAGGATAAGCTTTTATATAATTATATTTCAAACTGCGGCGACAGTGGCGAAAGAGAGAAGAGAGAGAACAATTCCTGCTTAAGCTGCACACGTAAACTGGCGCATCAGTGCTCCGTCTTAACGGCGGAGCACTGAAAACGCCACATTTATAAACACATTCAGCAATCCAGCTCCGGTTGTATCGCCATGCGATACAACTATATAACAAAACCATTGAAAAAGGACAAAAGATATGAAACTGGTTTTTACAATTTTATGTTGTGCGATATTTATGACGACACTCACGGCTTCGGATGTACTTATGTATTATGACATCCTTGCATCAAGACCGGAGGTGGAGGTACAGAAAGGGGGAAGTTGGAATTTTAACAAAAGAGTTGGCGAAGCTGAATTCTCAATGTCATCGGAAACCCGTGATTGCTGGGTACGCATTCCCGTTGCTCTTGCCGACGCCAAAGTCTACGATCAATTTGAGTTAAGAATAAAAACAAATAATCCGAAATCGGCCTTGGTATTTGAATTCAATGCGGCTAATCCGAAAAATGCATTGGCGCTGAAGAAAAATGTATTCATCCAACAGGGGGAACACAGTTACGTGTTCCCTTGGAATCACGTGGGTATTTCAGTGCCTCCGTCCAGATTGAATTTGCGTATGCTGAATAAGCAGGATAATTATCATCTGCCTCAGTCAGAGATGACACATCCACTTAGATTTAAATATATCCGTCTGAATGTAACAACCGCAGGGGTGGAAAAGTTGCGCCATGACCTCAAGGGGATCTTTTCGGCGGAAAAATACGCTTCTCTAGGCAAAGAAGCTGAAAATACGGCTCAAGAGATATGCGATCATTATTTAAAAAAATGTAACGATTTATTTGCCGTGGTTTTCGACAAAAGTCAACCCGAAGTCAAACGTCTTGCCGCACTGGAAAAACTCTATGACATAAAACGTTCAGCCGGTTGGAAAGTGGAATGTGCCGCGTTGAATAAAAGTGCGGGAGAAGTGGTTATTGGCTGGACTGGCGGCGCGGACAAAATATTTCGTTCCCGTCAGTTTCCGGGAAAGTTTGCAGATCCGGCAAAGCTCAGTGTTGCTCGAAATGAAACAGAAGGCTTGCAGATAACCTTGTTTCCCAAAGAAAATCTTAAAGATGTGAGTGCGAAGGTAACACAGTTGGGCAATAACGCCGGCAATGTTATGGATATAAAGCAGATCAATATTGCACCGCTGGGCTATGTCCGACCACGCAACGCCGCGTATCCGAATGAATTTCTGAATGAGTGGATACCTGATCCTATTCTAATGGAAACTGCGGCAATGGATTTGGAGAAAGGGTATCATCAGGCATATTGGATAGACGTAACCGCATTGCCGGGACAGGCTCCGGGGGTATACCGCGGCAAAGTGGAATTTTTTGCTAAAGATAAAAGTATCGCCTCAATTCCGCTGGAAGTTATGGTATGGGATTTCGCGCTTCCCGAAAAGCTGTCTTTTCCCAGCATCATCAGTGCGGATTATCTCCGCGGTATAAGTAATTTTATCACCACCTATTCCCGCGATGCCCGCGCGGTAGCGGAATGGGATAAATATATGCAGATTCCTGGAGACGTCACACCTGATGCCTCCGCACTATCACCTGCCGCAAAACGTCTGGTGGATATTTCATGGCAGACCCATGAACTCTACCGTGCGCATCGTATTTCCTACAGTGATATATATCGTGGTATTGACCGTATTGTTCCCAACTGGGTGCGCAGACGGATAATGGAAGATGACGGATTGTTCTGTCTGGGTTATGACAAAGGACGTGATAAAATAAAGAATCTCCATACTCAACTTGACTCAATGCGTAAGGACGGTAATTCCGCAAGAGCTTATGTCTATGGGAATGATGAAATAACTCATTTGAAAGCATTTCAGGGAATGAGCAGATCTTATAAAGAAATAAAAAAGCATTTTCCGGAAATAAAAACGGCGGCGACATCACTGGATTATACCTACGGAAAAAACACCGGAGTAGGCAAAGAGCTGGACATCTGGATTGTACCGCCTACAGAGTATATGGAATCAATGGAAGCTGCGAAGCAAGCGCGCAAACGCGGTCATGAAGTATGGTGGTATCCATGCAACTGGCCGTTTCACCCCGATGCGAACCTGCTATGGGAAAACACCGCCACCGCTACGCGTCTGATTATCGGTTTCATGCCATGGAAGTTCAATGTGGATGGGTTTCTTTACTACTCCAGTACTTTCTGGATAGGCAACCGTGAATCGGATAACTGGCTGGGGCGCTGGCAGACTCACGGCAATGTTGAGCTGGAAAAATATGGCACTCATGATTTTGATAATGAATTCCGGTTCAAGACCACACATGATAAACGTAATGCGGGCATTAAGCAATGGACTACTTTAAATCAAAAAGAGCCGATTCCCATAACTGCTGAAATGAATATAGAAGTAGTTCATATGAGTGCCGATCCCAAACGTAAACTGTTTGTGGAAGTCAAAATAAACTATACTGACAAAGCCAGCACCAGACTCACTTTCCCGGTGGATTATTCACGAATCTATCCGATAAAGTTTTCAGAATCCATTATTCCAGAAAAACCTGTTAAGAGCGTTTTTTACGCGATTTGGCTGGAAGATAATGACGGCGAGATAAGAGTAAGCGACACTACTCTGAAGCAAGTCGGCAAGACACGTACAATACGCTGGCGCAATCCTCATATCATAGCTGGGGGGCCATTGTTTGATGATCTGCGCTATGACGTTTTTAGCAGTAATGGCGACGGCAGTTTGTTCTATCCCGGGCTGTCCGGAACTCTTCCAAGTGTTCGTGTAAAGTTACTGCGTGACGGACGCGAAGACTATGAATATATGGTGATGTTGAAGCAGGCGGTAAACGACGTCAAATCCGGCATTCGGCAGGTACCGGATCGCAACACCTGGCTCGCAAAGGCAGAGAAACTGCTGGTAGTAAGATCCGAGGTCTGCTCCGGACTTGACACATATGCCAGAAATGGCGCTCCCCTCCTGCAATACCGTCAGGATATAGGCAATCTACTTAGTCAGGTAAAATAAGAATAAAAGTTAACCGTAAATATAACGGAGATTCTGTCGGTTGAATGGCAAAATCTCCGTTGTTGTGTATATTGTCCATGGAATTAATAAGGAACATACTTTTATGAGATCTGTAGAAATAGACCGTGCGCGAATACTTGTCAATGGCAAAGAGGAAAGGATTATCTCCGCGGGGATGCATTATTTTCGTATTCACCCTGAACTGTGGGCTGACCGCATCGCCAAGGCGGTGGCTTTCGGAGCCAACGCGATAGAAACCTACATCCCCTGGAATTTACACGAACCCGAACAGGGCAAATTTAATTTCTCAGGAATCGCTGACTTTGAAAGATTTATCGACTTGGTACAAGCACATAATTTGTATATGATAGTGCGCCCGAGCCCTTATATCTGCGCAGAATGGGACAATGGCGGACTGCCCGCATGGCTCAACGCCGTTCCCGGAATAAAAATGCGCCGGATGAATGAAGCTTATCTGGAAGCCGTCAGCGATTATTATGATGTTCTATTGCCGAAAATACAAAAAAAACTGTATACCAACGGCGGTCCGATCATAATGCTCTCGCTCGAAAACGAGTATGGCTCATACTGCCATGACAAGGAATACCTCCGCCGGATGCTGTCATTCTACCAGAAGCACAATATCAATGTACCAATATTCACCAATGACGGACATCTGCATTTTTATCTTTCCGGCGGAGCTTTGCCGGGTACAATGATGACCATGAATTTTGGTTCGCATTCAGAGGAAGCCTGGCGCAACCGGGAACAATGGCGTCCCGATGCCCCCGACTTTTGCATGGAATTTTGGGTTGGATGGTTTGACCATTGGGGCGAAAAGCACCATGTTCGCGCCGCCGGAGCCGATGGCAGTGCGGAAGATGAACTGGAAAAAATGCTTGAAGCAGGCGCGCATGTTAATTTTTACATGTTTCATGGTGGTACCAACTTTGGCTTCACCAATGGAGCCAATGGTCATTACTTCAGCGATTATGCCGCCACCGTAAGCAGCTATGACTACGACAGCCCATTGTCCGAATGCGGAGACCCTACAGAAAAATTCTATAGATGCCAGCAGATAATAAAAAAACATACCGACAATCCTCGCATCGCTCCGATAGAACCGACGGTGAAAATAGTTCCTCCGGCTGTAAAACTCAACGCCAGTGCCGGATTGTTTGACAACTTGAAAGTGCTGTCAACACACTTTGGCAAAGCCGCGGAACCGCCGCTAATGGAAGA
>JAFGXT010000239.1 GCA_016936495.1 Victivallales bacterium
ATTTTCTAAACTTGCAGATCCATCTTCTGCTACTAAAACATATTCGCCCTCATGAGTAAACCCTTTTACATGGTCTTGAATGTTATTAGCACCATAGTATGGAATATTCCCTGCTTCACGTAAACTTGATTTTACAGGTTTCCTTTTATTGTCTTCGATTCTACAAACTTCCCCCAACTCCTTAAACTCCACACCTTCAGGGCAAAGCTCTGCAATCAATTTATCAATAGTATTCATGTTCTTCACCATTACTGTTCACCTTCGATATCAGCCACGATTTCATCGATGGCTTTGCGCAACTCGTTCTGGCGCGCGACGATGTTTGCGATCTCAGCATTGAGCTTTGTAATGTCAATTACCTCGCGGGTGTCTTTTTGCTCAACATAGCTGGAAACTGCAATGTTGTATTCGTTTTCTCCGACTGTTTTGTTATCCACCAGTTTGGCGAAATGCTCGATGTCTTCACGTTTAATAAAAGCCTGCAATATCTTTGAACGATTCTCTTCAGTCAGCTTGTTTTTATTCCCGCCACGGACAAATTCAGCTGAAGCATCAATGAAGAGAGTTTTATTGTCCTTCTTGCTCTTTTTCAGCACGATAATACAGGTAGCGATGGTTGTGCCGAAGAAAAGGTCAGGGGGAAGCTGGATAACGGTATCAATATAGTTGTTATCCACCAGGTATTTCCTGATCTTCTGTTCAGCCCCTCCGCGATAGAGTACACCTGGAAATTCGACGATCGCTGCCGTGCCGCTAGTAGAAAGCCAGGACAGCATATGCATAGTAAAAGCGAGGTCGGCTTTGCTTTTGGGGGCCAATACTCCTGCAGGTGAGAAACGCGGATCATTGATCAGTATAGAATTGTCTTTCCCTTCCCATCGGGTCGAATAGGGGGGATTGGAAACAATGGCATCAAAAGGCTCATCATCCCAATGTTTGGGATCGGTGAGGGTGTCCCCATGAGCAATATCAAAATGATTGTAGTTGATATCGTGAAGAAACATATTGATGCGGCAAAGGTTGTAGATGGTGAGATTGATCTCCTGTCCGAAAAAACCTTGACGGACATTATCTTTGCCAAGGACTTTGACAAATTTGAGGAGCAACGAGCCGCTCCCGCAGGCCGGGTCATAGACCTTGTTCACCTCTTTTTTTCCGACTGTGGTTATCTCGGCCAATAACTCACTGACTTCCTGAGGAGTAAAAAACTCACCCCCGGATTTGCCCGCATTGGCAGCATACATCGTCATCAGAAATTCATAAGCATCACCAAAGGCATCGATCGTGTTGTCGGAATAATGACCCAGCTTCAAATCGCCGATAGCATCCAAAAGCTTTACAAGCTTCTGATTTCTTTTTTCGACTGAATTGCCGAGTTTAGGGGAGTTCACATCAAGATCATCAAATAACCCTTTAAGGTCATCTTCGCTTTCTGCTCCTTTGGCAGAGCTTTCGATATTGCGGAACACGGCAGCCAGTGTTTCATTAAGGTTTTTGTCATGGCGGGCCCTGGCACGGACATTCGCAAAAAGCTCACTCGGCAGAATATAAAACCCTTTTTCCCTGACCGTCTCTGCCCGGCCGAACTCTGCTTGATCATCTGAGAGTTTAGCATAGTCAAAATCCTTTTTGCCGGTACGCCACTCCTCTTTATTGATGTAACTCGTCAGGTTTTCACTGATGAACCGGTAAAAAAGCATGCCCAATACATATTTCTTGAAATCCCAGCCATCCACACTGCCACGCAAATCGTTGGCGATCTGCCAAATGGCGCGGTGCAATTCGGTTCTTTCCTGCTCTTTCGTCCCATTGCTAGATTTTGCCATGGTTCTTCTCCTCTTTCATTGAAACAATCAAAAACACTGTAACATTGGTCCTTATACAAACCCTTAATGTAAGCCAAATACAAAACAATCAGTCTGTTTCATAACATCAATTCTTTTTAGGAGTAACGGATAATAACATTTCACCCCACGATTTTACCACAACTATAGCTGAATACCATGAAAAATAACTATGGAATTAGTATGGAGTCATCGCTGACAGTTTTAATGAGATGATTTGTTTGATCTTATTAGTAGAGATGTATTAAGAGTTGAATAAGAATATATCTCAAATTAATTTGTCTTCTTTGAGAATTGAACGTAAGTATTTATTTAATTCTTCATTTCTATTTGGGACAACACGAATTGCATTTCCTATAGGGCCTTTTCCATTACCTGAGCGTAATTTGGGATACAGGAAACTAATGAAGAAATTGATACTAGATTGATATCTACAAACATAGTTTTTGAATATTCCAGCACAAAAATCTGCGAGTTGAATACATCGGTTGTCTTTTGAGTCATGAAAAGTTATATCTTCATCCAAAGACCTGTAGCTGTAGCCGTATTTATTTCCCTTTTTCAAAGTTTTGTAACAATTCTTAATTTCCTTATTTTCTTTTGGACTAATATTATCAAATCTTAATAAGCCTAAAGATTTGTTTGCTTGACAGTCAAAAAAAAATCTTGCCATAATTTC
>JAFGXT010000240.1 GCA_016936495.1 Victivallales bacterium
AACTCCTCCAATGCCTCACGAATACGCGTCGCCGCGGTCATGATCTTGTCCGGGCGTTCCAGTCCGGCAAGCTGAATGCCGTTGTACCCCAACAGCCTGGCTCCCGCCGCCTGAAGCTGTATCCGCCGCCATTGCGCCGCCTCGAACTGGGTATAAGAATATTTAAGCTCGTTCTGAAGGATTATTCTGAAATCAGGGGAAAGATGGACACCGGGGTATTTCCCGGCGATAATGCTTTCATATTTTTCCGGGGTAAGCATCAATATTCTGGCGATGGCGGGAATATGCAAGCCCCGGCTATCCAGATACCAACGCAATTCCTGAAGTTTGAGCATGTCCCAGCCGAACTGGGTAACGAAAAATTCAGCCCCCTGATGCAACTTCTTCACCAGCTTGAAGTATTGAGAAAACAGATCCCCAGGGGTATATTTAAAAGGGTTCACCACACAACCGGTATAAAATTCATTGCGGTATTGAGCCTTTATATGACGTATGGAGTGAACACTTTCAATAAAGGGGCGGGCGGCAGTCTGCCTGGCGGTTTCACCAATAATACCGCTACCGGATACCGGCGTTACGTTGCGCAACCCGGCAGTGTGACATAACTGGAGCGTATGCTGCATTTCCTCCCAGGTGGTGTTCCTGCCGCTAAGATACAACAGATGCCGATCACGCTCCGCCGGAGCCAGAACCGAAGCGAACTCCGCGATATTCCAGGAATTATGATTATTGTATTTATCAGTGATCGCCAATGCGGACGGAAGTCCCTTGATGGCGGCAGAAGCGAACTCTATTTCCTGTAACCGTTCCTGCGAACTCTTCAAATCAGCCTGTGCCGAAGGAGTATTGACCTCAAAAAGGACAAAGAATTCGCCGCAGTTCAGCTTATCATGAAGCCGATTGCGGTTGCTTTCAAAATTCATTTCCAGTTGTATTCCGGAATCCATTTAAAAAGTCCCCGTCACTTACTCTTTTTCCTGCCATCAAAAATGAAGAATATTCCACCGGAAATGTTCGCCAGCACGATCAGCGCGGTGAACATCAACGCAACCGATTTTGCCATGCCCAGATCCATTCCACCGGTCTCCAACAATTTCATAATGGTGTAGTCCCTGAAACCTATCCCTCCGGGCGTCAACGGGATAAGCCCGGCAAGGTTTCCCAGGGATACGCTCGCGAACAAAGGTGCCGCCTGAACCGTCGAACCCAGACCACGGATCAGGAAATACACGATCAATGTCAGATTCAAATTAATAAAAATCACACCTACAATGACCTGTTGCAACAGCAATGCCGGTTTGTCCCGGTAAAGATCAATGGCAGTTGCCATCCGGCTCACCGAGCCGTGCGTACGGGCATCAGTCCACTTCCATAAGCGGTCGACAATTGAGATTTTCTGTAATTTTGCATGCATAAACATCACAAAACACGCTCCCAGGCCGGAGGCACAAAACAGCAAAATACCAGCAATCATACAATATCTGAACGTGTTTATCAGTTCGGGACAGTTATCCAGTCCCGCCAGATGATACAGGTTTTCCGCGTCCACGTGGAGCAATAGCGGAATGGACAGCAAGGTTACGACTATGGTAAATGAAAACATCGAGACCATCCCCACGGTTCTGTCCATAATAATGGTGAACGCGCCTTCGATCTTGCTGCCTTTTTTCACGTGAGCGCTCAAAAAGCCGATCTTCGCCACGTCCCCGCCGATAGCTCCACCGGGAATTACCAGCGAAAAGAAAAAGGCTTTCATTGAAAGAAATATCGCGTCCCGCAAGCTCAAATCTATGTCCAGCACCGAAGTGAGCTTATACCAGCGCCAGGCTCCTACTATAAAATGAACATAGTAACAGGCGAAGGCGGGAATCAGCCAACGATAGTCAAAATGTTTGAGATTATCAAAAATACGTTCCGAATTGCCATGTATTAGAATAAGAATTATCCCTGCCGCCAACAAGATTCTGGCGCAAAACCAAAACAGTTTTTTCATGGGATGCGGTTTTTTTTCCGTCTCCTGCGATACATCTGAATTCATAGAATATTCCTGCTATGTTGATTACTCTTTCCTGTAATTAGGTAACTTAGCACCTGTTTTTTTATATATATAGTGCTAAATTGATATAAAGACAAAATTTTATTGAAAATCGGACTAAACGTAGAAAGGTCCAATAGCTTTATGAATATTCTATTTATTGGAGACATTGTCGGCAAGGGCGGCAGAAAAGCGGTGATGGAACAGATTCCTGAGCTGAGGCGCAAGTACAATTGCAGTTTCTGCATTGCCAACGCCGAAAATATCGCCGCCGGTTCTGGGCTTACCGGCAAATGCGTACAAGAAATATCCGACCGCGTGGACGTCATCACCACCGGCGATCATGTCTGGGATCAGAAAAACTTTGACAATGAAATACGCCAGCTGAAAAACGTATTGCGCCCCGCGAATCTAAGCAGTTCACAGCCGGGCAAAGGCTATGGAGTATTTCGCAATCCCGGCGGCGGCGAAGTAGCGGTCATAAACCTCATGGGCAAGGTTTTTATGCGTGAGAGTGCTTACTGTCCCTTTGAGACTGCTGAAAAGATTCTGGCGGAATTACCCGCGACGCTGAAGACAGTTTTTGTGGATTTCCATACAGAAGCGACCAGCGAGATAGCCGGGATGGGACATTTTCTTGATGGAAAAGTGACCGCCGTACTGGGCACGCATACTCATGTTCAGACCGCCGACGCAAAAATATTGCCCGGAGGAACGGCGTTTATTTCCGATGTCGGCATGGTTGGCGCGGAATATTCGATACTGGGCAGGGACGTGGAAACGGTAGTGAAAAAATTCCGCACCGGAATGCCCTCTCGGCTTCCGGTGATGGAAGAAGGAATCAGAATAGACGCGGTGGTGGTGTCCTACGATATGCGCAGCGGCAGAGCCACCGCGATTGAAAATATTTCAATAATGACTGGAGTTTAAACTGTTATGATAAATAAAAACTTACCTGAGATCGATTTTGACAGAGTGGACAAATTAATTGCACTTGCCTTTGAAGAAGACCTTGGAGATGCCGGAGATGTTACCAGCAATTCGGTTATCCCGGCTGAAACCCGGGCGGTGGCGGTAATGAGATGCAAAGAAGATTGCGTGGTCGCCGGTATGGCAGTGGCAGAAAGAGTCTTTGCCGCCGCCGACTCTGCGTGTGAATGGAAAGCCTTGGTCAATGATGGCGATTTCTGCTCGAAAGGCACCATACTGGCGGAAGTCAAAGGTCCGGCGCGCTCATTGCTTACCGCCGAAAGAACTGCATTGAATTTTCTTCAACGCCTGTGCGGCGTCGCCACAGTTTCACACCGTTATGCCCGTGAGACCGGAGACGCCAATACCGTGGTGCTTGATACCAGAAAAACCACTCCCGGCTGGCGTAATCTGGAGAAATACGCAGTCGCCGCCGGTGGAGCAACCAATCACCGTATCGGACTTTATGACCGGGTGATGATCAAGGACAATCACCGTGAACTCGCCGGGCTTGAGGGCGAAAAAGGCATCACCCGTTCTGTCGCCCGCGCCAAAGAATGCTATCCGCAGTTGGAAGTCGAAGTAGAAGCCGACAGTCTGGATGAGGTCAAAGAAGCCCTTCTGACCGGCGCCGAACATGTCATGCTGGACAATATGAGCAACGAGCAGATGGCTGAAGCGGTAAAAATGAATGCCGGACGCGCAAAGCTCGAAGCCAGTGGCGGCATTACGCTTGAGCGCATTGCTTCAATCGCCAAACTCGGAGTTGATTTTATTTCCGTAGGCGCGTTGACCCATTCGGTCAAAGCGGTGGATATTTCCATGGACATCAAGCTTGATTGAACATATAGTTCTTAACCTGAATAACTTTAAGGCGTACTTATTATGATTGCCAGTTTACGCGGAAAACTCATCGAAGCGAATTTCACTTATGCGCTTATCGATGTCAACGGGGTCGGCTATCAGGTGTTTATTCCGGTAAGCACATTTGACAGCCTGCCAAAACCGGGCGGAGAACTTACCTTACAGACCATAATGGTGGTGAGGGAAGACGCTATTACTCTGTTCGGCTTTGCCACGGCTCAGGAAAAACAGCTCTTTGAGATACTCGTGAGCGTCAACGGCGTCGGCCCGAAACTGGCATTGAGCATTCTCAGTTGTATGCCGGTAAGCTCTTTCTGTGCCGCCATAGTCAATGGCGACCTGACTGTAATCAACAAGATCAACGGCGTGGGAAAACGTACCGCCGAGCGCCTGGTGGTGGAGCTCAAAGACAAACTCAGTAAGCTTTACGGCGGATTGGAAACCGTCTCCGGCGGGAAGCCGCTGGACAACTCGCTTAAACTTGCGGTCGAGGACGCTACTCTGGCCCTGGAACAGTTGGGCTTTAAGCGCGATGGCATACAAAAGACCATGAAACAGCTTATCGACGAGCTTGACCCCGCCGAATGCTCGACCGAAAACCTCATCAGAAAATCATTGCAACTATTGAACTCATGAGGAGCTTTTTTTTATGCCCAGAAGCGCGATAATGTTTGACGACCCCAGTTATGTGGTGCTGAATATTCCTTCTCCGGCGGCGGATGTGGTCAAGGACATACGCCACCGGTTCGACCCGGAACGCGCCGAGTATCCGGTGGAAGTCAGCGTTTCCGGCTCCAATGGCATAGGTTCGATAATTCCCGGACAGGATACGGAGAATATCTTTGATATGCTCGACACGATAGCCGCCGGGCTCAAACCTTTTCGCACATCCTTCCGCGAAATTAAACGTTTCCCCGACTCAAATATTTTTTATTTTACCATGAACAACAAAGCGGAATTTGTGAAAATACATTCACTGGTAGCATCTTCCGGAATAAAGTTCACTCCCAATAAATTCCCCTATGAGCCGCATTGCACGATATGCCTGAACTCCGCTTTGTCAGATAAACAATGCAGAGAGCTGATGAATATGAAAGTCCCGGACGTCGAATTCATCATCAATACCATTTCGGTATATGAGCTTAATTCCGCCGATGACGGTCAACTTTTGCACCGCTGTAATTTTGGACTGGAGTAAACTCGCTTACAAACCCAGGTGCCGGTAATATTCCTCTTCGAGTACATTTGCCATCACCCGCCAATCGAATTTTGAGCGTACCATATCCTTGCACTTACTGCTCATCTGCTCCGCCAGTGCGGGATCATCAAGGATCTTCAGACACGATTGAGTTACCTGTTCAATGCTTTCCGGCTCAAGAGTGAATCCGGTTTCTCCGTTGATCACCACCTCAGGGGTACCATCCAAATGGTACGCCACCGCCGGTTTGCCCGACGCCAGAGCCTGCACCACCGAGCGCGGAAGCCCTTCACGTAAAGACAGATGCACCAGGATGTCCATCAACGCGATATAGCGGTATACTTGATCCGGTGGCACCAGCCCGGCAAAACTGAATTTGTCAGCTATACCCAGAGTTTTTATCTGCGCTTTTATGTCGTCAAGCATTATTCCGTTGCCCACAATTAAAAAATGTGTATCGGGGCGCTGTTTAAGTATTTCCGCCGCCGCCGGGATGAACTGTTCGTAGCCTTTTAGCGGAAACAACCGCGCCACAGTGCCAATAACTTTGACTTTGTCTGGAATTCCCAACTGTGCTTTCAACTCCGCCTCCGGCGTTGAATTGAGAAATTTATCTATATCCATGCCGCTGTAAACTACTTTATATTTATCCGCCGGAGCCACGCCGGCTTCCACACATTGGTCGATCATAGCCTGAGCCACGGCATAGATCTTATGACAATATTTTGCGGCAAAACGCTCGGCATGGATGTAAAGACAATTTTTCCAGACTTTTTCGTTACGATGAAAGGCTTGCCCGTGAACCGTATGCGTAACAAAAGGCACATTTGCCTTATATGCCGCCACGCGTCCGACGATACCAGCCTTGGAACTGTGAGTATGAACTACGTCAAAACCACGTTCGGTAAAGAATTTTTTCAAAGTAAAATATGCCTTAAGGTCTTTAACCGGATTGAGTTCCCTGACCAGCCATGGATTTTCAACTATCTCGAATTCGGGAAAATCCTTATTAGCCAGCAATTCGCCTTCCGGTCCCGGCGAAGGTCCGGTTACAAGCGTTACCTCATGACCTTTCAGTATATGACCGATTATCGTCAGCAAGGTGTTTTCCTGCGCGCCGCCGACGATCATACGGGTTATGACATGGCATATTTTAAGTTTTTTTCTCATCCAAACTACCTTGATATAAATTAACAGTTAAAACAAAAAATTTTTCACCGTGATCCGGTCGGTTCTCTCTATCGGCAGTTTCACCAGCCGTCCGCCACCGGGAGGAGTGAAACGCAGATTCCGCGAGCCGTCCGCCGCCAGCTCTACACTGACTTTAATATTAAACCCTCCGCGCAGATATTCAACGGCAAGGCGATTATTTTCGTAAAAGCTTTTTACACGCCGACTCTGATAGGAAAACCTGCCGGAACTGTCCGATTCAGGAGAACTCACCTTGATATCTTGATCCATTGCCGTTTTCAACACCTCTTGAAAGATTTTGCTGCGTCTAGTCGGAAGTATGATTTCATTGACCTTAAGCATTTCCATGAGCACCGGAAGTCCGCCCATAAATGACGTGCTGCTACCGGTGATGATCACCCGGTCTATTGACCCCGTCCCCTGTCGGCGTAAAAGCGTACTTATATTTTTCGCGGCGGAATAATCCGGCACATTCACCACCACCGGCAAAGTTCCTCCGCCGCCATTGAGAATCAACGCCGGAAGCTCTTCATACCCCCCGTAAAACACCGCCAGGGACGGCGGAATAAACTCCGTTTTCAAATGCCAGACCATAAATGTTCCTGCCAGTAGCATCACCCCAACGCGAAACATCCATGCCCGGTTCGCCGCCAACAGCAGAATCAACGCACCATAAAACGCCGCCATAATCCATATGCCCGGAGCCGGCAGTCTAATTATACTGAAACTTTCATAGAAAAATTCACAGAAAGCCGACATCGTTCCCATCAAATATTCCAATCCCTGCCCCAGAATATCCTGCAAAAAACTCAACGGCGTAAGCAACAATTTTGCCGCTCCCCGCAGAAAGATCAACCAGACAAAAGGAATTATCAGGAAATTCAGCCAGACCGCCTGCGGAAAATAAAACCCCTGATACAACAATCCTACTCCACTGCTTGCCAGCCAGGCGATAGTACACCCCAGCAATGCCGACAACAACATCGTAACCAGCCGGTTTCCCGTTAATGCCGCACGTGAACGATATCCAGATGGTATCCAACGGAAATATTCCCCCGGTAACGTCAGCCAACGCCGTACCGTTTCTATCGACGCCACCAGAAAACTGACAACAATAAAAGAGTATTGAAATCCCAGATCTTTTATGTAAAAAGGATTGTACGCCAGAATCACCGCCGCCGCAAGATAAATAATGTTCAGTCCCGGCGTCCGGAATAACATCCCCCGGCAAAAACACCAGATAGTCAACATGATAAGCGTACGTACCGCAGGAGGATTCATCCCCGTACTCAGGACATAGAGAAAAATAATCCCCGGAACCATGAAATGCCTGAGCCTGAACGGCAACCAGCGCAACAACCAGAACACCGTCAATGCCAGTATGCCTACATGAAAACCGCTCACCGTGAAAATGTGTATAGTCCCGGTGCGGATAAAGCTTTGTCTGCTTTCCTGATCCATCCCCTGCTTGCACCCGGAGGTCAACGCCGCCAGCAGACGCTTGACGTTATCACTTTGCACTCCCCGGCAAAGTTGCCGGAGCATTAGATCGCGGATATACAAAACAGTGCCGGTAAAGGTCTTCCGCCGTCCCTCAACAGATATTTCACTGGCGTCAAATACCCGGTAAATAGATCTGGCGCGCAGATAATTCTGAAAATCAAAGCTATTCAGTTCAGAAACGCTTTCAAGTTTGGTTTCCCCATCTTTCAACGTATAAGTCTCCAGCGTACCGTCGGACAATGGTTCCATGAATGCGCCGGACAAATAGAGTTTATCGCCATAGTTTAAATGCCCGGTTTCCTCCGGCAGTCTCACCGCCAGCTTGCCCGATGCCCGTCGCCATTGATCATGAGCTGTATACCGCAATTCTTTGACCTGGCAAAATACCAGATTCGGGTTTGGCAGCCACTCCAGCGTATCTCCCGTACAGGAAGCATCCACTACCTCAACTTTAATTTCCGCGCCGCAATCCGCCCTGCCCAGTTCCCGCGCATAATGCCCTGGAGGGATATATTGCTCCACCAGATATGCGGGTATTCCGATCACTACCCCCAACAGCACCCTTAATGAGGCTTTCCTGTTACCCGCGCAAAGCGCGAGCGGCAAAACGACTACGACACAATATATATACTCTTCGTTGATAAGTGGAACAAGCACCGACAACATTCCCAGCAGGATCAGAAATGACGGATACTTCACCGTCATTTTTTGAAATATTCCTGCAATCAAGTTCAAAAGATCACGGAATTTTCTGATCTTGTCTGTCATTTCATTCCGGCATGATTCATGAGCGTGTAACAAACTCCTTGAGCTTTAAAAAACATTCCCCGGGTATCGCCAGAGTCCCGTCTCCCGTGCCCATATGAATATGAGGAAGAATACTGCCATGATAATCGCTGCCGCCACTGAGTAACAGATCATCGGCCTCCGCCAGTTCAATTATAACCCGTGTCTGATGAGGAGTAAATCCCGGATAATAACATTCAATGCCGTCAAGTCCGTCGGGAACGAGTTTTTTCAGAATATTACGCACATGCGACCGGGTATATTTGTTCCGATAAAGCGGGTGAGCCCATATGGCTATGCCGCCGGCGTGATGAATACGTTTAATGGATTCCTCCGGGCTGGGCAGCTCACGACGACTGTAGCCGGGGCGCCCGCGCCGAAGGCATCGCTCAAACGCCTCGGCATTGTCCTTAAAATAGCCTTTTTCAATGAGTACCGACGCAATATGCGGACGACCTATGCTCTCGCCCCCCGCCTTTTCCTGCAACTCCTCCAGACTTATCTTGTAGCCCAGTGAGTTAAGTTTTCTCAACATCGAATCATTGCGCTCATTACGATCGCTTCTGATCTTTTCCAAAAATGAAGTCAAATGCGGATCAGTATGATTTACGAATAGACCGACTATATGAATCTCCCGTCCTGAAACACAGGTGGAGACTTCCACTCCGGGAACCGCTTCAACTCCCGTACCCGCCGCCGCGGCAAGGAACTCCTCCACTCCGCTGATCGTATCATGATCCGTCAACGCCAGCGCGGTAAGTCCCAGCTCGCTGGCTTTGGCGATCAATTCCGACGGGGTGTCCGTCCCGTCCGAGGCATGGCTGTGAACATGCAGGTCTATTTTTATCTGCTCCATAAGTTCCTTTCTGTGAGTTTTCAGGCGGTTTTACACTTTTTATTAAGAAAAACTACAATAGAGTTTAACTTATTACAAATAGCTACTTGCATTTTCCGTAAATTAAATTATATTTGTCGGCTCTATTGTGGCTTAGAGGGGCTTGTGGTCTAGAAGTTTAAGAGTTAAATTTGAGGAATTTCAAGTAATGGCCGAAGATAAAAAGTTTCCAGAATTTACCGGAAAAAAACAGCAGTACTATGAATTGTTAATGCAGGCAAGAGCATTAGTACTGGGGCAGTTTGAGTTTCATTCTGATGAGGCTCTGAAAAAAAATGATTCAGACATGGAAAGCCGGGGGATGGGCACGCACATTGGCGATACTGACAACAGCATCCGGGACATGGAGTTACAGCTCATGGCCGAGGAAGGCAATGTATTGCATCTGATCGATGAAGCTCTCGACCGGTTGGCAAATGATGAATTCGGCTCCTGCATTGATTGCGGTGCGGATATCGGCGATGGCAGACTTGAAGTCAAACCATATGCCCAGTATTGCATAAAATGCAAGAAAATCCGTGAAGAAAATGACGGAATGAATCCTTATTTTGATTAAATTTCTGCAAAAATCAGAGTTCGGCGGCAAGGAAGAAAAAAAAATCATCCTGCAAGCCGCCATAACTGCCATCATACTTGCAATGCTGGACCAGGCAAGCAAGGCGGTGGTCGTAGCTGAATTCACCCTCGGGGAAAGCATTACGATTATCCCCGGATTTTTCAATCTCACCTATATCACCAATAAAGGCGCGGCGTGGGGTATTCTGCACGGCAAAATATGGTTGCTGATGCTTATTTCCACCGTGGTTTTCGTCCTGATAATATGGCAGATAAGAACACTGACCGAAGGGTGGAACGAGCGTTATTTCGCCATGGCTGTGATTATCAGCGGTATCATCGGCAATTCAATAGACCGCATATGGCGCAAAGAAGTGGTGGATTTTCTGGACTTTTACATAAGGGTGAATGACAAAAGCTACTCCTGGCCGGCCTTCAATATCGCCGACAGCGCGATCACAGTCGGAGTCATAATATATATTGCCTCCACGCTGTTCCGGAAATCACCGAATAAAAACACCGTCCAGACGGAAGACTCCAGCCCGGCGGAATAATGAATACCGGCGCGAATCCTAAAATACTGGTCATCAGTGGTCCCACCGCCAGCGGCAAGACCGCCTTGGCGATAAAAGCCGCGCAAAGATTTTCAGGAGAAGTAATCTCCGCCGATTCCATGCAGGTATACCGTGGACTTGACATCGGCACCGCCAAGCCGGACGCCGCGGAACAACAGGGTGTCGCTCATCACCTTATCGACATACTTGATATTGACGCGTCGCTGGATGTCTTCAGCTTCGTCGCCATGGCGGAACAGGCTATTGCGCAAATACGCTCACGCGGACACCTTCCGGTGATAGCTGGAGGGACAGGTTTTTACCTAATAGCCTTACTTTATGGACTGGTTCCGTTGCCCGCCGACCCGGAAATACGCGCGGAACTCGACCACCGCTTCGACCACCCCCGGGGGCACGAAGAGCTCAAAGAGATCATGCAATCCTGCGATCCTCGGGATCTGGAACGCTGGCATATGCACCGTCGCAAACTCATTCGCGCCTACGAAGTCTTTCTGATAAGCGGCAAGTCCATCAGTGAATGGCAAACCCTGACCCATCCGGAATTACGCTTCCCGGTAGTGTCGATCAACTTATGCCGCGAGCGGGAAGAACTCAAAACGCGCATTCGTCAACGAACAGTCCTCATGCTTGAAAACGGCTGGATAAAAGAGGCGGAAAATATGATCGCGGCGGGATTACTTAACTCCCCCACCGCACATCAGGCAATGGGCTATAAACTGATCGGCATGTACCTTGACGGCGCTATTACTTATGACGAGCTAATCGAGCGTATCGCTACCGCCACCTGGCAGCTTGCACGACGACAGATCACCTGGTTCAAGAAACAACACCCTGAAACCAGGCACATCCTCATGCCCTGCGACGAAGAACAGCTCTTGGACGACATCAAACAACAGTTGAATGACCACTTGCAATAGTATAGCCATTCTATTCTCATTAGCAGTATTCAGTCCAGGACTCAGGAAAGTTTTATTTCCTGCATCCAGCCGTGAACATCCTCGACCTCGCCATATTGGATTCCAGTCATACGATCATAAAGTTGTTTTAAAACCGGCCCTATTTCATCACGGAAACGATAAATTTTTTCACCATGACAAATATTGCGTACCGGAGTTATAATCACAGCAGTGCCGCAAGCGCCCACTTCCCTGAAACTGGAAAGTTCTTCAATTTTTATCGGACGCCGCTCCACCTCTATGCCTAAATCCCGCGCGATCAGGCGCAAAGACTTATTGGTTATACTGTCAAGAATAGAGCTTGAATCCGGAGTAACATATGCGCCGTCATGACTTATGCCGATAAAATTACTGGTGCCGAACTCCTCAATGTATTCACGCTTGGCGGCGTCCAGAAACAACGCCACCTGACAGCCCATATCCTTGGCTTTACGAGTGGGATACAAACTCGCGGCGTAATTACCGGCGATTTTAATATGCCCGGTTCCACGCGGAGCGGCACGGTCAAATTCAGACACACAGGCGTCGACCGGCTTTATCCCGCCTTTATAATAAGGTCCTACTGGAGACACCAGAACTAAAAATATATAATCATCGCTGGCGGAAATACCTATCTGCGGAGTAACCCCGATCAGAAGCGGACGGATATAAAGCGAACCGCCGGTACCATAAGGCGGGACATACTCAATATTGTCCTGAACAACCCGCTGTACCGCCTCATTGAATATCTCCAACGGAATCTCAGGCCCCATTATATGGGCGCTGGTTCGGTTCAGGCGCAAAGCGTTCTCACCGGGTCTGAACACTCTGACTTTGCCATCCTTACAGCAGAACGCCTTAAGACCTTCAAAAGCCGCCTGACCATAATGCAGACAGTTAGAAGCTATTGAAAGCTCTATTTTATCACTGGAACACAATATCCCGTCATCCCATTTACCACCGCTGAATTTATAGCGGATGTTAGACTTGACAGGCATGTAACTGAAGCCCAAACTTTGCCAATCGATTTCCATAAAACCAACAATATCCGATTTTTTTTTAATTTTTATTTTATTTAAGCTGGAAAGCCATGTAATATACTGTTAATTAACTTGTATGTCAATACATTAATCAATATATTATAATCAAACCAAAATAAAAGGTGCGTTCATGAGATTAAGCAGAATTATTTATGCGGGGATGCTTGCGGGGATCATTTCATTAGTTACGGGCTGTGTAGGAAACGAGGACACCCTGGGTCCATCAACTCTTGCCACAACTGATACCATACCCGGCCCGGGCGATGGCACTCTAGGGGATATCTTACCTGGAGGAACTGATATTGCCGGTCCGACCGGATTCCAGGCAGGAGGAGCAGAAAGCCTGAGCGGAGCGGACGCCTTCGGCGAGCCGATTCCAAATCTGAACTTTCCCACCATTTATTTTGCATATGACCAGGATCAAATCGGCGCCAGCGAACGCACAAAGTTGGAAAAAGTAGCTGACTACATGAACAAATACGGCAGTGTCGGAGTCATCATCGAAGGACATTGCGACGAACGTGGCAGCGCCGAATACAACCGGGCGCTGGGCGAACGCCGCGCATTATCGGTAAAACACTACCTGACCAAGCTCGGCGTACCGGAAACTAAGCTTAAGACCATCAGTTACGGCGAAGAACGTCCGGTGGTGAGCGGGGAAACGCCGGAAGTACATACCAAAAACCGACGCGCAGAACTAATACCGGTGCGGTTGAGACAATAAACGGAGCATCACAGGCAGCACACTTGCAAGGGAAGGCTTAAGACCGCAAAACGCTTTCCCTTTTCTTTTTGTGCTTCTTTAATTCATAAGGAAGAAAATGCACACAGAACATCTGATTGTCAATATTCTTATTTTCGCTCTTGGAGTAGCCATCCTCATCAAAGGCAGTGATTGGTTTATCGACGGAGCATCATATATCGCCCGTAAATTCAATGTTCCGGAAATCGTCATTGGTCTGACGCTGGTAAGTCTGGGCACGTCTCTGCCGGAGCTGGCGACCAACGTCTACGCGTCGCTCAATGGTGAAGGCTGCATTGCCATCGGTAACGTAGTCGGCAGTAACATAACCAATGTGTTGCTGGTGCTGGGAGCGGGAATTGTACTTACCCGAAACATCGACATACCCAAAGCATTACTGAAACGGGACGGATTTTTCATGCTGGGCGCGTCCCTGCTCTGCGCCGGCATGTATGCTCTGGGCGGCGGACTGGGCAGAATCGACGGCGTCATACTGCTGATTATAGTGCTCTACTACCTGTACATTCTGCTGAAGCACAAAGATTCACTGGAAGCGGAATTACCAGACAAAGACGAACCGGAGGCATTTAAAGGTATTCGCGGTGCACTGGTGTTTTCCGCACTCGGATTGATTATGATCTTTGCCGGCGCGCAGATGCTGGTAGACAACGTGGTATGGACGGCGGAAAAGCTGAATTGGAACAAAGCGGTTATCTCCGCTACCATCGTCGCACTCGGCACATCCCTTCCGGAACTGGCGGTAACCATCGCCGGAGTAATCAAGAAAAAGCACGGGATAGCTTTAGGCAACATCGTGGGCAGCAACATTTTCAATATCCTGCTGATACTAGGAATATCCTGCGTCATCTCTCCGATAGGATTGGAAAAAGAAATGCTCTACGTAAACCTGCCGATAATGGTAACGTCAAGCGCTCTGCTGCTGATCTTCATGCGCACAAGTTGGAAACTGGTAAGGGCGGAAGGCGTCATACTATTGTTACTGTATTGCCTGTTCATTGGCTATAATGTGATGAAACTGAAATTCTGAGTTCAGTATTTTTTTTGTATTTTATCTTGCTTTTAAAAGATAACAGCCTATTGTTAATATTCTTACGGCTGAATTAATATTTAATGAAAAGAGACGTTAAAGGTAGACCATGATAAGCAACGCTTACAATGACTTGAAAGAACGAGGTTTCATCAATCAGGAAACCGACGCCGAAGCGCTGAATAAACTGCTAAATTCGGAAAAAATAACTTTTTATATAGGTTTTGACCCCACCGGAAACAGTCTGCACATAGGGCACTTGCTCCCGATCATGGCGATGCGCCGTCTGCAACAAGCCGGACACACCCCGGTGGTACTGGTCGGCGGAGCCACCGCACTGATCGGAGACCCCTCCGGCAAATCCGAAGCCAGACCTATAATCACCAAAGAAACGGTGGCGGAGAACGTGGCGGCGATAAAGACTCAGCTGGCGCGCTATGTAGATCTCGACAAAAGCATATTCGTCAACAATGCAGACTGGCTTCAGCAGCTGTCGTATATCGACTTCCTGCGCGAAGTCGGTTATCGCTTCAGCGTTAACAAGATGCTTGCCGCGGAATCGGTAAAGATGCGCCTGGAAACAGGGCTGTCATTCCTTGAATTCAACTACTCTATTCTTCAGGCATACGATTTTTATATCCTGAATCGCGATCATAAATGCCGGGTTCAATTCGGCGGGCAGGATCAGTGGGGCAACATCGTCGCGGGCGTAGACCTTACCCGCAGGATGAGCCAGGAGGAAGTATTCGGCATGACCTTCCCGCTGCTGTTGGACAGCAACGGACAGAAATTCGGCAAAACCGCCGGTGGAGCGGTATGGCTAGACCCCGAACGCACTCCGATATTCGACTACTATCAGTTCTGGAGGAACTGTGATGACGCGGACGTGGGCAGACTGCTCGGCTTCTTCTCGTCTCTCCCTATGTCGGAGATAAAAGAACTCGCCACGCTTGAAGCTCCGGCGATCAACCGCGCCAAAGAAATTCTGGCATACGAAGCAACCGCATTAGCACACGGCACGGCAGAAGCGGAAAAGGCTTACCTGGCAGCTTGCGGAAAGTTTGGTTTCGCCGATCCCGAAAACCGTATTTACACTTCCAGCGCGATAAAAAACATTCAGGTGCGGAACGGCGGCATGGATGACCTGCCCAGCTATCAGCTCCCGGCTGATGATCTTACCGAAGAAGGCGTATGGATAGTAAAACTGCTGGCACAATCCGGGCTTTGCGCGTCAAATGGAGAAGCCCGCAGGCTTATCGCCGGAGGCGGAGCTTATCTCAATGACGAAAGGATCAGCGACGCCGATATTTATGTTGGCAAAGATCATTTCAAAGACGGCAGCCTTATTCTCAAAGCCGGAAAGAAAAAAGTAAAAAGAATCATACTCTAATAAAATCAGCTCAGGCGCAACTGGGATATCGCCCTTGCGCCTGAACTTTCTCACTCAAATACGGGAGCACCGTAAAATGCTCACACATATCAAGCAATACAAAATAATCGCGGAACTGGCAAACAACGGTCCCATGAGCGTATACCGCGCAATGGATGAAGATGTCGGTTCAGAGGTGGTTGTAAAAGTAATGCTGCCGGCGGCCAAGGTGGAGGAACACCAGAAAAATTCTTTTCTACGCGAAATCAGCATCACCGCCATGCTTAAACACCCGAATATCGTCAGATTTATTGAATCAGGTTTCGAGAAAGGTCTGCTCTTCTGCGTCATGGAATATTGTAACGGCGGGAATTTGTATGATACGATGAAACAGCCAGGGCGCCGCCTCGAACCGGAAGAAGCCATACCCATGATTCGTCAAGTGCTGTCCGGACTTGACTACGCCCACAACGCGAGTATACCCTCTAAAGTAGAAAATTCTCAAATACGCGGCATAGTGCATCGCGACATAAAACCAGAAAACATTCTGCTCTCTTATAATGAATCAGGTCAATTCAACGCAAAAATAAGTGATTTCGGACTGTCCAAAGCCTTTCACCTTTCCAACCAATACGGCTGGACCAGAACCGGAGACATCGGCGGCTCACTGGCATATATCTCCAAGCAGCAAATCATCAATTATAAATACGTGAAGCCGGAAGTGGACGTATGGAGCTCCGCCGCGGTACTCTTCTATATGCTTGCAGGCACACCTCCGCGTAGCGGACAAATCTCTTTCAGTGATATACTCAGCGCCCCACCGGCTTCAATAAGGACATATCGCGACGACCTGCCACAGAAACTTGCGGAACTGATTGACGCAGCTCTCGACGACAGCGAAGCATTACGCTTCAAGACCGCGGCTGAATTTAAACAAGAACTGAAGAAATTCGTCTAAATACGCAACTCAGCCAAGCTCTCTTTCCAAACGCCGAAGCTCTGGAAGCATCTTTTCCTGAATACGTTTTTTATACACATATACACTGCTGACGGCGATTCCCAGTTCAGCAGATATAATCTCAACTCCCTTACCCTGATGAAGTAATTCATAAGTTTTTCTGACATTGTCTCCAAATGAACCACAAATATTTTTCCAGGCCAGTTTGGGTAGATATTCTCGCCATTCCTCCTCGGCAAGCCGATCTATTTCCGCCTCGGTTGAAAAGAAATCCCTTTCATTGATCGCCACCCCGTTGTCATTTTCCAAAGCCACCGGACGACGTCCCTTATCACGAACGAAATTCCGCACCGCATTGGCGGTAACCCTGCCGAGCCAGCCACGAAAACGCCCTTTTTCCGGGTCATATTTGAACTCCGGGAGCTTGTCCCAGGATTTAAGCAAAACGATCTGGACGACTTCATCGGCATCAAAATGATTCATACCCATCCGCCGTATCAACCCGTATATGAAGCCACGGTAATATGCTACAAAATCACGCCAGGCAAAATCATCGTGTCGATCGGACAATTTTTCCAGCAGTGTTACCCTTGTAACCCAATTTTCTCTTTCAGTCATACGCGCTCCGTAACATAATTCACAAAATCATCTCTCATAGTGAATCTATCGCAATAAGAGCAAAAATAAAGCTTCTCCGCCGTAAAAAGCGGAGAATATAGCGCATAAATTTGAAGTATCGGCGCAAACGCCGTCAATTAGTCATCAGCATATCTTCGGAAATCTGATAAAGCAAAGGTTCGCCTGAACGCCAACGTTCAAATTCCTCAATCGCGTAATCCGCCATTCTGATGACTTCCTTATTCATCGACCCGGCAATATGAGCAGACAAATGAACATTCGGCAGCTTGTACAATTCAGAATCGTCCTCCGGCGGCTCAGGATGGGTAACATCCAGCAATACAGTCAGATCGGGACGCTCTTTCAACACCTCGATCATCTCTGTTTCGTTGACCTGCGCGCCTCTGCCGGTATTTACAAACGCTGCTCCACGGCGCATGGAACGGAAATGTTCCCCGTTTATCACCCCGATATTGTCATGCCGGTTAGGCAGATGATTGCTGACCACAAACGCAGTGCGGAAAGCTTCCTCCAGTGATACGGTACGCTTTTCCTTGCGCGACGGGACAATAAAGACGTCGACATTGTGATTCTTCAACAACTCTTTTGTTTTCAATGCGATAGCACCAGCACCAATCAGCGCCACACTTTCCTCAAACACGCCTGGGCCGGTATTATCACGATCCCATTTGGCTTTACACTTAAGCTCTCTTGAATTCCAGAAAAATCCTTTCAGAGCCAGTACGATCTGCGCCGCCGCGAACTCCGCCACCGGAATGGCGTTAGCCTGCCACGCACTCATCAAAGTTATGCCGCGCGCCAAAAGCGGACGGGCAAAACCATCAGTAGCGCCAGCGGCATAAAATACGGCCTTAAGCGAAGGCATACAGTCAAGCTGACGCTCCGTCAGATTCAACATTCCCCAGGTGGAGAAAATGACTTCCACTTCTTTGAGAGCATCGAGATGCGCGTCAAAATTATCGTTGTTAATAATTTCGGGATAGAGCTTGCACGTACCGGCGACTTTTTCCCGTCTGCCATTGGCATAAACATAATCAATCTGGCTTTCACTGCCGAAAAACGCGGCTTTCATCTATAAGACTCCATTTTTTAATATTTCAAAAGATAATCTATCAACGTCCTGACATTACTTGTAAGTTCAGGAGCGGTAGTAACTACACTGTCATGCCCTGGAATAAATCCAATAATCTTCCCGCCCCAGGGAGTGGCGCACTCATAACACTGCGGAAACGTCCCCTCATCGGTAAAAGTCTCCATCAATATCGAAACCGGACAGGTCTGCTGTAAATTAATGTATATTTCATCAGCCGGAAAATCCATATCCACCAGCCTGGCGCACAAAGGATGACTGTTTTTTGCAACCTTGACCTTATACGGGCGCTTAGGGTGAGTGGATGCCTCCACACCGTCTGGATCATTGCCTCTGACCCAACGCAGACCTACGATCTTCCGCCACCAGTCCCAATGCCAGAACGCCGCGCTCGAACCGTGCAGCAACAGAATATTGCCGCCGTTCTCACAATACTTCTTCAACTGTTGTTCAGCCTCAGCTCCAGGCAACTCATTGCCGCAGGTATCGGCTATCATGTTCAACACCAAAAGATCACACTCAGCAGACAAATCAAAATCAGTGAATCCAGACCAGTCATTCTCATAAAATCTTATGTCATAACCATCCTTTATCTGCTCATATACCTGCTTGCCAGGGCATGAATTATAATGATCATCAGCTACAAACAATATCATCTCTCACCTCATTCATAAATACATATAACTATAGAGAAGAAAATAACACCTCAAACGCATAATTTCCAACCCCGTCAAAAATTTTCCCGCAAAAAACATTTCATCAATAAATATACATCTCAGGAAAAAGCTCAGCTCAAAAAATCACCACCATCCACCAATCCCTACAGAATTAATATGCTTTTTGCATGAATTTGCATTTTCCGCAAAAAACAAACAACATGAATCAAATTTACGCAGAATTATACAGCGAAAATATATTTTTCGATTATTTTATTATAAAAACAAAAAAAACTATTGACAAAACCACGTTGAATACTTACAATATTAATAAGGAATGGGAGTTCCGAGAGCGATTCGAGAGCGAGAGCCAAACATGAAAACGAAGACAGGTTCTTTGAGATTCGCGAAAATGAGATTGAGAAAAGTATCAGCTACGGCGATACATAAAATAGAATCATCCTCCTGAATGGAGCTTGGTTATACATGATTCCCTAATTCCCTTCCCAAGCCCTGTTGCTTCCCCCCAGGCGGCAGGGCACCTTTTTTTACCCGAATAACAAAATCTTAAATCCAAGCAGTATCAACACCGCTCCACCGGCAAACTCAAACTTGTTTTCGAATATATGCCCGAATACTTTTCCGGCGACTCCACCTATCAAAGTAAGTATAAAAGTAACTCCTCCGATCTTGATTGCCGGGGCCATTACCGGTGTCATCATACATGCAAAGGAAATGCCCACAGCAAAGGCATCAATACTGGTGGCGAACGCCAAAGCTGTCAAATGATAAAAACAAAAATCGCCGATTTCCTCATCGTCGCCGCGCTTCAGCGCCTCCCAGATCATCTTGGTTCCAATTCCTGCAAGCATGGCGAACGCCACCCAGTGCCCATACGAATTGACAAAGCCCGCAAACAACTTACCACACAGCCAGCCCAGCAAAGGCATCACCGCCTGAAACACGCCGAAAAAGACCGCGGTCATAAATATATGAAATGGCTTAAACTGTTTACGCAAAGTGGCGCCCATCGCCACCGCGACGGTAAACGCATCCATAGCCAAGCCGAGGGCGATAATTAAAACTCCGGCAAACGACATAAATACTCCTCTGATTTGCTGTAACTATTATTTAAAAAGATGTAATCTATACGCTGAAAAGCAAAAATAAATCCCCGAAGAGTGATTTATCGGCATATTTATATATTGATTTTTCAATGAAAGGCGTTATGTTAAAGCTTTTTATTAAATTCCATACTTTATAATTATAAACAGAAACAGGGGACAACCCGGTTTCAAAGGAGAATGAAAATGGTAAAGCTTTTGCATGACAAAGACGCTGATATGAGCGTAATGCAGGGAAAAACTGTTGCAGTAATCGGATTCGGCAGCCAGGGTCGCAATCAGGCCCTGAGCATGAGGGATTCCGGTATAAACGTAATCATCGGCGCCCGCCCCGGCGCATCCTGGGACATGGCGGTAGAAGACGGATTTGAAGTAATGGACGTAGCAGCAGCTTCCGCCAAGGCTGACGTCATTCACATCCTGCTGCCGGACGAAAGACACAAGCAAGTCTATGAAGAAAGCATCAAAGCCAACATGACCGACGGCAAAGTACTGTCCTGCTCACACGGTTTCAGCATCATCTTCGGCATGATCCCGGCTCCGAGCAACGTGGACATCATCATGGTCGCCCCCAAAGGTCCGGGAACAGAAGTACGCAAGGCGTTTCTGGAAGGCTTCGGCTGCCCGGGACTTATCGCAGTACATCAGGACAAAAGCGGCAAAGCCCGTGACATCGCCCTGGCAATGGCGAAAGCTGAAGGCCTCACCCGCGCCGGCGTAATGGAATGCACATTCGAACAGGAAACCTACGAAGACCTGTTCGGCGAGCAGAACGTTCTCTGCGGAGGTCTGGTAGACCTGATGAAATACGGTTTTGAGACTTTGGTTGAAGCCGGATATCCAGCGGAAATGGCATATTTTGAATGCGTACACGAAGTAAAACTGATTGTTGACCTGGTAATCGAAGGCGGAATCCAGAAAATGAATTCCGTAATCTCCAATACCGCCGAGTGGGGCGAATACGTCAACGGTCCGAAGATCATCACTCCGGACGTAAAAGAAAGAATGAAGCAGTCTCTGAAAGAGATTGAGACCGGCAAATTCGCCCGCGAGTGGATGGCTGAAGCCGAAAGCGGCTGCAAGAACCTGCTGGCGAAACGTGAAACCCTGGGCAAACACGAAGTCGAGATCATCGGCAAGCAGATTCGCGAACTGTTCGAAAAAAACTGATAGTTCACGAACAAATTCAGCGTATTTCCAAACCCTCCCATCCGGGAGGGTTTTTTCATATCTACTCCAAAACAAAGGAGCGAAAATCGCTGTATCCACACTCAAACCATGCCTGAAAAAGCCGTCAAAAGCACCTGCTAGACGACGATAAAAACAAAAAGTAAAGACTCATCTTAATAAACCGTACAAGATCATCAGAGCTGAATCAATCACGCGACCAGCTCGTAAACCCGTCATATTCAGCTTCCTCTATGCTTTGTTCCATATATTAAACTTTTATAAAAAAAACGGAAATAAGTTGAAAAAGATGCTTTCCAGTGGTCTTTTATAATCTGAATACAGTAATTAAACAATTAAGTTACAAAGATGTAAGTCTTTGATAAACAATAAATATACTGGAGTATCATAAGTATAATGGAAAATTTGGATTTCAAAATTAAAAAACTGGGCAAGGCTACTATACAGTCTCCGCTTGCAGATGTACATTTCGAAAGTGAAAACTCATCCATCGCCTACCATAAGGATGCATCAAGACTGCGTCAAGAGCTGGAAAAAACCGGTACGCTCACCTCTTTTGAGAAAGCCGGACCGCGCGCAAAAATCTATCACGATCCATCGTGGTCAAAAGCCGCAATCCTCACCGCCGGAGGATTGTGTCCCGGACTAAATGACGTCATCAAAGGCCTGACCCGCACTCTGATGGTACGCTATAAAGTGCCTATCGTTTACGGCATTAAATACGGCTATCAGGGATTGAACCCGGAATATGGTTATGAACCGATAATGCTCACCCCTGATCTAGTGGATGACATACACGAGGCCGGCGGTACCATTCTTGGCTCATCCCGCGGACGCATCGATGAAAATATCATGGCGGACACTCTCGAACGCATGAATATCAATCTGCTGTTCTGCATCGGTGGTGACGGCACATTGCGCTGCGCCCATGACGTAGTCAAGGTCATTGAAAAACGTAAACTCAATATCAGCGTCATCTGCATACCCAAGACCATTGACAACGACATCAATTTCATGGATCAGACTTTCGGCTTTGAGACCGCGGTGTACGCCACCAATTCGGTAATAACTTCTGCTCATTACGAGGCGAAGGGAGCTCCAAACGGCATTGGTCTTATCCGTGTAATGGGCAGGGACAGCGGGTTTATCGCCGCATACGCCACGCTGGCGAACACCCATATCAACTACTGCCTGATTCCCGAAGAGGAATTCAGCATGGATGAGCTCTTCACCAGCCTGGAAAAACGTTTACGCGTCCGCAAGCACGCGGTGATAATCGCCGCCGAGGGTGCCGGACAGCACCTCTTCAACGAGGATTCCGTTAAAAAAGATAAATCCGGCAATAAATTACACAATAATATCGGCATGTACTTGCATGAGCAACTTGATGACTGGGCTACAAAAAAAGGTCTGGAACTTAACGTAAAATACTTTGACCCCAGCTATATGATCCGCAGTCTGCCGGCACATGGTACTGATGCCGTATTCTGCCAGATGCTGGCGATGAACGCTGTTCATGCCGCGCTTTCGGGTTGTACAGACACTGTTATCGGGCACTGGCATGATTCCTTCACCCATGTTCCGATCGCTATGGCTACCAGGGAGCGTAAAAAGATCGATCTGCATTCCTCCCTGTGGACTGGCGTGAGATCAGTAACCTGGGATAATAACTGGAAATCTCATCTGTATTGATAAAGATCGGAGTTTCCGGTATTGAATAATGACGCAACCCCGGTTAAATTCTTAACCGGGACGCTGGATTGTTGATTTATACCGGGAACGGCAGATGAAAAAGAATCGATTGAGCCGACATTCATATCTGATACTGATTTTTTTATGGGGCGGTATATGCTTATGGCAATATTACGAGCACCGTGAAGTGGTGGAGTTTGCCCGCTCCGAACTCAGAAATAAAGCCAAAGATATTTCAGAAGCAGTATCGGTAGTCATCCGCTCGCAACGCGCGGGTGGAAGCGAGCCGAACCAGGAACGTTTGAACCGCGCTCTTCAGGAACTTGTCAGCTCCACCGATCTCGAATCGGTAATGTTGCTTAATTCTTCCGGTCAGGTCAGAGCTATGCTGGGCACTCCGCTTAAAGTAAACATGGATAAACTCGCCGGAAAACATGAATACTGGGGCAATGATTTTGCAACCTTTACTAATCTGGTGGCTCTGGGTGATTCTTATCAAGATGACGCCGGCATTGACGCCGCGGCGTCTCCTCCTCCTCACGCGCCGCGCCGTAACCAGTTGCGCAATTTTCGCCGGATTCAACAACATATCCTCCGCGATGACGGACAGGAGAAGATCATCGCTTTGATGGATGGTAAAGCGCTGGATGAAGAACGGTTGAATACATTTTTCTCAGCTTTCAAGCCGGGCGTAATCAATGAAAAAGAAAAACAACGTCTGAAACGCCTGTTAATTAATAAACCCCTGACCATTCAAACCACCAGCGGCGTCATACAATTGCTGAATATGGCCGATCAGCGCAAAAACGAACGTCTTCACCAGATGAGCCGCAAAAAAATCAGCGAACTGATAAAGCAGCGCGGCATCCATTCCTTTATCGTTACTTTGCCGATTGCCAGCGTAAAAGAAGCGTCCCGCAAAGATATAAACGTAAGAATAATTGTAATCCTCATTGCCCTTACCGCATGCGGAGCCCTTGCCGCCGCGTTGCGTATAGCCGAAAAATCGTTCGCACTTCAACTTCGGCTCGTCCATGCTCAGGATGCCGCCGAATATTTAAAAGATCAGAATATGGCGGCGGCGGGTCTGGTTCATGAAACCAAAAACCCATTGAACATAATCCGCGGGCTTGCTCAAATGATCCAGCGCGGCACCTCCGATGAAGACACAGCCGGCACCGCGGTTCAGATAATTGAGGAAGTAGACCGGGTTACCGGACGCTTAAACCAATTCCTTGATTATTCCAAACCCCGTCAACCCTCGTTATCTCCGGTAAAGCTCAAAGACATCGTCGAAGATGTGTTCCGGCTGCTGGAACACGACTCCAGCGAAAAAAACGCGAAAATGATGTTTTCAGGTTCTGAACTAATCGCCATTGCCGACCGGGAAATGCTGCGTCAATTATTGTTCAATTTGATATTGAACGCTCTGGGCGTAGTCGACGGTGGCGGTGTCATACATGTGGTACTGGCGCAAAATCCAGATCATACGCTCGCTTTGGATGTGCGCGATACCGGCCCCGGAGTTCCTCCTGAGCTGCGTGAGGAAATATTCCGTCCCTACTACACCACCAGTGCTCAGGGTACCGGCCTGGGTCTGACGGTGGTAAAGCAGATAGTAATAGCCCATGACTGGAATATTGAAGTAATTGATTCCGACGCTGGAGAGAACATATTCAGAGTTACAGGTATAAAGCAACAGGGGAACTGATTATGGCGCATTATGATATAAATAAAATCAATATTCTAGTGGTGGACGACGATCCGGGACAGCGCAGTCTGTTTGAATCCTTTCTGCGCGGCGAAGGCTTCAAAGTCCATACCGCCGAATCACCGCTGGCAGCATTTGAACTCATAGAGACGGCAAAGCCACGGATAATTCTGTCAGATGTAAGAATGCCAGGTATGAGCGGACTGGCATTTCAACAGGAGCTCAGGACACGGCAACTTAATGTGCCGGTACTGCTGATAACCGCTTATGCCGATATACGTGAAGCAGTAAACGCAATTCGTGACGGCGCGGTGGATTATCTGGAAAAACCGGTGGATCTTAATGAACTGCTTAGACTTATACGTACAACACTTGGGATGGATGCCAAAGTCGGTTCCAATTTGGAAATAGAAGTACCTGATCTGCCGCCGGGCATAGTCGCCGGAAGCGCCCGTATGCGAGAAGTGCTCCGGGAAATAGCACTGGTGGCGCCTTCGGATTCCAGAGTGCTCATTACCGGAGAAAGCGGCACCGGCAAAGAAGTGGCCGCCGATTTGATTCATCACTGGAGTCCCCGGAATACCCGGAAATTTATAAAAGTCAATTGCGCGGCAATCCCGGAAAACCTGTTGGAAAGTGAACTATTCGGACACGAAAAGGGCGCTTTCACCGGCGCGGAATCACGCCGGCACGGCAAATTCGAGGAAGCCGACGGCGGTACTCTGCTGCTGGACGAGATCGGCGAGATGTCTCCGGCGCTCCAGGCAAAACTCCTGAGGGTTATTCAGGACGGAAGCTTTTTTCGCGTCGGCTCTAGCACGGAACAGAAAGCGGATGTGAGGATTCTGGCCTCCACCAATCGCGATCTGGAAAAGGAAGTGGCGGCGGGAACTTTTCGCGAAGACCTGTTTTATCGCCTGAATGTGTTTGATGTATACCTGCCGCCGTTGCGGGAACGCCGGGCGGATATATTACCGCTGGCGTTGCGCTTTGCCGGAGAGTTGGGATATCAGAAGGTGCGTTTTTCGCCTGGGGCTTCAGAGATTATCGAAAACTCCACCTGGCAGGGTAACGTCAGGGAATTGCGCAACGCGATTGAACGCGCCGTGCTTTTGTCACGCGGAGAAATAATTCTGCCCGAACATCTTCCGCGCAGATTACAGGCATCGGCAAACGCTTCCGGCAAGCCTGCTGTTGCAGGCAGCGAAATTGTCCCAAACAAAATGGAGGATATTGAACGGGACGCGATTCTTAAAGCTTTGCGTGACAGTGACTGGAACCGTTCTGAAGCCGCCCGTGTCCTGGGCGTAAGCCGCAGGAAGCTCACCTATAAGCTTCAGGAATACAAAGAACAGGGCTATGCCGTCGATGAGTAAAATGATCAAGCCGCTTTAGAAGTCCCAGTAGCCGGTTTCCCATTCGCGGTTGCTTTTGAATACATTGCCAGCCACGGACAGGTTTAACACCGGTTCGTATTTGTTCTCCTTGACGTGCCATATGCAGCGTATGATTGGAAAATAACTTAACTGATATTTTACTCCGGAATAAGTGAGCTGACCGCTTTTCATCTCATTTACTTTCACTTCGCCCCAGGTTTCGGGGATGCTGTCCAGACTGGCTCCCTCGTATTTAAAAGTACATGGTGCTGCGGTGAACTCATAGAAGTAACTGATCTTAGTTACATCGCTATTGGGCATAAGCGCATTGACTCCAGTTTGAATGTTTAACAAACTCCGGCTTCCCGGACGGTCAAAGGCTTCAGAATACTTATATTCGGCTCCTTCTTTTCCCCACGGAATAACCCAATCCTCCGGCTCGCTGGTGGCGGGATTGCGGTCTTTACGGCAATGGTAAATACCTTTACTGCCGGAATAATCAGGGAACAAAGTGGATATCCAGGGAGGATACTGGTCCCGGTAATCTATCTGATAACTATGGATGGCAACGCTGAACTGTTTGAGGTTATTGACGCATGCAGTATCTTTTGCTTTTTCCAGAGCCTGATTGATTGCAGGCATAATCATTCCTGCAAGAATTGATATGATAGCTATCACAACCAGGAGTTCTATAAGTGTGAAGCTGTGACACTTATGACTTTTTACACACATAAAGATTCCCCTTTGCATTTTAATTTTCCGAATCCGGTACGGTTTCCGGACATTGAGGTTTACTCAGTTCATTATTGTCCGCGATGCCCGTTTCGTCAAGTCCGTGAATTGTTTTTTCCCAGTAAAAAGGTTTGGTGAAGAATTGCAGAAAACCTTTCCACGCGCCTACTGAGATCATCACCCAGTAGAAAGGCATGAGCAACACATAAGGCAGCAAATCATAACGTTTACGTCTGGCACACGCAAGCGCATGAATACCCAACAGCATAAAATTCACAACCAGCAAAGTCATGCTGACGCAAAAAAAAGCAATAGACAGCCTCGACCAGAAGACGCTTTCCCCCGCGCCATAATAGAACAAAGGCCATGCCTTGAAATAAAAACTTCCCAGCTCGAAACCAGTATATGACAAGTGTTCATGCGGCCCCCTCACCATTTCCGCCAGATGCAAACCGTAGTGAACACCGTGAGCCAGCAGCAGTATATACGCCGCCGCCACTATCCAGTAAAACACATTTATCAGCATCATAAAGGAACTTGCTCCGACGCTCAGGTAAAAGCCGAACATACCCCATAAGCCCAGTCCCTTCAGCGTCCGCAAGGGGTGCCGCATATGGGTAAAATGTGTCTGAATGAATCCCTTGACCCAACGCGAACGCTGTCGTATCCAGTTCCACCATTCGGAATTGGCTTCCTCCCAGGTGGTGGAATCCACCACAGTGGTTTTGTAGCCATATTTATAGATACGTATACCCAGGTCGCAGTCTTCGGTTACGTTAAAGGGATCCCAACCGCCGGTCTGCCGGAGAACTCCGGTACGGAAGTGGTTGGAAGTGCCGCCCAGCGGCAGGGGCAGTTTAAAGGCGGACATACCGGGGAGCATCAGATCAAAAGTGGTGCTGTATTCGATGGTAAACAGCCGGGTCAGCAGATTTTGATTGGAATTATAATAATTAAGTTTTGCCTGAACACATGCCAGGTGCTCGTCTGAGCCGGAGAATACCGTCACCGCCTTTTTCAACTGGTCGGGGTCGGGACGGTCTTCGGCATCATAAATGACGCAGAACTCGCCGCGAGCCTGTTTCAACCCGAAATTGCAGGCGCGGGGTTTGGTTTTGGGCTGAAAATCCGGTATGATTATGAGTTCATAATGTGCGGGCAGGTTACAGTTTAAAACCGCCTGGCGAGTGGCGTCGTCATCCGCCTCCAGCAACAGTTTTATATCGAGCTTGTCAGACGGATAATCCAGCTGTTCCATATTCTTTATTATCTTTCCGGCAATATTCGCTTCCTTGTACAGAGGCAAAAGAATGGTATATATGGGCAGGTCTTCGTCTTTTATAGCGCCAATTTCGGCACTATCCGGACGCTTTTCGCCCACGCCGGACAAAGACGCCGTCGCCGCGCCAACCTTAAAAAACGCCGAACTCAAATACCAGAATGACAAGAATACCGTTACGGCAAACAAAAAGTAATCCCAACGGTAGAACAGCAACAAAGTAATAAACACGGCTCCACAAAGATGCAACAGTATCTGCCTTAACGTCATCGGGACATTTGAACAGTCCTTGGCGTTGTTGTTGACAAATTCCTGTGTTACCGGATCGAGTTTCAAATCAGAACCCTCTATTTTGCTTACAACTTAATGCTGTTAATGTAACCGTTTAAGGCGCTAAATCAACTGGTGGGGCGGATTTGCGATTGTTTTTCAATCATCCGACACAGCGGACAGCCCTCCAGACACTGATTTTTCCGGCAGTGTTCTTTAGCGGCTTTGACGATCAGAGCGTGATATTCGTTAAATAATTGGTGATCAGCGGGCAAATTATCCATGAATATACTTTGCAGGTGGTGGTAATCCATTTTTTCTTCAAGCTGGAAGTGGCGTGAGAATATTCTACGGGTATAAGCGTCTATTACAAAAAAGGGTTGCTGGAAACAATAGAGCATGATGGAATCGGCGGTTTCAGGGCCCACACCATGGACGCAAAGCAAATCGCGTCTGAATTCCGCCGGAGTTCTGCCCTGCCAAAGCGGTTTATCATCAATTACATTGCCGAGCCACCAGCGGGTAACTTTCAGGAGACGATCGGCTTTTATGCGGAAGAAGCCGGAGGGCATGAGCGCGTCTTCGAGCTCCGCGCGGGAGAGACGCAAAACGGCGTCCGGTTTAAGCGCGTTGGCGGTTTTCAGCCGTGCAATGGCTTTTTCCACATTTGTCCAGCTGGTGTTCTGGGTCAATACCGCGCCGACGCATATTTCCCAGGGGGTATCCCCCGGCCACCAGTGCTGATGCCCGTAGACGCGCAACAACTCTTCGTATATTTTCAGTAGAAATTTGCCTTTCAAGAGAGTACGATCCTTTCGAGTTCCTGATAGGTTCCGGCACAAAAATGGGCGTGTTCTTCAAAAGATTCATGTCCATCGTTACGGAAGAAACAGGTGAATATGCCCGCCGCTTTGCCGCAATCTATATCATGAATGTAATCGCCTACTATGATGCATTCCTCCGGCTTAAATCCCCATTTTTCAATGATATGAAGTACCGGTTCGGGCGCGGGTTTTATGTATTCAAAATCGCGGCTCAGGTACATATCAACTTTTAAACCGAACTTTTTCAGAAACATCTCCACACTACGCGATGAATTACGGGTGAGAATAGCGATGCGTATGCCTTGTTCCTCAAATTTTTCAAACGCTTCCACCACGCCCGGATGTAAACGATTCTGCTCCGCCAGTGAGCACTCATATTCTTCAACTATTTCCCAGCCGCGACGCCGTTCAGCTTCCGGCCAGGAGTTAAGTATCTTCGCTATGTCCCCGGAGGGTATGCCCAGGTCATCGCGCATTTTTTGAAAATCTATTATCGGCACGGTCAAAGTACCGTCCATATCGAAAATAACTCCCTTGAATGCCATATATCCTCCTTGAATTATGTATATATTACAGTAACGGCGTCGCCGCCGGGGATGTTCAAATCCTCGCCGAAATGATATTCCGAGACATAGGTATTGCGCTTGACAAAGTCTCTGATCGCCCGTTTCAACGCCCCTGTTCCATGACCGTGTATTACCATGATGCTCTGGTGATGCGGACTGTACAGCACCCGTTCTATCGCCGCGATGGCTTCATCGACCCGATAACCGTGAAGATCAAGCTGTATATCATAATTATAGCGCACCTGTCGCTCCGTCAGTGTAAGTTTTTACGTCTATACATATATTAACGTCGCTCCCGTTTATTTACAAGCTCACCGGGCAAGGAAATCCCAAACGCTTCAACCGCAGTTTTTGCGGTACGTGCGAGGTGGAACGCCGTATTTGCGCCGGAACATCTTAGAAAAATAGTTACTGTCTTCAAAGCCCACCGCACTGGCTATTTCTGTTATTGACGCGTCACTTTCCGCCAGTTTTACCGCCGCTTTTTCCAGCCGGAGCGCTATCAAATATTCTATCGGACTGCGACCCAGCCCCTCACGGAACAATCGAACTATCGTACTTACCGATTTACCGCAGACCGGACATAGATCCTCCAATTTGATACAATGCGGGTAATGCTGTTCAAAATAACGTATGATCCGGCTGATGCCGGCAAGCTCTTCGGACGAGGAGTTATCCTTGTCCGAAAACGCCCTGCACAACATCCCGATCAAACGCATAAACGCCACTTTGCGAAAGTATTCATGCCCCGGCGCCTTGCGCTTCTGCTCCAGTTGTATCTCCATGATGATCTCTTCGGCCAGCTTCAACTGAGCGTCGTTCAACGACAAAGGGCTCTGACTGCGATAACGTCTGGACAGACGTGGACCAGCCTCAAACAAACTGTAATATCCGGCGGTGTCAGGCAAATCGTCAAACTGCAATTTCAACTTATCCGGCAGGAACAGGATATTGACGATGTCCAGATTTTTCACATCCTCGTAAGTATGAGCCTGCCCCGGTCTAACTAGAAATATATCACCGCGCCGGATCGCGTACTTACCATCGCGAAGCACGTGCAACCCAAGGCCGTTACGCACGAGTACCAACTCGTAAAAATCATGACTGTGGATCACGTCGAAAGGCTGCCGGTAATCCATCACCAGTAAGCCGGATTCGCAAAGACGTCCGACAGGCAAAGTCAGCACCGGTTCGAACCTTTGATTGCCTGTACTCATATAAAAACTCCACTTTTGATTAAAAAATACTCTTTAATAATCATATAATCAAGGTTTTTAATCAAAAAACAGGACATAATAACTATGAATCAAATAAAACCAAGGAAAGTTAATATGATTATCGACGATATTATCAGTGGCATACCGGGCGCTACCTTGAACTACCGTGGCGCGGCAACAGACCCACGAGTTCGCAAATACATTCCGCCCGTAAGGATAGTAGACTGTTCTGACGGAGAACTGAAACCCGTCAATTTAAAGATGCTCTTGGATACAATGGAGATTCAGTGCTATGTACATTACAGACCCCAACCATGCGTGATGCGTCCGGGGTCTTTTCTGCTGCTGGACTTCGGCGTCGAGCTCAACGGCGGAATCAGGATAGTAGCGTCTTCGCAAGGACGAGTACGCGTCCGCTTTGGCGAATCCGTCAGTGAAGCGATGGGAACTCCAGTAAACGATCACGCGATGCACGACACTATGTTCGATCTGGCGCCGATGTCTCACAACGAAATCGGCAACACCGGTTTCCGCTTTGTCCGGATAGACGTTGCCGATGAGCTTGATCACAATCTTGAACTGCTTAATATTCAAGCGGTAGCAATATTCCGCGACTTATCCTATGCCGGTTCGTTCAATTCCAGTGACGAACGTCTCAACCGCATATGGAAGACCGGCGCTTATACCGTACACCTGAATATGCAGGATTACATTTATGACGGCGTCAAACGCGACCGGTTGGTATGGATGGGCGACATGCACCCGGAAATACGTATTGCCGCAGCGGTCTTCGACGATGTGGATTGTATTAATTCCAGTCTGGATTATATCCGCGACCGTACCCCTGAACACGAATTCATGAACGGAATCAGCTCTTATTCCATGTGGTGGATAATTTCCCATTACGACTGGTATATGGCGCGCGGCGATTTTGAATATCTGCGCTCCCAGCATGATCGCGTATGCTCGATTGTAAAACATCTTGGCGAGTACATCGGCGCGAACGGCTCGGAACAATTTGACGGACGCCGCTTCCTCGACTGGCCGTCCAATGACAACGAACCGGTCAAGCACGCCGGACTTCATGCCCTGATGATATGGGCATTTTCAGCGGCGGAAAAAATCTGCCGTATCCTGAATGATGAGACCACCGCCCGCCTCTGCGCCGGAAACGCCCAACGTATGAAAACATATTGCCCTGACCCGGCACAGGGTAAACAGGCCGGTGCGCTGATGGCGATATCCGGTCTGTGCGATCCGGTCAAAATAAATCGCGATGTGCTGGCGGTAAATCCGTATTCCGGCATCAGTACCTTTTACGGCTATTATGTGCTTCAGGCAAGAGCGCTGGCAGGCGACTACGCCGGAGCATTGGAAGTCATCCGCCGCTACTGGGGCGGAATGTTGGATTTCGGTGCGACCAGTTTCTGGGAGGACTTCGATCTGGACTGGACACGTAACGCGTTCGGTATAGATCAACTGCCAGTTCCGGGCAAAAAAGACATTCACGCCGATTTTGGCAACTATTGTTATAAGAGCCTGCGCCACAGTCTATGCCATGGTTGGGCCGGAGGTCCGACCGCCTGGCTGAGTGAGCATCTGCTGGGAATAACACCCCTTGAACCTGGATTCAAGACTGCTATGGTCAAGCCGTGTCTTGCCGGACTTGACTGGTTGAACGGCACGATGCCAACGCCTTATGGCGTAATCGAAGTATCTGCGAAAAAATCATCGAACGGCTCTTTTGACATCAAAGTCAACGCCCCCGAGGAGGTCAAAATTGTACGCATGACGGATTCATAAAAACACAGCATCATCCATCAGGAAGCCCGTGTTAAAATGTTGTGTCGGCCAGGTTTTGTCCTCTGGTTTCCCTTAGACGGAAAGAGCTCCAGACGACGATTATTGAAAATCCCAGCATCGTGCCGAATACCGCCAGATAAGAGTTTGCTCCGTATACCATTATCCCGTCGTGGTGCTCGGGCGGGAATAGATTCATCAGCAATCCCACCGCGTTACCGAAGAGCGCGACGGTAATATAACAACCGAAGTTTAATATACTTACCGCCGCGCCGGTAAATTCGGCGTCGTTTGTTTCACGCAGGAGTGGTACGGCTATCGACGATGTACTGGCGGTCGAAGCCAGCAGGCACATGAGTACCGCGATCCATACACTGCGTAT
>JAFGXT010000241.1 GCA_016936495.1 Victivallales bacterium
CTTGATTTTATCACGTCAGGCATCCAGCCGAACACTCTGCCAAAGCCCAGCCATACGCACACCCCTGCCAATATTATTGCTAACGGCAATATCATAAATACCAGCTTGTGATAAAGCATCCAGCGCAACAACGGGGTATAAACGACCCTAAACACCATGAAAAACATCAGTAATCCGGCAATGGGCACAGCCGCAACCAGTAAATTCCCGGCGAATCCAGCACCTTGTCCCAGCGGTTGCCAGTGTCGGGCAAGGATGACTAGGACAATAAACGCTGCGGCGATGTTTACGGCTCTGTATATATATGTTTTAAGCTTTACGGGTATTTTATCTCCCGGCATATGGAATAGCGCGAAAGCAATTATAAAAGTGCCCGCCCACCATGATATAGAAATTGCCACGGCAATGCCGGAGATAGCGGTAACAATCAGTACCGCAAGTTTGAAAATTCCGGCTTTGATATTGATTGAAAACAAAAAATGTGCCAGTGCCGGGACGATCGTCAAGGCGATAAGAATCGCCGCCGTCAGAGCGAAAACGTTTGTAAATGCCAGCGGTTTGAATAGCTTACCTTCCGGGCCTATCATGGTAAATACCGGCAGGAAACTGACTATTGTAGTGAGTACGGCGGTAATAACCGCGCCGCTCACTTCTCTGGTCGCGTTATACACCGCGTACAGAGGTTTTTCCTCCGCTTTGAGCATGTTTAAGTGGCGGATGATGTTTTCACAAACGATGATGCTCATATCCACTATTGTGCCGATGGCTATGGCTATGCCTGAAAGAGCCACGATATTGGCGTCGATACGGAATGTCTTCATCGCGATAAAGCACATCAGCACAGATACCGGCAGAGCCAGAGAAATAACGAGCGAGCTGCGGAAGTGCATCAGCAATATGAGTATAACAATGACGGTAACTAGTATTTCCTCGATCAGGGCTTTGTTCAATGTCCCGAGCGTCTCATTTATCAATGAGGTTCTGTTATAGAACGGTACAACTGTGGCTTTGCTCAGTGTCACCCATTCCGGCCATTGGTTACGCGCAGTTTGTTTTAAAAATTTCATCCACGCTTGCTGATTAGTTTTGCCGCCGTCTGTATATGCGTTGAAGTCATGCTTGCGGGCGAACTCACGCACTTCGGCAGGGATGGTTTTATGGTAATCGATCAATACTTTTTCAGCCATTCCCGGAGCAATCTCAACTATTTTCTTTTCGATGCGTTTTATGGCGGTCATGGGATTGTCGCCATATCGTACTACTACTACGCCACCGGTGGCTTCGGATCCGTTTTTGTCCAAAGCGCCACGGCGCAACGCCGGACCCAGGACAATATTCGCCACATTTTTTATATAAACCGGAGTACTATCAACCACTTTTATCACGGTGTTTTCAATATCTTCCAGACTTCGAATAAGGCCTCTGCCGCGAATGACGTATTCAACTTTGTTTACTTCAATGGTTCTGGCGCCGACATCGGCATTCGAATTTTTCACCGCGTTGAAAACCTCCTCCAATTTTACCTGATGGGCTCTCAGAGCTCCCGGAGATACATCAATCTGATATTCCTGCACAAAGCCGCCAACAGAGGCGACTTCGCTTACGCCCTCGACGCTCTGGAGCGCATAACGTACATGCCAATCCTGTATCGTTCGCAGTTCATGCAGATCCCAACCGCCGGTGGGCTTACCCCGGGTGTCTCTGCCTTCTATGGTATACCAGTAAACCTGACCCAGCGCAGTGGCGTCAGGACCCAGCGCGGGACTGACGTTCTCCGGCAAAGAATTAGCCGGGAGACTGTTAAGTTTTTCCAGTACTCTGGAGCGAGACCAGTAGAATTCAATGGAATCGTCAAAAAGAATGTACACCATGGAAAAGCCGAACATTGAATAACTGCGAATGGTTTTTACTCCGGGAACTCCAAGCAAAGCCGTAGTTAACGGATAGGATATTTGATCTTCAACGTCCTGGGGGGACCTGCCCGGCCATTCGGTGAATACTATCTGCTGATTCTCCCCGATGTCGGGTATGGCGTCCACCGCCATAGGAAAGCGGGGAAGAATACCGGTGTTCCAGTCAAAAGGCGCGACCATCACCGCCCAGACAAGTATGAACAAAGAGATGACGGACAAGACGAACTTACTATTTATACAGAAAAATATGATTTTGTCTGTAAAGGTCTCCACTATAGGCATTTTGTCGGGTTCGAGCGATGTATTTCTTTTATTATCATTCATTTTGTGATCTCTTCAAGCTTTTCTCCGCACCGGAGCATAACGGCGCCAAAATAGGGATTTGTCAATTGTGCATGATCCTGAAACCAGTACGCGCCTTTGTTATCAAATACCATGGGGCAATAGAATTGATAAATCGTATTCCCCGCGGTACCGTATTTTTTTATCAACGCAAACAGCACTATTGAGAGTTTTTCAAAAGACTCTCTAGCTTTGTTCAGCTCATTGGCGGCGGCGATCATGGCGACGGAAGAATCGATCGTGCCAGTATCGGACATTCCGCCCGCGTGCATATGTTTCAACTGAGCGTTTAACTGTTTTGCCGCCGCCACGGTTGCGGCAATATCGTCATTTGCAAGAGCGGTCTGAATACTGAAATACCCGGAATAGATCAAATCTAGATTTCTTTTCATGTCCTTGCTCTGCTCTGGTTTGGGCACCGGAGCGGAATTCCGTGTGCTTACTGTTTTATCCTTAGGCGCGGAGGTGGCACGAGCGGGGTTCATCATGCTCGGGCGAGCTTGTATCTGAAGCGCGCTGTCGATCTTAAAATTACCGTTGATGACAATGCGTTCGCCCTCTTTTAATCCAGACTCGACCACATAATAATTATCAACCCGGGGACCGAGTACGATTTCACGTCCATAATAGTATCCGGGGTTATCGCTAAGGTACACCACCGCGGTTCTGCCGGTTATCAGCGGGGCGGTGGTGGGAATGACCAATGGCAAATCCGTCGTCCGGGGTTTGACGTAGCCCAAGGATTCAGTCGTTTCCAGCGGCATATGACAAATGTCGCATTTGGCGGGAACGTCCTTTACAATGACCGGATGCATCGGGCACATCCATTTACCGGTGAGGTCAGGCGGAGCGATTCTGCCGTTATGGGTCATCTCCGCGTAAACGGTGGCGTCTACAAACATGGAGGGTTTGAGTTTACCATCGGGATTGGGAGCGTCAACCCTCAGTTTGACCGTACGGGTTTCCGGATCAAGGACGGGGGAAATAAATGAGATCGTGCCTGTAAACTTTTCTCCAGGACTAGATGCGGTGGTGAACTCGACTTTCTGACCGTAATGCAACCATTGAATATCCGGTTCGTATGCTTCCAGCAAAATCCATAAGCTGGACATGTCCGCGATGGTGAACAAGCGGTCACCGATATTGAAATATTTGCCTTCGACGACGTTTTTATGTATGACGATGCCGGAAATAGGAGCGTATAAAGTTACATTCTCGACTACTTCACCGGTTGCGAGTATCTTTCTTATATTGGCCTCGGTCAATCCCCACAACTCCAGACGTCTTATGGTGGAACGCATGAGGTTGGCGCGTTCCGGATCCGCGCCGGACGGAATCAAGTCAGACATGCCGGAATGATTTTTTGTTCCATGAGCTTGAGTATGACTGAGCCCCTGTGAGGATTGCAGCAGTTCTTTCTGCGCCACATACAAATCCGGGCTGTAATATTCCACCATGTGATCGCCTTTGCGCACCGCCATTCCGGTGAAATCCACATAAAGCTTGTCGACTCGCCCGGCTATACGCGCGGTGATGTGGGCGATTTTGGATTCATCATAATCAATCACTCCGAACATGCGAATGGTTTTACTTACAGCTTTGCGCTCCACTAGTGCGGTCTCGACTTCTGCCAGTATTTGAGCTTCGGGCGAAAGCCTGAGTTCTGCGGCGCGATTATTGTCTTTTGCTGTTGATTCGGAACTCGCCGGAATCAGATTCATAAAACAAATTGGGCATTTACCCGGACGCGGCAGATTCACTTGCGGATGCATGGAACATGTCCACGAGATAACGGCTTGCGTTTCCCCGGCGACGGCATGCTCTATGGCGGATGGGGTCGAAGATAATTTAAACACTACTGCTCCAACGATAAATGCCCCGACCATCAGCAGTATCGTTTTCCATAATGCCTCTTTATTAAACATACCCATTCCCTCCAAGTCAAATACTGTTGCGGGAACTCTCTTAATGATCTCTAGTACGAACCCCCTTATCATTAAGAATACATGGATTTTCTTTATCCGTCAAGACGATCTTGACAGTAAAGAAAAGAAAGCCAGAATTGAAAATTGAAAAAGTAAACATGCAAGGTAATCATACCAACACCATCTATCAGGAATAGAGCCTGTAGCGTTGCGTGCCGCCGCCAGTTCCATTTCCTTAGTTGCGGCATATGCCGGAACGCTGGTGGCGGATGATCGCTTCCGCCACGGAGGTGTCTCCAGGCCAGGTTATTTTAAGGTTGCTCTGCGGGAAATGTACCAGTTTGAGCTTATAACCACAGGCTTCCATTACTCCGGCATCGTCAGTATAGTTGATCTCATTGTCTATGGCGGCATCGTATGCCTTGCGTAACTTGTTCAACTGGAAGACTTGCGGGGTTTCCACTCCCCAGAGGTCGGCACGACAGACGGTGGCCGCGATGGTTTGATCCGATGAGGTCTTCTTTATGGTGTCGGTAAGCGGCCGGCCGGCAATAGCTCCATCGTATTTACGGGCTTCCTCCAGGCATTTTTTGAGTATTTCCGCCGTCGCCAACGGTCTTGCCGCGTCATGTATCGCCACGTATTCGATACGTTCGGGCAAAGCATTGAGACCATTTCTGACCGAATGGCAGCGGGTTGGACCTCCGGGGACGACTTTTATATCCAAGTGCGGCAGGTATTGATTTAGGTAGCGGCGAAATTCTTCTATTTCCGCTTCCGGTGTAACCAGTACCATTGAATCCGGCAGGCACAGGCAGGCGAAGTCGGCGATTGAAAAGATAAATACCGGAATACCGTCTATTTTATCAAAAAGTTTATTGGCTCCGCCATATCTGCTGCTTGAGCCACCGGCGGCGATAACTATTCCAAGATCAGACATTGCACTCATTTTTTAGTGTCTCCAGTTATTTTTCGGGGACTATTTCAAGCCAGTAACCATCCGGGTCGGCGATGAAATAAATGCCCATGTCAGGATTTTCGTAGCATATGCAACCCATCTGCTTATGTTTTTCGTAAGCCGCCGCATAGTCATCGGTAGTAAACGCGAGATGGATTTCATTGTCACCAAGCTCGTAAGGACGATCCATATCTCTGAGCCAGGTAAGTTCCAGCAAGTGTGAAGTCTCATTGTCGCCAAGATATATAAGAATAAAACTTCCGTCTTCGGCTTTCTTGCGACGGGTCTCTTTTAAGCCGAGAGCTTCCTTGTAAAAAGCCAGGCTTTTGTCCAAATCCAACACATTCAGATTGTTATGCGCAAATTTAAATCTCATTTTACTGCTCCCCTGATGTCAAAGTTCTGATGTATGATACATAATATGCATTGCTTCCGGAATTTTGCAATCGTTATATTGTCGCATTTATTCCGAATCTGACAGTAAATTAACATTGGTCAGCTTAATGTGGAAAATGATTTTCTGCTAAAAAAGAGAGAGAATTACCTCTTTAGAAGCGGAAAAACTTGTAGAAGTAGCCGAATCGGATTTGTCGGTAAATTGTTAACTGGCGTTGCTTGAGGTGCTTCAATCCAGTTATTATCAGTGTAAAGACGCGGTTTTAAAAGAAGAGTTGGACAAAATGTATATGGAAATGTCCTTTTGCGGAGTACCTAGAGCCCGCAGTGGCATTGCAGAAAATGGGTTGTGATGTCAATCACAAACACGTGAAGCGTATGCGAACCTGAACACAGGGTTCAGGTCAATCTGTACCAGAAATAATTCAATGCTTTTTTTTGCTTGCCGGCGTCGACAGGAAATCTTATCGGCGCCGGCAGATTTTTTTATTAATAATTACTTTCTTTGATCTCAAAATAGCTCTGCGGGTGCAGGCAGGTCGGACACTTTACCGGTGCGCCTTTGGCTTCGTGGACGTATCCGCAGTTTCTACACTTCCATCTCTGTACTGTGTCTTTTTCGAATACCTGATTAGTCTCAATGTTTTTCAGCAGCTTGAGGTAGCGTTGTTCATGTTCCTGCTCGACCGTGGCGATCTTGCGAAAACAGGTGGCGATCTGCGGAAAGCCTTCTTTATCAGCGATATCGGCCGCTTGTGGATACAGCACCGTGTGCTCTTCATTTTCCCCCATAGCCGCAGCTTTCAGGTTCTCAATGGTAGTGCCGATGATTCCTGCAGGATAAGTGGCGGTTATTTCCAGGTCGCCGCCTTCGAGAAAGTTAAAGAAACGTTTTGCATGTTCTTTTTCATTGTCGGCGGTTTCGAGGAACAGCGCGGATATCTGTTCGTAACCTTCTTTTTTCGCCACTGACGCGAAATAAGTGTATCTTGTTCTTGCCTGAGATTCGCCCGCGAATGACGCCAGCAGATTCTTTTCTGTCTGAGTTCCTTTTACAGATGCCATGTTCTTTCTCCTGTTAGATTTGATATCTTGAAAACAAATAGGGAAGACCCCCCGTTATACTTCAATAAAATTAATAATAATTCCTAATTATTTAAAAGTCAATCTTGAATGTTCATATTTTTTATGATTTTATTTCTCAAGGATGCACTAAAAATGAATTTTTGGCAAATGCTCTTATTGAAAATAACGTATATGGTTTATATTAATGGAAAAGAGAAAGTTTAGCGGAACACGGAAACTGATGACAAAAGATAATGATCGTACTGTTAGAAACTTGAATGAACCTGAAGACATGGAAGCTACCAGGCGTATATCTGTTTACGAACGTGAGCAGATAGACACCGAATGGGAAAAAGCTATGGACGGAGATTTGGCGTCCGCCGCCGATACCGGTTCCGGTACTCAGGGCGAAAGGCTTGAGGTTGACGCCGGAGATTCGCCGGAATTCCGTTCAAAGCTCAATGACGTCAACCGGCGTTACAAGTTTCTGGAAAAATATGCCGAAGGTGGTTTCGGGATCATATATAAAGCTAAAGACCGTACCTTGGATCGGGTGGTGATTATAAAATCATTGCGACAGGAATATCGCGATGATGAAATATCGGTAAAGAGATTCATTTCCGAGGCGAAGCTCAATGCCCAGCTTGACCATCCGGCGATTGTACCCTTGTACAGTCTTGATTCCGATACTGAGAAAGGCTTGCATCTGGCGATGAAGTTTATCGATGGTCTGACTCTTAAAGATTATCTTGTCCGCCTGAAAGTGAAATATAACCTCAGTCGTGTAACTCAGCCGATGGAACGTAAATCCCTCCGGCACCGCCTTGAATATTTTATCAAGATATGTCAGGCGGTGGAATACAGCCACAGCCGGGAGGTCATTCACTGCGACCTTAAGCCGGAAAACATTATGATCGGCTCTTATGGCGAACTTTATATCATGGATTGGGGTACCGCGGCGGCTCCCGGGATCGCTTCTACTGGAACGATTGAGGGTACTCCGGCGTACTTGTCGCCGGAGACACTCGCCAGCGGCAAAACCGGACGCCTCAGCGATATTTTCTCGCTGGGCATGATTCTATATGAATTGGTTACGCTTAAACGCGCCGTCGATGGCGAGAGCGTTCAGGATATAATCACCAACATTCGAATGGGTAAGTTCGAGCCGGTGGAACATTACAAGCGCGAACTTAAAGTGCAGCCTGGACTCAAGGCTATTATACATAAATCCATGGCGCATCACCCGTGCGACCGTTATCAGGGAGTAGAAGATCTGGCCGAAGACGTCCGTCGCTTCATGTTTCATGAAGAGGTTCTGGCACGCCCGGATACTCCACTGCAAAAGATTGCCCGCAGAATGTATCATAATCGCGTGAAATCGTTTGGCTTTTTGTCTATACTGCTGTTGATGATGGCAGGGTTGACCGCGTTCAGTTTTTATCGCGAGGCAAAAGCCGGGGACGAAGCGGGCTTTAAGATACTGCGTTATATCCGCTTTCAGAACTCGACCGAGGCGCAGGCAAACGATATAGAAAAGTATTTCATGCATATTCAGAATCTGTTGCGGTCTTATTCATCAAACTTAGTGTTCGTGCTGGATAACCAGTTTGAGGACAAGTACAAGGGGAAGATTTACAGTCTTGAGGATTTTCGTAAAAAATCGACTCAGCCGAACGACTTGCGTTACTCTAAAGCTTACGCCGGCCTGATAAGCCTGAATTACCCTGTTTATTATGCTGTTAAAAGAGTTAACCCAAAAGTTCTCGAGAAAGATATACGTAAAATCTATAAATTGCGCGGCTTATCTCAAAGCGTAATTCTGCAAAGCGAACCGGATATGCCGCTGACTTCCGGCAACCGCGAGGCACTGCTGGAACTGATGCTTAACGAGGGCGTAGCCGCGAAAAGACTGTTTGTGGTGCTGGAAAACGGTTTGTTTGTAACTTATCCCGGCAGCGGCGACATCCGTTTTGAGGGGGATTTGCTCTCCTGGGACTGGTACAGTCGCGCGGTCAGTTCGCGCAATATCGTCTGGGGCAGATCATATCTCAGTACCAACGGTGAAATGATGCTGCCCTGTGCCACCCCGCTTGTCAATGGAAGCGGGCAGATGCTCGGAGTGGCCGGAGTGGATATGGATTTCAAATATATTATCCGCAGGCTCATGTATCATATAAGCTTCCAGGAAGGCATAGAAAAATATATTATCAATGAAAACGGTCAGGTGGTGGTGTCGTCCATATATAGCGACTATTCAAGCCTGACCGGAGCCACCCGCAAGGTTAATGCCTTGCGGTCTTTCCTGTATAACGATGTATTGGAGGAAATGAAAGCCGCCGGAGAACGTCAGGTAGACAAGATCATAGACGGTGAAAAATACACTTTTTCCTATGCCCCTATACCTTCTCTGGAATGGAATTTTGTGCAGATAATGAAATCGGATAAACTCATCTCCTCTGACCCGTCCCGTATCAATGCCCAGGAACAGAAGACGATAGAAAAGTATCAGGAATACCGTAATACCGCTCTTAACCGCTATATCCGCAAAATCAAAGAGACGGTGGGAAAGACCATAACAACTCCTGCCGAAGAACCCACAGAAAACGGCGAGCCAGCTCCAGAAGAAACGCCTGAGCCACAAATTTCACCCGCAGAAGGTTAATTTTCAATAACTCTTCCACGGGTTAATTGTTGTCCCCCCTTTGGGCGGTGGCATTTAATTATATTCCGTTGCGTTTTATGGGGAATAAGATTAAATTAGTTTGACTAGCGGCCGAAAAGAGTTATTATAACAAAAGGGAAAAGGGCAGGAACTACGCGGGAGATATGCCATATATGAATTTGCAATACGAATATATCGCCACCGGCAGGCGTGTGTCAATGTTTGAATCTGATATCGAGGCGAAGTCGGAAGTCCTTAATGACAGGATAGCCGGCAGTAGAATCGCTATAGTCGGAGCCGCCGGCTCCATCGGCTCGTCGGTAGTGAAGACCTTGTTGCGCTTCAATCCCGCCGGACTTACTCTGATTGACCTGAGTGAAAACAATCTGGTCGAGCTGGTACGTGAATTACGTTCGGATGGAGACGTGAAGTTGCCGGAGGACTTTTCCACTATGCCTATAGGTATGGGCAGTATCGAGTTCGGGCGGTTTTTCGCGGAACAGGAGAATTTCGATTATTTTTTCAATCTTGCCGCACTCAAACATGTGCGCTCCGAGAAAAATGTCTATTGCCTGGCGCGTATGATCGATACCAATGTATTGTTCATGCACGAATTTCTTGAGAGTAATCCTTATAAATTTAAAAAAGTGTTCTCGGTGTCGTCAGACAAGGCGGCAAATCCCGCTAATCTGATGGGTGCCAGCAAGATGTTGATGGAACAAGTATTGCTGGAGCATTCCGACAGACAGGAATTTTCAACTGCCAGATTCGCCAATGTGGCGTTTTCTGACGGCAGTTTGCCCTATGGATTTCTGGAACGTATTGCCAAGCGTCAGCCTCTGGAGGCGCCGTCGGACATAAGGCGTTATTTCATCTCCCACCGTGAGGCGGGCGAATTGTGCGTGCTGTCGTGTATGTGCGGGGAGAATCGCGATGTGTTCTTTCCGAAAATGTCATCGGGCAAGGACGAAAAGACTTTTGCGGAAATAGCCATGATGTTATTGGATTCCTTGGGCTACAAGGTCGAATTGTGTGCTTCGGAAAGCGAGGCACGAGCACGGGCGGGCGAGTTGATAGAGCAAAAAAAATGGCCTTGCTGTTTTTTGCCTGCCGATACCGATGGCGAAAAATCCTATGAGGAATTTTTCACTTCCGATGAAAAAGTAGATCTGGATTTTTTACCGCATATAGGCGTTATCAAGCGCAATGGCAGCGAGTATGATCCAGTGCAATTACGAAAATTTATTGAATTTGCCCAAGTCGCCCGGCGCGATCCGCGTGTCAGCAAAGACGATTACATTCGGGAGATGTCGCTGGCGGTACCCGGTCTGGAGCATGCTATGACCGGCAAAAATCTCGATCAGAAAATGTAAATCTGTCATTTTAACACCATCAACTAATTTGCAATATATGCTTGAATAAGGCATGTTGGGTTTTGATCGCACTACTATGGTCAGCAGCATCATGCGTCGAATACCTATATGTGGAAAGGTTTACGTTGTGGTTGAGAACACGCTTCAGTGCTGAGGGGTGTTTGACTTATTGCACTCCCCCTCCTTTGACAAACAAAATGTTCTTGAGGTCTTGGGAGGGTCTGCGTTTGGTTTTTCAATTTTCAACTGATTCTTTATAAAACACAACAGTTCTACGATTAAACGGTCACGTCTGACGTCAGTTTTGACATGACAGAATATAACGTTTTTTGCTGAAATGACGTTGACAAATGCACTAAATGCTTACATTTTACATTGAATAATAAAATACATGGAATATGGAGAAACAGTTTATTATGGGTAAGGCAGTGATTTTTCTGGCGGATGGTATGGCTGACGAGGGTATAAGCGAATTGAACGGCCTGACTCCGCTGGAGGCGGTTGATACTCCGGATATGGATAGTATCGCTAAAAACGGAGCCAGTGGCACTTTTTTGTCACTGCCCGAGGGCTTTCCGACTTCGTCGGACGCCGCGAATATGTCCGTACTGGGTTACAGCCTGGCTCGCTTTTATCCCGGCCGCGGCCCGATCGAGGCGGTAAGCCAGCATATTGACCTGAAAGCGGATGACATTGCCTGGCGTTGTAATCTGGTACATGTTGATGAAAACGGTATTCTGGTGGATTATTCCGCCGGACATATCGATAATAAAATATCCTCTCAGCTCATGAAAGAGCTTCAGGAACAGTTTGGAGACAGCCGCGCGACTTTTTACCCCGGAGTGAGTTACCGCAATCTGCTGGTGCTGCATGGTAATGAGTTTTCGGCGAATATCGACTATTCCAAGCCGGATTCATCCCAGGGCGAGCACGTCCGCGACCTTAAACTTAAAGCCCTCGACAATAGCGCCGAGGTCAAACATACCATCGCTTTTATCGAGGAACTGGAACACCGCGCCGCCAACTTCCTGTCATCTCACCCTTTGTGCAAAAATCTGAAGAATCCTCCGAACCGCATCTGGCCGTGGAGTCCCGGACATAAACCGTCATTCACACCTTTTTATGAAAAATATTCAGGCAAGACCGCCGCCATCATCAGCGCGGTGGACGTAGTCAAAGGCATCGGCATATGTGCCGGAATGGACGTCATAGAAGTTCCCGGCGCCACCGGATTTATCGATACCAATTACGCGGGCAAAGCTGAAGCCGCTATCAAGGCGCTTGAGACTCATGACCTGGTGTATCTCCACGTCGAGGCGATAGATGAAGTCTCGCACATGGGCGATCTGAAGTTGAAAATGCTGGCGATAAAGGATTTTAACGATAAAATAGTCGCTCCGGTAATGCGTGCCTGCGGTGATCAGATAACCTATGCGATCCTGCCGGATCACCCGGTGCCTCTGCGCCTGCGCGCTCACACTCGCACCCCGGTTCCAGTGGCGATATGCGGTCCGGATATCACTCCCGACAAGATCAGCGCATATTCCGAAAACACCGCGCCACAGGGTGCCCTCGGGCTCATGAAAGAAGATGAATTCATCCGCCTGGTACTAGGAATCAATAACTGACCGCGTCCTGAAAATATGGTTTCATACGTCATCAGAAGTATCATGCATCGTGGAAGGACAAGGTTATAAACTAATTGAGCTTATGATCAGTTTTTTCGTAACGCCCGGAAAATCAACTTTCCGGGCTTTTTAAAATTCGTTGTTATATTGACACTGACAGGCGCCATTCTTCACGTTTACGAAACGGGGTTAGGAATTGTTTGTTCAGAACGCCTTTTTCTTCCAGATGAATATAACATGCCATATCACAAGCTTTTCCGCAGATGCTTGAAACATAGCCATGTTTGATCGGCGGATAGAAAATGATCTGGTCGATGACTTCGCGCGCCCGCTCGGGCGTGAGCTTTGCTTCTCCCGCTATAATCGCCACGCGGTCAGGATCTTCGGCAAAGGCTTCCGGCGGCATGAACGGATTGCGGCTCATATTCGCCCCTTTGTAATAGGAGGCACATTGCCAGCGATCAAGAGAGCCATCGGCGGCGATGGCTTTGCCCGGACAGGCGGAAACGCATTTGCCGCAATGGTCGCATAAATGAGATTTAATCAGCGGCGAAGCTTCTATTTTCGCGTCGGTAAGAATAAAACAGTAACGCTGAAGAGGACCGAAATCATCGGTCAGCAAACTTCCATGTAAACCTAATTCCCCCAGACCGCATTGTACCGCGCAATGTTCAAAATCCAGTTGCGTTTCCTGAGTTACTCCGCGATATATCTCATTGTAATCCATTTCCGGATTGGTGGAGTCCGTTTCTTGCATGAGCAATTGATTGCGGCGTTGCGGCAATGCAGTAAAACCATGGTCTTCGATGATTCCGCATGCTTTGAGCATCGCCAGCGGCATGATGTTTTCCTCCAGCGCTTCAACTCCGGTTGTAGTGTATTGATAGTAGGTGGTTCCCTCCTCAATGCCGCGATGGGAGCCACGTAGAACCCTGAAGGCTATGCCGATCACGGTCTGCGTATCAGGATAGATATGGCTGACCGCGCTGTTTTTAAAACGATCAATACTGCCGAACCCGACAATGTCGGCTCCATGTTTTTTTAAACATGAAATAATATCAGATTTTAAATTTCCGTTCATATTGTCTGCGTCCTCTTTAAGTGATTATAACAGGCGATGTCGCACTTTTTCCCGCATAGACACGGTATATAACCGGTCGAACGGCTGGGCAGGAAGTCGAGCTTTTGATAGATAGCCCTGGCGCTGTCAGCGTCAAAACGCCTGTCGCCATTGAGAATGGCTTCACGCTCCGGGTTGTCCGTGAGAAAATCTTCCGGCATGAAAGGGTTGGATTTATGTGCGCCGCGATAATATACCGCGCATTGCCAGGTGTCCAGTCCTGTGTCCATGCTAATGGCATGTCCTGGACAGGCGGCGGCACAGGCTCCGCACTTGTCGCATAAGTTTTTGTCAAAAGGTTCATCGCAGCTCAGCGGGGCGTCGGTAACAATGAACACAAAGCGTACCAGTGGTCCGAATTGCGGCGTAATGACATTGCCCCGGCAACTGATGCTGCCCAGTCCGCATATTTCGGCGGAACGTTCAAAGTCCATGATGACATCCGGCGCGGGTTTCCCGGGTGCCACCGGTTCAGCATGAACAAGCTCATAGGTGTCGATCAATTCGGGATTGGTGGTTTTGTCCCCTTTGATGCGTAGATTGGAAACATGGCGTTGCAGGCAGGCGTCATAACCCTCATTCTCGATCATAGCGCCCATTTTCAGCAGAAAAATCTCCGCGAATTCTTCGTCAATAAATTTTACGCCCAACTGGGTATAGTTCATGAACTGATTGCCGTGTTCCATCGCGTCGTAAAGTCCGCGTGGAACTCTGAAGCCGCAGCCGATTACGCATTTTGCCGTGGGAAGAATATTTTTAGGGTCGCGCTGCTCCGGCGCGTCCGCATAGTATTTTATATCGCCGATTCCGACGATGTCCGCTCCATATTCGCGGGCTTTTTGTTTGACTAAATCACTGTTTAACATTTTTCAGGTCTCCTTTTAGCGATCCATGACCCAGTATCTGCCGTTACGCAAGGGTGATTTGAAACGTTCGGACATACAGCCGCCTTTTTTCTCCAGCATGCTTATACAGGCACGGATACAGCCTCCGCATTTTGCCATGTTATAGCCTACCCAGCTCGGGAAATACTTTTCCAGCGCGGTATAGACTTTCATGATTTCCTCTTCGTTGGCTTCTGCTTTGCCTTCCAGCAGATCAAGATTGCCGTCAAGATTTTTATCCCATACTTCCTTGGGCACAAAGGGGTTGAACTTGCGTCCGCCATGAGTATAAAAGGCATAGCATTTCCATTCATCGATTTTGCCCCATTCACATTTTTTCCCGCCGACGTTCACCACAATGCTTTCATCCCTGCTGAGACAACCGCCGGGACATTCCCGCACGCATGCCATGCACTTACGGCAGAGCGGAGCTCCATTGTACAGCGGATCCGGCTCCAATGGTGCGTCAGTAAAAATAAACGCCACGCGTTGCAAGGGACCGAATTCCGGCGTAAGAAACATCTTGCTCCAGCCGATTTCTCCCAGGCCGCAAGCCACCGCCGCCAAGCGGAAATGAAATTGCAGATCCGGCGCGACGCCATCCGCCCGGGCTGGTCTGGTAAACTGTACCGAACGGTGGTGCGCCGTTTTGCTCTTTTCACGCTCCAGTACTTCAATCTGCTCTTCCGGCGACAGTGTATTGCCGGGTGAACCATCCATGTCCGACACCACACCGCGCGCGCCGGTATTGCGGTACAGCATCGCTTCGTATCCATGCTCTTCTATCACCTTGCCTACATGGTACAACACCGCCGGAGCAAAAATCTCATTGATGCCGCCATATGCCATTGACGGATATTGATAGAACTGCGTGCCCTCCTCAATGCCCCGCTGGACACCGCGCGGAATGCGGAACGCCATGCATATAACACTTTTGGCTTCCGGGAAAAGATAACGTGGATCCATTTCTTTGGGGGCTCCCTCAAAACGCGCCATGTCGCCGATCCCGCAGAGATCGGCTCCGGCGGCCAGTGCCGCCTGTTTGATCATTTCACTGTTCAACACAATATGTTTTCTCCTATATTGAGATTGATTTTTATCTGGTCGAATATCCCCTGACAATAGGAACATGAATCGCAATCTTTGGTGCATCGCATAACATTATCCGCAAAATCATCGGGGAAATGCGAGTTTTCCAGTATCCACGGGTAAAAGGCTTCAGCGTGATTGGGCTCCAACAGTTCCATCACGTTACCGCTGTAGCTCCCGCGAATATAGGCGTCCAATACCGCCACTGGATTGCGATTGGTTCTTGTCGCCAGTTTTGCCGCTGTGAAGTATGGGGCATACAGTTTGATGTCTTCGGGACGGATAAAATTAGTGTTACGGATAAATGATTGCTGTTTCTCCTTCAGTCGCAGATAATCATGGCACAAACCGCGAAACTCGAATGCGTTGTCCATTGCCGCGATTTCTGATTCATGTGCCACCAGATTGTCATGAAAATTATGCACGGAACAATGGTTAAGGCATCCGCTGTTCGCTAGCAAATAGAGTTCTTTGCCGTTGGCGTCGCACCACTTTTTCAACTGTTCGATCTTCTGTAAATTGCGGTTGTATTCCCTTTGCATGTAGTAACCGTCGAAAAATTCAGCGATATAATCCATACCCTGCGTCGTTCCGATTTTCATATTTACCGAAGCTCGTATTTTTAAGGCAGGAAAATTGGTCTTGATGAAACGAGCAATCACCGGGGACGTCGTAGTTACCGACATCAGATTCAACTGCGAACCAAGGTAGTCCACGCAGTTGCCGATCTTGTTAAAAAACACCCTTGCCAGACTCTGTGCTCCATAGCAGTTGCCGTTCAGCAGTAGATTCAACCCTATACCTGATTTAGAAATGGTTTTCAGCTCAAATAATTGCTGATTTTGCATTTCCAGAGCAGAGCCGCAAGTTGCTCCGTCCAGTCTTCCTCTGCCGTTGGGAATGTCGCCCCAGGAGAAATAAACCTCTTTTATATGATTCCGGTAATCTTGCAGCGCTATAAGAAATCTGTCGCTGTTCATTTGTTGATAACCAATCATAAATTTCATTATACAACCTGCTTTTACGTGCTCATCCGTTTGCGTTTATATTTACATGATGTATCGAGACATCATGTATAATTATAAATTCTCATTTGCATTATTTCAAGACCTGAGCAAATAAAAAACTTAAATTGTATTTTTCATGAATGCGATTATAGTTAGTTTAATCAATCGATACATCAAATATATCTGGAGGGAATTGCCGACGATGCCGACGACGATGAAAGACATAGCGGAAAAAGCCGGAGTGACACGCTCTGCGGTTTCGGCGGTGTTGAATGGTACCACCGCCAGCCGGGTGTCGCCGGAAAAACGTGAGCTTATTTTGCGTATAAGCAAGGAGTTGAACTATCGGCGTAATTTCGCCGCGACCGCGTTGAAAAGACAGACGACCGGATTGATCGGCTTTATCTGCGGAGGACTGTACAGTTCATATTATTCCGAATTGACTACGGCGATAAACGAATATGCCGCCAAACACGGCTATCGTCTGCTGCTGACGCTGATGAATGGTGATAACGAGTTGGATATGAATTACTTCGGTAGACTTGTCTCCAATATGTGTGATGGTATTCTCATGTGCCGTGAGCTGACCAGTGAGAAAGAATGGATTCAGGAAACCGTACTTAAAAATCATGTACCTTTCGTTATGCTCGGCAGTGTCATGGATAAATTGTCGTCTGTCTCGTTTGATTATCTTGCCGGTATGGAAAAAGCGTTTGCCGAATTGCTTGCCAAAGGACATCGCAGGATTGCTTTTGCCGGACACGCCGGAGATGTAAACAAGCTTAACGCTTATCGTAAATGTTGTGTCGCCAACAATATAGAAACACTTGAGTATTTCATTGCCCATGAGCATGATCTGAATTCCGCTCGTGATTGCGGATTGCGACTGGGAGCCTGCCGTGAACAGCAAAGCGCCCTTATCTGTACCGATTATTGTTTGAATATCATGTATCCGGGTATCTGTTCAAGCGGATTAAGTATTCCTCGGGATTTATCAGTCATTGCGTTTAATGATACCAGACAAAGCCGCTGCTTTGTTCCCGCTCTGACGTCAGTGTCGTTGGCGCCGGACATTACCGCCCGATATGGGATGGACGTGCTGCTTGAGCAAATCAAGTTTGACAGAAGTGCATCCCAAACTGTAAAAACGGTAATGATTCCGCCTGAATTGATCATCCGGGACAGTGTGGCTTTTAACGCGCTTTCAACTGCTTAAGTATTTACTTCTTACGGCTGAATATGTGGGTGATTTTATACAGCAGTGAGCGCTTTTTTGCGGTTTTACCGCCGTTGCCGGGAGCTGTTTTTTTCTGCTTTTTGAGTTCTTTATTACGCTCTTTTTCACGTATCTCCTCGGCTTTGACGGTGAATTTTTCATGCAGTTCTTTGAATTTTTCATCCAGATTTTCGCGTTCAAAAGTCTTATTGCAGTGCTCGACTTTCTCCTGATACTCCTCTTTAAGTGAATCAGGCAGGGCATTCAAAAATTCCTGTTCCCGTTGTTTTTTGCTTTCGAGTTCGTCTTCAATTTTGTTATACTTTAATATCAGAGTATCCAGTCTTTCGCTGAAAGATGCTGTGTCCCGACCCATGAAAATACGGTTGCGCTCGCGCTGATAAGGTTCTTGATTGAATATGGATAATCTTTCCAGTAAAGTACGCTCTTTTTCCATAAGCGGTTTGATCTGCGCGTATTCTGCTTTCAGGCTTCCGGGAATGCAGGATTCGTCAAGAAGAGTGATTATATCAGGGATGGTTGGAGCGTTGAGATCGACCATGCTTTTGTCGCCTTCTTCAACGCTTATGATATTCTTATCATGGAGTTCTTTGAGCACGATCTGCAGGTGTTGCTCAAGTTTTTCAATATTATCGTTGCCGCCTTTGCTGAGGAATTCAAAGCCTGGCTTGTATTTCATCATCTCAATGGAGGTGCTTTTGATCGGATTCTGGCGGTAGAAAATAAATGTTTTAAAGATCATGAGTTTGATCAGATCGTCGTCCTGACCGTATTCCTGAGGGGCAGGGGGGGCTGGAGCTTTTTCATTGCCGGAGTTGTTCAGGACATAGATATCGGGTTCCGCTCCTGCGGCAAGCATGCCCTGTTCGAGCATAGTATTGAATGCTTCGCCAATCTCATCTTCGCTGAAGCCGTCGGATTCAGAAAAAATACCACGGTCAAGCTGACCATATTTTTTCATATATGGTAATATGATTTGAGTTAACACTGCCTGGAATTTGTCTTCATTCATTTACACTTCCTCCAGTGCTTAAAGGGAGTATTATAAGTCCTTATCCCTTTATGACTTAAGGTAACCCCGCAAATTGATATTAGCAAGAGGGAGGAGTTAAAAACATTGATAAAATACGAGATCCGCCTACACGTTCTTACATTTGAGCTATAATTCCGGCAGCAAAACCACACCTTGAAATGTTGTTTTGCATGTGATTGGCAGAATGAAGAACTCGAAAGGCTTGGAATCCCCGGCATTGCCAATACCGATTCATAGTTTACATTACTGCTGAATTTAAGTTATAGTTGCTGAGGTGCAGGTTGAATTATTTTTTTGCGGCATTTTTTCTCAATTGTCCGCAGGCGGCGCTGACCTTGGCACCTTTTTCGACTCTTACCGTTACCTGGACGTGGTGGCGGAGCAGGATGTTTTCAAAATCTTTTATGGCGCGGTCGGTAGGACGCTGAAAATTTGTCGTAACCTGATTATAGGGAATGAGATTGACTTTGGCGTGATGCTCACGGGCGATTTGCGCCATCTTTTCCGCATGAGCGGGAGAGTCGTTTATACCGGAGAGCAAAGTATATTCAAAAGTAACCATGCGTGATGTTTTCTGACGATAGAGATCGCACGCGTCAAGAATTTCCGCCAGCGGACGACGAAGTTTGTCGGGGATGAGTTTTGCACGCGTTTCGTCATCGGGAGCATGCAGTGATACCGCCAGATTCCATTGGCGTCCAAGTTCCGCGAGGCGGATGATGCCCGGAGTCCAGCCGCTGGTGGATACGGTTATCCGGCGTGCCGCCATATTAAACATATTCTCTCCGGTGATAACGTCAAGCGCCCTGACAAGGTTGTCAAAATTGAGCAGACCTTCACCAATGCCCATGAACACCACATTATCGGGCAGTCTGCCGATGCGTTCACAGCAGACATTGAATTGTTCAATTATCTCAGCCGCCGACAAGTTTCTAACCAAGCCATCGGCGCCGCTGGCGCAAAATGCGCACTGTACCGGACAGCCAACTTGAGTGCTTAAGCAAAAGGTGCGGCGTTCAAATGAAGGAATCACAACCGCTTCGATCTTTTCATGATCGGCAAGTTCAAGCAGTAATTTTTCGGTTCCGTCCGAGGCGGATATTTGATCGACGACTTCTAGAATCCGGCTGTTGAAATAATCTTGGAGTTGTTCGCGCAACGACAGCGGCAGATTTTTCATCTGCATTGGGTCGAATACGCGTTTTGAGTATACCCAATCGGCAATTTGTTTGGCACGGAACGCGGGAACTCCGGCGGTTTTAATAAATTCCATGATCCCGTCCGGACCGGCGTTACAGATGCAGGGTTTAGAAGATGGTGTCATGACTTGTGTCTTCCTTGATTTCAATGGCGGGGACTTCTTTGAGTACGCCCCGGTAAAGGTAAAGTTCGCCGCGCCGATATTGTTTTTTTACCAGCGGATCGCCCCAGGCGCGCGACTGGTGCAGGGGGACATTGGTGGAAAGCAAAAACACCACTTTTTCATTTTTAGGCAGTTCCGCTAATGAATTGAGTTTTTTGACTTTCAAGCCCATATAGAAGCATTCGCTATATAAGCCGGCGATATTTTCGCCTTTGTAGACGTATTGGGGCGTTGTATCAAATTTTTCTACAGCCTGGCGTAATTCTTTGCCGAGAGTGCGTTTTGAGTTTTCCTGAGCGTTATACGGGTGCACGATGGACCAGAAAAAGATCATGATGACGCAAATAGTCGCCAGCAGTGTAGCCCATATTGGAGTAAAGCGTTTGGGCATAAACATAAAATAAAATCCCGTCGCCACCGCCACTGAACCATAGACCACTGCGGTGATCCAGTATATCGGTACGTCATGAAAAGAAATTCCTCGTTCAAAAAAGCCGAATCCTCGCCACCATCCTGCCGGAGTAAGGAAAAAGACAATTATAATAGCTCCGCATGTTATGGCGAAAATCGGCAGCAGGCGCAGAATTTTCTGAAAAAGGCAGCCGTAACGTCTGATCACGATCCAGTAATAAGAGCCGCATAATGCCGACAAGGTCGGAGCCAGCAGTGTTATGTCGCGCGGTTCGGTAAAGGGGCTCAACCACAGCAGAAAAAACAGCGAAATGGTGATTATGCGCAAAAAGCGGTTGAAGATCGGGTTGACCTCCAGTGGTTGCAGCGCCACGCAGAAAGGAGCCCACGCTATCAGTGTCCAGGGGAAGAATCTGCCGAGTACGTCAAAGGGAAACACCAGCAGGTGGTAACCATATTCATTCAGGTTCATCAGGTTGTCGGACAGGTTTCTTACTTCTGAACCGTTGGAGATGATCCTGGGGAACCACCATAACAGCACAAAAGACAGCAGCACGATTACCCCCAGATAAAATCCGGGACGGCGCAATTTAGGCCACAAGGTCAGTGGACGGCGCATAAACACCAGTGGCACAAAGAAGTATACTATTCCTGCCCAGCCTATGGTATAGAAACCCAGACCGCACAGAAACATGCTTACAATCCATGAGAGATTCCAGCGTCCTCTTACCGCGCCGAGCCAGAACCAGAACATCCATCCTGCCACCAGGAACAGCAATCCCAGCATATTCGGATAGCCGTCCAGAGATTTTTCTATAATAATATTTGATGAAATAAGCATTGCCACCGCAATGGGCGCCGCATGAATTCCAATAGAGAGTCTTACCGTTTCCCATATCAGCAGTGTCATAAGCACCAGAGCTCCGACTGAGATGATGCGCAAAGAAAATTCCATCGGCATGGAAAATTCCCGTGTAAATACCGCAGTCAGCAAGGGGTATAGCGGGAATGAAGATGGAACAATCTCACCATGTGCCATGTTTACCGGTGCCATATAATTCATTTCCTGAGCCATTGCGGCGAAACTGCCTTCGCTCCAGTACAACTCCTTGTCGTCGGTTTGCAATGGTGAATATAACAGCCAGAACGCGGCAAGCAATACCGGCACCGCTAAATACCATTTCCAGTCTTTTTCCTGATAAATCATAAATTCAGCTCACTTTCGCACTTTTGTCAGATGCTTAATAATACCGTGCACATAAGTAAATATATCAACGACGCGGACAAGTCATTACTGGTAGTTACAAAGGGACCGGAAGCGACTGCCGGGTCAATTTTGAATCGGTTGAGCATGATTGGCATGATTGTCCCGGAAAAAGCGGCAAAGCTCATGGCGGTCAGCATGGAAAAGCCTACAATCATGCACAGTTTGACTATAGGATAAGTTGCTTTTATGTTCACCAGTAATGAGAGGTTTATATATACTATCACAGCTGCGATGATCCCACATACACAGCCCATCATTGCGCCAACCATGAGTTCGCGGGCAAAAACTCCCATCAGGTGGTTGAACTTTATTTCTCCCAGAGCAATATTGCGAACCGTAACGGCGGTAGCCTGCATACCGGTATTGCCACCCATCGCCAGGATGACCGGGACAAACGCCGCCATGGTCTCGGCGCCGTTAAGGTTGATTATGCGATTTACCACCAGACTTACCAGCATACCGGTGAACATGGTGATAAGCAGCCAGGGCAGGCGCAGGCGTACGATGCTGAAAGGAGAATCCTCGTGAATACCGATGTCAGGAGCTCCGGCCATATGGGCGAGGTCTTCTGCGGCTTCTTCGTCGATTACGTCCATCACGTCGTCGGCGGTGATACGACCGACCAGCACCATGTTCTCGTTGACCACCGGCATGACGTGCAAGTCGTATTTCATGAACTTCAAGGCGATGCTTTCCTGATCTTCATCCACCATGGCGTAAACAGGATTAGGTTCGACCACGTCTTTAATCTTTGCCGAACGCGGCTGGGATATAAGTTTGGATATATGAATATAGCCGATAAGTTTTTTGTCGGCAGTAACGGCAAAAACCGCGTTTACCGGATCGGTAAAGTTGGTTTTTGCGAGGTTGTTGATGGTTTGTTCCACCGTAAAATCGCCATTGACGGCACAAAGTTCAGGGGTCATTATCCCGCCGCCGGAATCGTCTTCATAGCTGGAGAGTTGACGGAGTTTATGTTGTTCCTGGCTGGTCAGCAGGAGCAAGACTTTTTCTTTTTCCTCCGTGTTGAGTTCATTGAGGATGTCGACGGCGTCGTCGGGCGCCATTTTCTGAATGATTGCGGCAAGCCTTTTCGGAGGAATGGCGTCGATAAACTCATCCACGTCGGATTCCATTTCCGCCATGACCTCGGATGCGGTGGTATTATCCAGGATACCGAAAATCTGCTCAATATGTCCGGCGTCGAGTTCATCCATCATATCCGCAAGGTCGGCAGGGTCGGTATTTGCCAGCCGTGTCCGGATTATATCATATTTTTTCTCCGTAAGGAGTTTTTTTATCTCTTCATTGTTAAGAGCGTCAACACTCATCAAGCACCTGGCGTTAGAGGATTGTTCTGTTCTGTGTATTTTGCTTACTATAGCATATTCGGCGAAGTCTGAAAGCAAAATACATAAATTTGTTTTTGAAATTGTCGATTATAACGTATATCTTAAGTGTTGTTAACACAAAGCTAAGCCGCAAGGGAAATTATTTGATGAAAGCTATATTGATCTGGACATATCACCGGGTTCTACCCTGCGGCGAAAGCGGCGCGGTCTCGCAGGAGGTATTCGACCTTCAATTGCAGACTCTGGTCAATGCCGGATATGAGTTTATTAATACCGCTGAGTTGCGAAGCATAATCAATGGTGATACCGATCCCGGCAAGCGCAAATTGACCATGCTTACTTTTGACGATGGCTGGGCGGATAATCTTATATGGGCTACTCCTGTTCTTGAACGCTATTCCGCCAAAGCGGTCATGGCGGTCAATACCGCTTTGGTAAACCCCGGTAACCGTTTTCGTGAGAGCCTTGCTCCGGAATATTTTAAGATAATACCCTCAAAAAAGGCACTGGAGCTGGCGGCATACGGCGTGAGCTACGATTCCTTTCTGACCTGGGACGAACTCAAAGCGGTAAAAGATATCAGCTTATGGGACATTCAGGCGCATGCAAATTCCCATTACGGCTGTTTTTATGACATGAACAACACTCGTGGCTTTTATCCGGATTTCAACCACTGGACACTGGAATATGCTCTAGGTCGCGAACCTTTCGAGGGAGCTCCGCGCGCGGAGTTTCAGAGTATTCTCTCTCATCGCCGCACCCGTCCTGTCCACGAGTTTTTGGAAGCTATAAAAAATGCGGAAAGCGATGAGCAACGCAAAAACATATGCCGCACCTGGAAAGACCCTCTGGAATTCATCGAATCAGAAGAGGAATTCAGAGAACGCATACGCGGTGATATGATGCTCTGCAAAAACTATTTGCTTGATAAACTCGACATCAACGCCAAAGCATTATTCTGGCCCTGGGGACACTATTCTCAGGAAAGCATCGCCGCCGCGCAGGAATGCGGCTTTGATCTGCTGTTCACCATGAATAAAGACGCATTGCTTAATAGTTCCAAAGCTCTGGAAATACCGCGCATCGCCGCTCCGGCAACCATCAGCCGATTTAAAAAGCAAATACAGGTGTTTACTAATCCTGTGCTTAAATCCATCAGAAATATATTTTCTTCAGGATAAACGGCATTGATAAAGATAAAATGCTTGTTGTTTTTAGAAATTGAGATGAGAAAACCATGTTGCTTTGTCCGTGTAAGAGTGATATATTAAGCCGTTTCGCCGCGTCGCGAACAACCTTGAGCGGCATAAAAACTTAATATAAATATATATGGAGCAGAAAATGGATAATAACAGCTATCAGAATCCGTTGACCGGAAGATACGCCAGTAAAGAAATGAGCTATAACTGGTCGCCGCAGAAAAAACATTCGACCTGGAGAAAACTTTGGCTGGCTCTGGCTTCCGCGGAACAGGAACTCGGGTTGGATATAAATACCGCACAGCTTGAGCAGATGAAAGCGCATCTCGAAGATATCGATTTTGACGCCGCCGCTAAATACGAAAAGGATTTACGTCATGACGTCATGAGTCACATTCACGCTTTCGGCGATCTGTGCCCCGAAGCCATGCCCATCATTCATCTCGGCGCCACCAGTTGTTATGTTACCGACAATACCGAACTTATTCAACTCCGTGACGGCTTGAAGATCATCAAAGCCAAACTGGCGGGATTTATTAAAGTCCTCGCTACGGCGGTGGACAAGTATAAAGACATGCCTACGCTTGGATTTACACATTATCAGCCCGCGCAGCTTACGACCGTCGGAAAACGTTTTTCTCTGCATTTGCAGGATTTTGTTTTTGATCTGGAACGCTTGATGTTCGAACTGGAAAAGCTGCCGTTCAGAAGCGTCAAGGGTACGACCGGTACTCAGGCGAGCTTCCTGCAACTGTTCAACGGCGATCATGACAAAGTTAAAAAACTGGAGCGGCGTGTGGCGGAGATGATGGGGTTTGAAAATATCGTCGCGGTAAGCGGTCAGACTTATACCCGTAAGGTGGATTTCTTTGTGATGAGCGTGCTTTCCGGTATTGCCCAGTCGGCATATAAGTTCTGCGGGGATGTGCGTTTGCTTGCCAATCTCAAGGAAATTGAAGAACCTTTCGGCAAAAATCAGGTCGGTTCCAGCGCTATGGCTTATAAGCGCAACCCGATGCGCAGTGAGCGAGTGTGTTCTCTGGCGCGTTATGTTATGTCTCTGCCCGCCAATGCCGCCAATACTCATGCCAATCAGTGGTTTGAGCGTACTCTTGACGACTCTGCCAACCGCCGGCTTACACTGCCGGAATCTTTTCTCGCCACCGACGTTATTTTGTCATTGCTGGTAAATATTGTCGACGGCATTCAAGTCTGGCCGAATGTCATAGCAAAACATGTCGCCGCCGAATTACCTTTTATGGCTACGGAAAACATCATGATGGCGGCTGTCGCCGAGGGCGGAAACCGTCAGGATCTGCACGAAGCCATACGTCAGCATTCCATGGATGCGGGCAGAAAAGTCAAAGAAGACGGCGGCGACAACGATCTGTTGGAACGCCTCAAGGCTGACCCATTGTTCGCTTCCGTAAAAGAGCGTATCGATGATCTGGTCGATCCTGTCGCCTTTGTCGGGCGCGCTCCGCAGCAGGCGGCGGATTTCCTTAGCGATGTGGTGTATCCATTGCTTGACAGTGTAAAAGATGACTTGGCGGAACTTAAGTTGGACGAAGTAAGCGTCTGATATATCCGGTGTTTTTCTGGATTTTCCGCTTTTTAGCATTTTTTATGCCTGATTGACCGTGCATGGATGTTGCAAACTTGAGCGCAGGTGTTATCTTTTAGAAATACAGACACAAAAATTAGAATAAGCAGTAAATTATGGACCTCAGTCAGAAACAGAACATAGTTCAGACCATGCGTCAGGAACAGACGATGACGCATCAGCAGATTCAAGCTCTTGAACTGCTGTTTTTGCCTGCCCTCGAACTGGAAGCCGCCATTAACGCCGAAATAGAAAAAAATCCCGTTCTGGAAATTGAAAAAAATGATGACATAGCGGATAAAAATGAATCTGACGGCGATGAATGGCTGGATAAGGTGCTTCAACTTGAAGATGATAAGCGCTATATCCGTTCGGGTTCGCACAGCAATTACTCCGAAGACGCCGAAGAAAAGCGTCAGCATTACCTTGATTCAATCACCGCGGAACAGTCTTTTCAGGATTTTCTGCTGGAGCAATTGAATTTTCTTGAACTGGAAGACCCGCAGCGCGAAGCCTGTGAAGCGGTTGTCTCCGGGCTTGATGACGACGGGTACCTTACCAGTCATCCGGCTGATTTGGCGATGGCGACCGGACAATCTCTGGACTTGATCAACGCGGCGGTGAAGATCGTGCAGCAGCTCGACCCGGCCGGAGTGGCGGCGCCGGATCTGCGCGGACGTCTTCTGCTTCAGCTTGAACGGCAGAACCGTAAAGGTCAGCCCGTTTATGTGGCGGTAGATAAATATCTTGACGAGATCGCCGCCAATCATCTGCCTCAGGTGGCGAAGAGCATGAGAATATCCATTGATGAACTCAAGGATATTATTCTGGAAATACAAAACCTCAATCCGCGTTTGACCAATGAGGCGGTAAGCCCGCACGAATACATTAAAGAGGAAGTGGTGGTGGACGAGGATGAGAACGGGGAGCTGCATGTGAAGATGAGCAATGAGCATCTTCCCAATCTGTTTATCAGCAAGAATTACCGAGACCTGCTCAATGACCCTAACACCACCAAGGAAACCCGCGATTATATCAAAGAAAAACTCCATGCCGGAGTTTTCCTCATCAACAGTATAATTCAGCGTCAGACCACCATTAGAAAGATCGTCAACGCGCTGGTCGAGTATCAACAGGAATATTTCACTCAGGGACGGGATAATCTTAAGCCTTTGACTATGGCTCAGATAGCGGAAAAAGTCGGTATCCATGAGACCACCGTAAGCCGCGCGGTATCGGGTAAATATCTTCGTTGCAAATATGGACTGGTTCCAATCAGGAATTTCTTCACTTCCGGCTATCAGACCGACGACGGACAAAGTGTGTCTAAAAACGTGGTAATGGACGTAATCAAGGAGCTTATAGACGGCGAAGACCAATATAAACCTTTATCTGACAGCACAATAGTTGAAGTTTTAAAGGAAAAAGGTTATAATGTAGCAAGAAGGACGGTTGCAAAATACCGTGATCAGATGAATATTTTACCATCGAATCTTAGAAGACAGTATTAAATATAGAGGGATTATGGCGAATAAAGTACAAGATTTTAAGGAGTTGATAAGTCAACCCTATCCCCGGAAAATCGCCAACAAGCTCGATGAGTCTGTTGTATTTAACTTTTCCAAAGGGATTCCAGCCTTTGAAGATGCGAAAAGATTTGTTCTGCATGTAAGCGACAAGATCAAGCCTTTTCTTTATCTGAAATCACTGGACTTGCAGGGATTGGGCTTTATCTGCATTGATCCGTTTCTGGTGAAAAAGGATTATTGCATCGACATACCCGCCAAGGATCAGGCTGAACTGGGTCTCGAGGATCCCGGTATGGCTTTTGTTCTAAGTTTGGTTACGGTCGAAAAGAATCCGCGGGAGACAACGGCCAATTTGCTGGCGCCGATCATTATAAACATGGATAATCTGGAAGGGAGACAGGTTATTCTCAGTGATGACCGACTGTCCGTAAGATATAATATATGGAAAGGGCTGGAGAAGTTCAGCGGGCAGAATACTTAAGTTTCAAGTGGAGATTGAAAAATGCTTATACTGACAAGGAAGTCAGACGAAAGTATCATCATCGGGAATAATATCAAGGTGAAGGTACTTAAGGTTCAGGGCAACCAGGTGCATCTGGGTATTGACGCGCCCAGAGATTTTTCGATTTTCCGGGAAGAGATCTTCGAACAGATCCGGGCGGAAAACGCCAACGCGGTGCAGAATGATATTGAACCGGCAAAACTTGCCGAACTGGAAAACTGCCTGACCGGATTGAAAAATCTTCTGTTTTCAGAAGACGAAGAGCAGGAACCGGAAACGGGAAAAAAAGATTAAAAAACATATAAAAGCAACTTTTTAACGTGCATTGTTTTTGTGTCGCGTATTGAAACAATGAATTTTTAGAAAAAGTTGACGGTATGTGCCGTCAACTTTTTGTCTTTTCGCAGAATGCGTTTATGGTATGACTTTGTAATTATGATGTGATTTAAAAATACGGATCCGCCGCCGCGTTTTGATATATTTTCCGGATGGCGCGCGGTTTCGGCAACGTACCTGTAAGAGAGGGTCGGAAATATGTGTGGAATAGTAGGATATGTCGGCGGTAAAAATACCGTAGTTACGCTGCTTGATGGACTCAAAAGGCTCGAATACCGCGGATATGATTCCGCCGGAATCGCGGTTGTTCGTGATTCCGCTTTGCTTTGTGTCAAGGAAAAAGGCAAAGTGGCGTGCCTGGAAGAGAAAATCACCCGGGAATGGCCTGATTGGATGGAAATGACCGGATGCACCGGTATTGCTCATACCCGCTGGGCCACCCATGGCGCCCCTACCCATGATAACGCACACCCGCATATGGACGGCAAATCACGCTTCGCGTTAGTACATAACGGGATCATCGAAAACTACGCACCACTGAAAAAACGCCTTCAGGAAGCTGGTTGCGTATTCAAATCCGAAACTGACAGCGAAGTGCTGGTGCACCTTATCGCGGAATTTTATGACGGCGATATTTTTCAGGCGACCGCGTCGGCTTTGAAAAAAGTGGAAGGCACGTTTGGCGTCGCGGTCATATCTCTGGAACAGCCGGATACCATGATCGTCGCCCGTCGCGGCAGCCCCATCGTCATCGGCGTGGGAAAGAATGAAAACATCGTCGCCAGTGATGTCGCCGCCATTGTGGCTTACACTCAGCGCGTCATTTTTATGGATGACGATGATATTGCTCTGGTTACTAAAGACAGTATCGACATCCGTAACATCGACAATGTACCGGTATCCCGTGAAGTTTCCAGCATTGACTGGAGCGTAGACGCCGCCGAAAAACAGGGCTATGACCACTTTATGCTCAAGGAGATATTTGAACAGCCTGATGCGGTGGCGAACTCTATTCGCGGCAGGCTGGATAAGGCGAACGTTAGCGCCACGCTGTCGGGTATGAACATGAACCCGCGCGAAATGGCGATGATAAACCGTATCGTCATCGCCGCCTGCGGTACCAGTATGCACGCCGGTATGACCGGAGATTATTACTTTGAAGACCTCGCCGGCATCTCCACCCAGGTGGAACAAGCCGCCGAATTTAGATATCGCAACCCGATCATCGAGCCGAACACTTTGATTATTCCTATCAGTCAGTCGGGGGAGACCGCCGATACCCTGGCGGCGGTGCGGGAGGCGACCAATAAAGGCGCTACTGTATCCGCCATATGCAACGCGGTCGGTTCGACTATCGCCCGTGAATCCGGACGCGGAGTATATCTCCATGCCGGACCGGAAATAGGAGTGGCTTCAACCAAGGCTTTTACCTGCCAGGTGACGGTGCTGTTGCTTATGGCGTTAAAGCTGGGGCGCGGCAGGCGTATGTCGCGCGAAGCCGGACAGCAGATACTTGACGAAGTCGAACAACTTCCGGAACTTATACGGCAGGTACTGAAAACCGCCGATGACGTACGTCGTGTAGCGGAAAAATACGCCGATATGCAAGATTGTTTCTTTATCGGACGCGGATATTTGTATCCGGTTGCGCTTGAAGGGGCTTTGAAACTCAAAGAAATCAGTTACATCCATGCCGAGGGTTACCATGCCGCGGAACTCAAACACGGCCCGATAGCACTGCTCGAAGAACGTGTGCCGATTATCGCTCTGGCTAACGACATTCCCGGCAAGGACAAAATGATCGGTAACATTCAAGAGTGCAAGGCAAGAAAATCGCCGGTTATCGCCACTGCCACCATTGGAGACACGGACATAGATGGTCATGCCGACGATATTTTGTGGATTCCGCAATGCTCTAAATTCGTCGCTCCAATAGTTACGGTGGTGGCGTTGCAGCTATTTGCGTATTATGTCGCGGCGAAACGAGGATGCGAGATCGACCAGCCCCGCAATCTGGCAAAAAGCGTAACCGTAGAATAAATAAAACTAAATGTGCAGTTGTAAATGATATTTTTTATATATAATTTGTTTTTCCCTGTGGTGTTTGTTTTTTTCATCCCCGGAATAATTATAAAACAGATCCGGCGTTCCGGCTGGAAAAGCACTTTTGCCGAACGTTTCGCCATATTCGGCAAAGAACGTACAAAAGAACTTCAGGCATATCGCGGCGCGGTATGGATACACTCCGTCAGCGTGGGCGAAACTCAGATTGCGCTGGACTTGATTAAAAAATGGAAAAGCATCAGCCCGGATAAAAAGTTCGTATTGTCCACGACGACCACTACCGGACAGCAACTGGCACGCGATAAGATCAACGGCATGGCGGCGGTGATATTCTGTCCCATTGATTTTTGTCTGTTTGTAAATAAAGTGTTCAAGCTGATCCAGCCGTCCCAGTTGGTGATTCTGGAGACGGAATTGTGGCCGAATATGCTGTATTACGCACGAAAACGCTGTAAAAGTGTGATGCTGATCAATGGCAGGATGTCGGATAAATCATCGCGGGGGTATTACCGCTGGCGACTGTTTTTCCGTCCGGTACTGAAATGTTTCACCCGCATTTGTGTTCAGTCGGACAACGATATGCGACGGTTTTTGTCGGTCTGCCCGGACGCCGCCGTCAGTGTCAGCGGCAATCTTAAATTTGATCGCGGTGTCCCGGAGAATTTGCCGGAAATCGATCTGAAGGAATATTTCGGCGCTGGAAAATTCAGTATAATTCTGGCTTCGTGCACTCACGCCGGAGAAGAAAAACTTGTGGCGGAAACCTTTATGCGATTGCAAAAGGAATTTGCGGACATCCGCCTGGTGATCGTTCCCCGGCATGCCGAACGCGCGCCTGGAATAGCCGAAGAATTGAAAGCGCTTGGTCTGAACTTCTGCCGCCGCACTCAGGGTATGGACGGCAAATCGCAAGAAGTGGATTGTCTGCTTGCCGATACTACCGGCGAAATGTTCGGCTTCATCAATAAAGCCGATATTGTGATAATGGGCAAAAGCATGGCGGGACATAATGAAGGGCATAACCTGATTGAGCCGGCATTGTTTGCTAAAGCCATTGTTACTGGAAGCGTATTGACCAATTTCCGTTTTGTACTCGATATATTGAAAAATGATAAGGCATTGATATGTGTAAGCTCCGATCCTGAACTCGAAGAAGCGTTGAGAAAACTGCTGAGCGACCCCGCACTTTGTGAGCAACTCGGCCGTGCGGCGGAACAGGCCATCGCGCGTCATCGCGGAGCTTTGGAAAAAACTATTAACATACTGGAGGCATAAAATGAGTGCTAATACTCAAATGTCCCACGCCCGCAAGGGCGTGATCACCCCGCAGATCAAGGCGGTCGCCGTAAAGGAACGGCGCGACCCTGAATCAATACGCGCGGAAGTCGCCGCGGGAACCATCGTTATCCCCGCTAATATCAACCACGCTTGCCTTGAACCCATTGGCATCGGGCGTTCACTCTATACCAAGATCAACGCCAATATTGGTAATTCCGCGCTGTCAAGCTGCCCCAATCAGGAACTGAATAAACTCAGAACCGCAGTCAAATACGGCGCCGATACGGTTATGGATCTAAGCACCGGCGGCAATATCAAAGTCATTCGCAATACCATTATCGGCAACAGCCCGGTTCCTATCGGCACCGTACCGGTATATGAAGCCCTCAGCCGGATAGAATCTTCCGAGCAACTCAGCGATGAACTCATCCTGGACGTTATTCAGGAACAGGCGGAACAGGGCGTGGATTATATGACTATCCATTCCGGTTTGCTGCTGGCTCATGTGCCGATGGCTAAAAAACGTCTGCTTAGAATCGTCAGCCGCGGCGGCTCAATTATCGCAAAATGGATGCAGACTCATCAGCGCGAAAATCTGTTTTACACTAATTTTGACAAGATTCTGGAAATATGCCGCAAGTATGACGTAACTCTTTCTCTGGGTGATGGTATGCGTCCCGGTTGCCTTGCCGACGCCAGTGATGACGCTCAGTTTGCGGAACTGGAAGTGCTCGGTGAACTCGTGGCACGCTGCCGCGAAGCGGAAGTTCAGGCTATGGTCGAAGGTCCCGGTCATATCCCCTTTGACGAAATAGCCATGAATATGCATAAAGAACGTGAGCTCTGTCAGGACGCGCCGTTCTATATCCTCGGCCCGGTCGTTACCGATTGCGCTCCCGGATACGATCATATCACCAGCGCCATCGGTGCCACTATGGGAGCTTTCAGTGGTGCGGCGATGCTTTGCTATGTTACCCCCAAAGAGCACCTTGGACTGCCTAACGCTAAAGACGTACGCGATGGTGTGATCGCTTATAAAATAGCCGCCCACGCCGCCGACATCGCGCTCAAAAAGCCTGGCGCCCGCGAACGCGATGACCAGATAAGCCGTGCACGCATGGAATTTGACTGGGAAAAACAGTTTGAGCTCGCTCTTGATCCGGATAAAGCCCGCGAACTGCGCGAGGAAGCTTTATCGGAACAGACTCAGGAAGAGAAAAAGGAAAAACACAAAGGCGACAGTAAGTTCTGTACCATGTGCGGTCCCGATTTCTGCTCCATGAGAATCAGCGGTTCCTTGTAAAAAAATACGGGGCTTTCTACCAGTCGTCAGTTCTGAACGGGCTGGCTGGAAGTCCCGCTTTATTAAAGAGATTGCATCCTTCCGGGTACATGCTCCATGCATATCTGACCGCCACTGGATTTTTCACCTTGTCCGAACTGACGATTACGGAGTCGCCATTGATTTCCGCCTTAGCCCAGACGAATTTGCGATCTTTACCCGCCACCGCGAATTGCTTCAGAGGTTTTCCGTCGGTCTTGAGCCCGCCACAGAGATTGTCGAAGCAGATTTTGACCTTATCGCCTTCGACCTTATGATTTTTGTAGATGGGACCGGAATAGCAGACGTTTTTGTCGTATGCTATTTTCTCCGCCGCCAGCGCCAGGCGTTCACCGACGTCTTTTTTGTTGGTCGGATGAATATCGACAGGGTTACCTATGTCAATCGTTACCGCCATGCCGGTGTTGGGGATCGCCAGCGTTTTCAACTGTGATTCACGCAGGTGCGCCCAGTTCGGATCGGTCGGCTCCAGCTTTTCAAAAAAGTCTTTTGCCAGCGGTTTGCCGGGAGTATGACGGTAAAACGCCGCAAGCTGGACAAAGAAGAAAGGCATATCCGGCTCATTCCAGGCGCGGCGCCAATCTTTGATCAGCAGTTCTTTTAAATGCAGATATTTTTTCGGTGCTCCGGCATTGGATTCACCCTGGTACCATATCGCTCCTTTTATGGGGAAATCCGTCAACGGATAAACCATGGCATTGTACAGTGTTGTTGGATATTGTTGGCTGTTTTTATCGACTGAAGCCGAGGGTCTGTGTGGATTCTTCTGGTAATCTATGGCGTATTCCAGCTTGAAAGTCCATTCGTTATTAAGCGGGATATTAAGCTGGTTGTTGGTGATGTACATTTCTTTGGCGGGACCTAGAAGTCCGCCGTCGCCATAGGAATCAAGCACACGCACGGCGATGAGGTTTTTGCCTGCCTTGACCAGTTTGCCGGGTATTTTGTATTTTCTGAGTTTTGACCAGTGTTGAGGAACTTTCGGACCGGTTTCACCGATTTTTACACCATTAAAATAAGTAACGTCGCAGTCGTCGATCCTGCCGAGGGACAATTGCAATTCTTTGCCCGCGGCTTCGGCGGGAACTTCAATGGTTTTTCTGAACCATACCATACCGTCAATATTAAGTCCGAGATTGGAAAAGCTTTCAGGCAGTTTGGTGTTTTTCCAGCCAGTGGAATCTTTGATATCTGGTTTACACCAGGCTTCGGCTGCGTGTTTTTCTTTTGCATAGAATTTTTCTATATCCTTAAGCCATTCGACGATCGGGTCAGCTTTTGACTTGGGGGTCTCTTGTATGATCTTGTCTTTTTCTATGCTTTGCGCGACGTCTTTAAAGTCTTTGCTGGCGGCAAACGCTTCAAAGCTTATCCAGGGTTCTATCAGGGTGCCGCCCCACGATGAATTTATCAGCCCGATGGGAATGTCCAGATCAAGATGCAGTTTTCGTCCGAAAAAGAAACCTGCCGCGGAAAAGCCGGGTACTGTTTCCGGGGTACACGGTTGCCACGGACCTGCGACGCTGACGTCCTGTTTGGGCTCAAAAGGCGAACGTGCTTTTTTGACGGTGAACAGTCTTATATCCGGATAATTGGCGGAGGCTATGACCGTGTTTGAGTCATCGGTTTTTCTTACCGTCCATTCCATATTGGATTGTCCGGAGCAGAACCAAATGTCTCCGACCGCGACATTTTTAAGTTCAAGTGTTTTTTCTCCGGCGATGCTGATAGTATATGAGCTGCCGACCGGTTGTTCTGGCAAAGAAAGCTTCCAGTTGCCGTCCTTGTCTATTTTTGCTGCGGCGCTGGACTGGTTCACGCTGATGGTTACTTTATGCTCCGGGGTACCGGTGCCAATGAAGATCATTGGCTTGCCGCGTTGGAAGATCATGTTGTCCGAATAGACGTGTTTGAGTTTGATTTCTTTTGCCGGGGGGAGACCTGCGATCTCTGACTGTGATGATTTGCAGCCCCAGAACACCAGGGCAAGGCACGCCGATGTCAGCATCGGCAACAGTTTTGTACGATTCATGATTCTCTCCTCTTCTCTTTTGAGTCATAAACGACGCCGGAATCCCATTGCGGAACCCCATAAGCACAATAAAGTAATCCGCTTCGCGCCGCATATCAATCCGGCAAAAAGAAAAAAGCCGGCAAATCCCGGCTTCGAGTAGGCATGTGTCAGTACCAGTTTGATTGGATTCCGCCATCACCAGAATTATCTGTATTATCCGGGTCATATGTAAACCCATGATGGTCTTTATGGTATTTAAGGGGTTTTTCCGGGAGGCGCCATGGAGGTTTTGAATCAGTGAATGCGGTTGAGAACAGATTGCGGATGCGTTTGCGTTTTTCCAAGTGATTCATACAGCTGATAATACAGCCTCTGGCACCGCAGATCGCGATGGGGTAGGCGGAAAAAGCTTGATATGTCGGCAGCGCGGAAAATAGTGCATGTCCGAAGTTCCAGCCTTCTACCCATGTGTTACCCTGTTCCTCCATGGGAAGAAAAATTCCCGGAAATGTTTTTACAAAGTGCGGGGATGTAACGCGGTTTAATCCAAAGTGTGTAAGTTTGCATTTACCTAAGTTTAAGTCAGCGCATTCCCAGTGATGATTTGCCGCGTCAAATGAGTTTGTTTTATTTTTATCAATGGCGTCTCCAGGGCAGTCCCGGGCACACAATTTGCAACGGTCGCAAATGTGTCCGATTTTTATTTCATCTGCTTCAAGTTCAGCATCAGTAAGTATAACGCCAATGCGTTGGCGCGGACCATAGTCTTCGGAGAGGAATACTTTGCTCCAGCCCATTTCTCCCAATCCTGCGAGAACAGCGGCTATACGCACGGAAATATTGATGTTTCTAGGGTATTTGCCGCCTTCTGGGACGGGACCGCGTGGACCGGCTTCTTTCAGGGTTGCGGCGGGAGGAGCGGGAACCGCGTCAAAGCCGTGATCTTCTATAAAACGTCCAATCCGGTAATTTGCCTGATGTATGAGTTTTGTCAGTCCGGCATATGCAAATACCTGATAGCTGGGCCAGTGAGTTCCTTCTTCAATTCCGCGAAGGCATCCCCTTAGAATGCGTCTGGTGAAAACAATGACGGATTTACATTCAGGCATAATGGCTTTGGGGTGCATGTATGGAGGTGCGCTGTCAAAGCGCTCAATGTTGGCTATGCCGATATTGTCTACGCCGACGACATCACGAGCAAATTTTTTAAGTTCAGCGCTGTTCATGTTTTTTAACCTCTAAATGTCTATTGCAGGCGCGACCGCAAGCTGCACCTACACGATTAGGCTCCAGTCCCAGGGAATATGGGCGGGGGCTGGTACCTGTTTGACATATTTGGCAACTTTCTACGCGAAGCGCCCAATGGCGCATTGTTCCTGCCGGGAATGTTTCAACCCTTTCATTGGCAGCGTTTAGCGCGGCGGCGGGACAATGTTTCAGGCACTCGCCGCATGCATCACAGATCGAACCGGAAAAGGTTTCATCGGCTTCCAGTTTTAATTCCGTCAATACCGCGGAGAATACCTGACGCGGACCGAATTGTGGAGTTAGAAAGAGTTTTCCCATACCTAACTCTCCAAGTCCGGCGGCAAATGCTGCGTATTCCATGTTGATAATAACATCTGGAGCGGGGCTGTCTGGCGATACTGGAACTCCTTGATTTCTCAGGTCATATGAATGGCGAATCAAGGGAACCGCTTCAAATCCGGCGGATTCTATTTTTCTGCAGAAGTGGTAAGTAGCCTCCTGCATAAAAGTAGACATCCCGGCGGGGTCACAACCGGAAAAGGTTCCCCAGTTACTTCCGTTTTCTATTCCGCGCAGTGCACCATTAAGATAGCGGAAACCTAATACGATGACTGATTCAGTGTCCGGCTTTATGCTTCTGGGATTTTCATCGCCGTTCACTTCTCTGAATCTTTCCACAGGTGCGATCCCGACAATATCAGCACCGCATTCTAATGCCCATTCTTTTATAACTTTTGCATCCGGCATAATTACTATCTACCTATTTGTTTTTATTTACAGCTCCTTAGGCCTTTTTGGTAATTGTATATGGAAATTACTGGAGGTTTGGGACGTGAGATATTTTCGCTTTTCGGAAGAAGTTGATTTTCTTTTTCTATTTTGGGGACGATCAATCCTTTGACAAGTTCTGCATGTGAAGCGAAAACTTTGTTGTCGGACAGATCAATGCCGGGGGAATCGACGCCTGCTGTAATCAGCATGGCTTTATTGGCTTTCTTTAAAAGTATATGGTTTTGTCTTAATATAAGATCATTAGTTCCATCCATTACAAACACACCATCTCCTATTCTGGAAATAAAACGATTATATACAAACATCCAGTTATCATTGTTACCAGTCAATTTTACCGGGCTCTCAAAAGAATCGGCATCACAATAGTATACTACATTGCGTGGACCACCAGGACCATGAGAGGTGTCTGCCGGACCGGTAGAGAAAAAACTATGTCCATAGGCGCCGTATTGTTTTGTGTCAGTAACTATACGACAGTTTTCCATCAGATTTTCATGGGGCCATCCTGCATGCCATTGAGCATCACTATGCAGGAATACACTGTTACGGATCACATTGCCGGAGGCGGACCACTGCAATACCGGAGCATGACGCATTTTATGTGTTTCGACATTATCCATCAGGCAGTCGTAACTGCGTTCGAATCCGACATAAGCGGATTTACCTCCCCCCTTGAACCAGGCATCAATAAACTTGCAATTTTCAATAGTGCTGAATTTGGTATTTTCAAACCATACCGGATTGCGACCGCACATGGATATTGTTACATCACGGACTTTGCAGTCAAGAGCATTCCGTATGTGAATAGTGTGGAACCAGAAGTCATTCTCCACCTCAAAGCTTATCCCCTGTATGCCGCAACCTCTCACAGGCGAGAAGTATTGTATGCGGGCGGAGTCGGCAACGGGATAATCCACTCGTATCGGTTGCTCCAGAACCAGTTGATTGCCGTTTACTTCCGCTATTGTAAGTAGAACTTGACGGGATACTCCCCAGCGACATTGGTTGCCGATTTTTTTTCTAAAGGCATCCGTCTCGTCAGCCTGCAGTAGGATGAGGTCTCCGGATTTTAAATTTTCCACCGGACTTTTCAATTCAAGAATACGGGTTCCGCGCCTGGCATCTTCGGAAAGTTTTATTGATTTGTCGTGTACACCGCTTCCGCGAAATGTGATCAATCCGCTGAATGGTTCCTGAGGCAAGGTCTGGCGCTTTTCCCGATTAATCCTGATCTTTATTTTCCGATCAATTGTTTTCTTCCCCGAATAATTGACGATGGCGCGAATGGTGTGTTCTCCATCGGCACAGTTTTCAGGAAGGCGCCCGACTAGCATGGAGTAGTTGCCGGAATGGAGTTTTCTGGTGAATTTTCCGATTTCCTTGCCATCTAATTCAAGTACGATCGACTGAATCGGGCTACCACTTTCCTGAGGACGCGCTATCACATGAATCGGCTGGCGCGGGGATATCACAGCGCCGGAGCTCAAGGAATAAAAGTCTATTCCGCTTTCATGTACATCATATTCGCATTTGATCCGGGTTTTTTCTGATCCGGCACCCGCAATAGCTATATTGTCACGTCTTATATTTAAAAAATCTTTTATCCGGTATTCTCCCGGCTCCAATTGTATCACACCTCCGGTTTCCGGTAGTGACGCGATGGCGCGTTTGAGAGCCACGTCAATATTTTTGCCGGGTATGCCGCCGAAGTTGCGCAACGATACCGTATGAGCCGATGCCTGATCGAGAATGCATTTATCAGGACGTGCTCCGGCGTAACTAAAGTCGGGATATATCAATCCATCAGGTCCGGGAATATCTCCTTCGGTCATAAGCGAGGGATTGCGCCCTTCGTATACCGGATAAGTCATCGTATTGCGTCGTTCGTTTGTAACCGGAACTTTTATTACTTCAATTTTATCAAGGAAGACTTCCTGTTCAAGATATACAGGCATACGCAACCTGATTCTTCCGGTAACGCATTCAGGATTCCATGCGCTCAAAAAGCTTTCCGCCAAGAACCATTTTGACTGATTTTTTGGCGGTGAGCCTATGTAAATTGTCGACAGATGCAATCTGCGCCCCTGGGCGTTGAAGGCTTCAAGCTCCAGTTTCATGCCGTAACCCTTAGGTAATCTGAGCGCGGCTCTCAGGACATATCGTCCTGATTTCAACGGGAAAGAGTCTGATTGCCAGAACAAACCGAAAGTCCTGGCGGGTTTTGCCGGTATCTTGTTCTTTATGTGCAACGCATGTTTTCCTTCAAAAACATTATTGCTAAGTGATGCCGTGCCGCTGCTTGCCGGAGCTTTGCTGATCTTGCTTTTCTCGAAGTCAAAAGATGCCACTGTGGAACCCTTTGCCGCCGCAGTTAATATAAGCATAATTAAACAGATGTATTGTAATGATCTCACCTTATACTCCTGCATTAATAAGCACTTGGCAGAATCGTCCCGGGATAGGCGTCACCAGTGGGAAGAATAGCCTGACGAATATTTGTGGGAGATTTATGTAACTCATCAATGGAATTAGAACTGACATGCCCATCCATAAACGCGGCATTTGCTCGTTTTGAATGCCATAATGCAACTCCTGACTTATTGCCGGTTGGAATATACGCAGGAATCACCGAATACGAACACCTGCCGTGGTTTGCGCTGGTATTCAGGTAGCCACTGTCTACAACCATTACCGTTTCAGTGGGCTTTTTCATTTTTATTAAAGAATAACAATGGAATTGGCTTGAGCCGGACGGCGTATTCAATTTAACTAGAAAATTTCCCATGACTGCCGCTCTGTTTGCCAATCCTCCAGCTGATCCGGTAAAGTACTCAGGCATTCCATAGGTAGCGAATTCCAGCTTGGAGCCATCCGCCGCCGGCGGATTCGCGAATGCGCTGGGACAACGCAGAATATTGTTGTCAAGTCCAGATTTTCCTCCGATTGTTTCCATGTGTCCGGAAATATAACCGTTCCGCATCAACACTCCTGCCCAGGGAGGAAGACTATCTGCTGAAATGTATTGACGGAATATTATCATATCCGAGTAATCATTGGCATACATTAGATTCGCTGTGCCGCACTGTTTTTGATTATTTATGCAGCTGGCTGACTTTGCCGCGTCGCGAGCTTTGTTCAAAGAAGGTAACAGCATTGATGCCAGAATAGCAATTATGGCTATCACGACGAGGAGTTCGATAAGGGTGAAGTCTTTAATTACAAACAACTTAGCATGCGTGTCCGGCAGTGTGATCCGTTTCTTTTGCTTATGAGATTGCGTACTGTCTCTTTCTATCAGAATACTCATTTTCTCTCTCCTTAATGATTTTATGTTCGAACAACAACCGTCATTGTAAATTATACCATTTTATGTATTATTCGTCAAAAAATACTGATGAAAATTCTGTCTCCCTTCAATATATGTTGGATTTTCCCGAATGAGGCTTTTTACCTGCACCTTTTTGTTTTCAGCAGCGGATTTTGTCATTGCCTCAATAACTGCTATGCCATTTGCCACCGCTTCTGCCGTGTCTACTCCCGGAGCACTGTTTCCTGTACGAATTGCTTGTACAAAATTTTCCAGTTGATATTCTCCGCTACGGTTTTCCGGCAATATCCGGACGCATTCGTGTTGGCTAACGCCATTGATTTTGCATTGTAAGGTCAGTTCAACTGCATCAAATTTCGCGCGATTGTTTGGATCCCCGCCATTTATCTGACGTTTACAAACGGTACCGTGTTCATAATGAATCCGCATGAAACCAGGAAAGCACTGTCCATCATCAATGCAGAAAGATGCGAAAACAGAGCCAATCGCTCCGTTTTCAAATTCAAGTAGTATTTTTGCGTTATCAGGCGTTGGGCGTCCAGTAAATAATCGGGAAGAAGCCACTTGTACGGAACTGACATTACCCAGCATGGAAATCAATTCATTTATGCCGTATATTCCGATACGGAAAATGGGGGCTACCGGGCAGGCGGTATTGGAATCCTGCCACGTTCCATCGGCTTTTTCATCGTATTTTATATAAGTCTCCCAGTCTGCGGCAACAGGATTTCCCAGTTTATATTCCCGGCGCCATACATCAAGCTGTTTCAGATCTTGACTAAGCTCAGGAGCCGGTGAATTAAGATGAACTACTATTCCCGAGGAACGCACCTCCTCCAATACCTCAAAGGCGGCGGTAGAACTTAATTCAAAGGGCTTGGTGCTAAGAATGTGCTTGCCCGCCGCCGCACATAGTCTGACTAACTCTGCCCGACCTTCCGGGGGCGTGAAAAGAGCTACGGCTTCAATATCGGCTGACATCAACATTTCCTTTAATGAGGAATATCCGTCAAAAGGAAAATTCGTAGTGAAGCGAATTAGACGCTCAGGATTGTAATCACAAACAGCTTTAATTGTCAGGTAATGTTCTATTTTGTTGTAATTGCGCTGTATCCAGCTTCCGCCAAAACGCAATCCTACTATTCCAATTTTTACAGGAACATGCATTTCTTTTTTTTGTACCTATTTGCTTTTGTCTTGTATTGTATAAATGAATATAAATATATATAGCAAAAAGTCAAGTGGCGGGTTGTGGAAATATTGATCTTTTCTTCATGAAATAATGCCATATTGCTCTTTTTAGCTCAAATAAAGGAGAAAATGTTGATAAATAGTTTATTTACAGTTAATCTTACTATGGTTGAGAATATTTATTAATTGTATCTTGATGCAAGAGGAGATATATTAAAAGCAATACAACTATAGAGGCACATGATGAAAATAAAGAAAACTGTAGATGGGAGCCAGCAGAAGATATACAAGTTGGTTTCTGCTTATCTGATGGAGCAGATAGAAAGTGGAAAACTGAAACTTGGAGATGCCATTTATTCCGAGCATACTTTGTGTAAGATGTTTAACGTCTCACGAACCAGTATAAGACGTGCGATCAGGGAAATGGTGGAAAATAATATTCTCGAAAGTCAGCAGGGGAGCGGCACTTTTGTGAAAGGGAAAATCCCTCCCAAAAATATCGCGTTGATAAATCATTACAATCGCATGATGAGAGCGAATCCTTTGGATACCCATTTCAAGGACATTGTTTTTGACATTGAATCAGAAATCACTCGGCGCAATTGCCGTTGTCTGATGTTTTCCGGTATAATAAACAATGCTTCTTCCATTGGCTCAAAAACATCTTTTCTTAATGCCGATGGCATTATTATTGACGGAAATTATCAGGACACTCTTAATGAAATAGATGCCTTTAAGCAGTACTTTCCCGCCTGCACCCTCATAGAGGGCTTTTCTAAAGAAACTTCTATTCCTACAGTAAACCCAGATTTCAAACCTTCATTCATTGAATTGCTGAACAACGAAAAAAAACGAGAACGTATTCTTTTCCTGACAGAGAATAGAATTGCGTCCCGTCGCTGGACAAGATTGTGTTTTGAAGAAGCTGTAAGCGAATTGAATATGCAGGAACAGGTAGATGTTTGCTCTTATACTGACGAGATTCCAGAACCCGGCCTGGATTATCTGAATCCAGACGCATTGATTGCTCCAATTCTTGAACGCAGCATCCTTGAACGCAATTGCCGTTCCATTATGTGTTCCAGTGATCGTATAGCAATGTATGTTATACAGATACTACGTCGCAAAAATTATCGCATCCCTGAGGATGTTACGGTTTCCGGTTGTCTTGGTTTGCAGCTTTCAAATATGACTGATCCTCCGCTTACTTCAATAAAAACATCAGTTCGGCTTCTTGCGGAAGCTGCTGTGAAAATGACATTGAATCAGATATATAAAAAAGAGATCCCCGCGCAAATGCTTGTTCCTGCTGGAGTTTTTTATAGAGAATCTATGCCCAGAATTTAATTTCTATTCATTAGAGACTGATTCTCTACATGGGGCGGTTTGCCGCCAGGAGGAAACGGTTGACTTCGCGTTTGACTTCTTCGGAAGTTTTCATGCCGGACGCCTTTTTCAGGAGCACTCGGCATTCCGCCGCGTTTATCTGTCTGACGACTTTGGCTATGCCTGGAATGAATTTCGGCGGCATACTTAATTCTTTGATCCCCGCGCCTACCAGCAAGGGCACCGCTTGAATTATATTTGCCATTTCTCCGCACAAGGTTAGTTCTTTGTCGGGATGCTCCGAGAAAAAGTCGCCGATGTGTTTGATTATGCGGATAAACGCCGGATCTAAAGGGTCGGCATTGCCGCCGACCTGTTCGTTGGCGCGATCCACAGCAAAGCAGTATTGCAGTAAGTCATTAGTGCCTATGCTCATAAAGTCAAGATGCGGCATGAGTGAATCAAGCATAAACAGGATCGAGGGTATTTCGATCATTATGCCGATCTTGTAATCCTCTGAGTGCGGAATATTGTTTTCATGCAATTCCTGCTCGACTTCCGCGAGTATTTCCTTGACTTTCAGGATTTCCTGAAGTGTGGACACCATCGGGAGGAGCAACTTTAGTTTACCTTTGGCTCCAGCCCGCAATATCGCCCGCAGATGTGTCTTGAACAAATTTGTGCGTTTCAACAGCAGGCGTATGCCACGGTAGCCGAGCGCAGGATTGTCTTCCTGTGGCAAATCCACATAGGGCAGAGGTTTGTCGCCTCCCACGTCCAGTACTCGTATGGTAACTTCTTCTTTGGTCTTGTTGAGCACCTGCCTGAACACATTGTACTGATCTTCCTCCGCCGGAAGATGATCTCTGACCATATACATGAATTCAGTGCGGTACAGACCAATGCCGTGTGCGCCGTACTGTTCCAGATTGGAGGCTTCGCAGATCAGCGAAATGTTGGCTCGTAAACGTACATTAACGCCGTCCAGAGTTACGGTCGGCTTCATGTCCATTATAATATTTTCTTCCTGCACATCCGGCGAGATCTGATCCTGAAAATGTTTCTTGACCTGTTCGCCGGGGCGTATGTATACCTTGCCGGAATGCCCGTCGATGAGGATTTCGTCATTGTTGACCGTGTGCTGGGTTACGCCTTTAACGCCGAGTATCGCAGGAATGTTCAATGCTTTGGCGAGGATGGACACATGAGCGGTGGCGCCACCTTTTTCGCAGATGATTCCGACAAAGTTATCCACTGGCATTCTGATCAAATCCGATGGCAGCAGCTCTTTTGCCACTAGTATCAGTTTAGATGAATCCGAGTTGAACGCCTCTTCCACACTCACGGCGTCTTTAATGATGGTAACAGATTCGATTATCCTGATCATGACGTCTTTCAGGTCAAAAGAGCGATCCCTGAAAGTCTGATCGTTAATCTGAAGGAATTTCTTTTCATATTCATTATAGACCGAGGCAATGGCGTATTCCACGGAAAACCCGTGTTTTTTTATAGCGGTCTTAACTTCGCCGAGTACCGCCTGGTCTTCCAGAAACATCAGATGCACGTTGAAAATTGACGCGTCGGCTTCGGAAATAAGCGTCAACGCTTTGTTTTCCAGCTCCAGTGTTTTTTCCTTTGCCAGTTTCAACGCGTTTTCAAATAACAATAATTCCTCATCCAGATTACTGTGAAAAGCTGGATTGGTAAATTTTTTAATCAGATCCTCTTTGGAAAACAAGAAGGCATTGCCCAGAGTAACGCCTGCGGTAGTCGCTACACCGGGGAGCATAAGTTGTCCGGTTTTATCCTGCTGTTTCTTGATAATGCTGGTTTTTTGTATTCCCTTGAGCAGTATTGAGTTGAGAAATAAATTCGCCAGCTGGGTGCTGATGGAGCGTACCATGTCCGCCACCGGCTGCTCAAATTTCTTCTCTTCTTTGCGCTGAATGGTCAGAATCCCCAGGCATTTACCACTGATAGTGAGGGGCACAGACAGAAATGAGCGATACTGTTCTTCGCCGATGTTTTCAAACAGTCTGAATCCGGGATGAGATTGCGGATTTGCCAGATTAAGTATTTTTCGTTCTTTGAAACTGATGCCGGTGAGACCTTCTCCGGGCTTCATGGATACATTCATAATGGCGTTCTGATCCAGACCGCAGGTAGCAGTCAACACCAGACGATCATTGGCTTCGTCGTATTCATAAACCGAGCACACATCAACATTCAAGCTTTGTGCCAGAATGCTGACTATCTTCTGAAGTGCCTCCAGATGGTCTCCGGTTCTGGCTATAGTTTCAGATATTTGCCTTAAAATGCTTAAGAGATTACCCAGCATTGATGTTTCCGTTTAAATAAATTTATAAAAAAAATACTAAAAAATCATAAAATACTATATAACGGAAAAAAATTATTTCATGTTGCATTTTTGTAAAATAACACTTTTTTTTGCATCATAATCTCATGGGCGTGGCTGGCGAAGCCCCGGACAGGGAATAAATTCGAACAGCAAGCAGAATATCGGGTTCATATTAAAATATAAAAATGGCGTGGAGACTTTCATTGGCGTAGTCTCCACCCATCCCGATTCATAAGCAAATCTTTTTATATTCCAGCACGCATGAGCAGTGCCGAGGTGGCGTCATAATAGCTTTTTATCTGATTTTCGCTCAATACGGTATCGAAGAACAGCAGATCGTCGACGCGTATCGGCACTGGCCATTTGTCGATCATATTTATCTGATTGAGATTGTCATCATTATCCAATACACGGGACGCGTTCATTATAGAAACCGCTTTGCCGTTCAGATAGGTGGTAACATCCTTTCCGTTGGAGGTGATAACAAAATGATGCCATTTGCCTGTCGGATATTCCTGCCGGAAAGCGCGTGTCGGGGTTTTCATTATGCCGTTGATATTTTCAAAACGCCACATCTGCGTTACCAATGCTGAATCCTTAAGCGCCCGCCATGGACCGCCTTTGAAGAATACTGAAATGTAATTCCATTTCTTATGTTTTGGTGACAACCCGCTGTTGTAAAACAGTTCGCCTTCCGCGTTCTCTTTCAATTCCTCATCAAATTTGAACCAGAATGACGCCGTGCGGTTGTGATCCAGCGATAAATCTCGCGATGTCAAGGAAATACGCTTGTTTCCCTGAGCGATATAGCTGCCGCCGGAAATACCGTTGCCTTTGTCATATTCTCCGTTCAGGACAGCTTTGGTTATTTTAACGTTGGAAACATCGGTCTTGCCTGGTTCCGAAAAGGAATTGTAGTATATCACGTGTTCTTTCAGGTTGTCGGAAACTCCGGCTATATCCATGCCGACCGCGCTGGTCGCCATCGCCACTACAGCCGCCGTTGTCGCGGCGCGAGTTGCTTTCTTTGATGTTTTTTTGACTGTTTCAATCATTCTTGCCTCCGGTTTTTTGTTCGAAAATTCAATAGCTTTTACTTCGTGTTTTTTTAGTTCCAGTTCGATTTTTCCGTTTTTCCATGCAATCGGCTCGCGGGTCTCGAAATCGGTGCAGAACGCGTCAGTTTTAATTCCAAGTTTTGACAAGTCAAACTCAAACCCGACTTTGCCGTCTGATTCTTTGTACGAGCAGATAACCAATACCGCCTTTTCGCCGGGAATGCTGTGAAGTATCCAGGCGTAGTCTTTGTCTGACACCCTTATTGTATCCTGTTCATCCCAGTAGCGTATGGTCTTGATTTTTGGATTTTTGAAATATTCTTCTTTTACTGGGGTTTCGAGCGTTGTCCAAACTTTTCCGCGCCCCCAGCCAAATAATTCATGAGTGATACAGACCCCGGCATAAGTGCGTTGCACCCATTCATCCCGAGCTTGCTTGCCTTGTTCATTGCATACTTTGGTCTGTAATCCCGCCAGTTCGCCATTGGAAACCAACTGAGTATATGGGCGAGAGAAGCGATACTGCACATCTCCGGTCGAACGCTTCCATTCCCATTCCAACTGCATGGTGGCGAAAGACAGCATAGGTAATATAGACGCGGAAGTTATATGGGGGAATATAACCGGATCCATGCCCAGTTCGCACATCATTTGGAAAGTACGTTTGCTATGATTGCGCAATTCCCATATACCCGCGGCTGGAGTTATACTCCCGTCGGGGTTGTGATAAGCGTCGGTCATTTCTGTATTATAACTTGGCCTGATGTACCAGTTGTCCCAGTATACGCCCTGATTCCTGCCGTGGTTAAAAGATTCTTTGTACCAGTGCAATGCGAAATCACTGTAAGAATTACTTGGCACTATTTTTATTTCATTACGAACGGGAATATATTCGCGGGACGGGAAATCCAGCAGACTCCAGTCGTTCATGAAGGTGGAATATTCGTCCAGCGCATTAAACACCGCACGGTTGTAATAAAAAATCATATTAGCTCCGTTCAGACGCCCCAGGATGCCTGTGGCTTTCACATGTGCTATCCAACGTTTCTTTTGCTCGGGATAGTCAGGAAAGGGTTTATAATACTCCAATCCGCGTTTTATGGCTTCTTCTCTATCTTCTTTCGTTGCGGTTCCAAGATTAGAACGTGTCATTACTTCATAGAAAAAGCGATCGCGTCCGGGAGGATAGACGTTACCACAGCTACCGGGACCACCAAGCCAGTTTATGCAAGTGCCCAGCAAGCGGAATGATTTGGTTCTCCACCAGTCAGGACGTGGTTTTATCGGCGCGGCGAGCATACCGAAAGACAGGGTCTGTTCCTTGTTGATTTTTATGGGTTTATTGACCAGATTGACTTCCAGCACAAGCTGTTTGCCATTGCGCACAACACGCATGTTGGGAGTTTCGCGATTCCAGCTCCAGCCTTTGTCGTTTTCAGCAAAGACGCTAAGTCCGCGCAACGCGCTGCCCAGAAAAATATAGGGGCAAAAGTTTTTAGTCATGTATGAGGCTTTTACTTCCTTTGCGCTCCATACTTCGCCTTCTCCCGATTTGAAATAATCATATAGCGTATTGCGCAATCCATCCCCCATAGCATGATACATCGGCGCGTACTTGTCTTTTAATGGTACTTCCAGAACCAGCGATTTGATTTCGCCGCTTTTGAGTGTGAGGTCGTATTTCAAACAGCCGTCATATTCCCAGCGGGCGTTCGCCACCGCGTTAAAGTTGCCGGATTTGATTTCACTTTGAGTGCCGACGACGTCGGCGGCGCGTTCGGTAAAGTTGAGCTTTCCGGCTGACAATGCTTTGCCGTTGAGTTTAAGCGTTATCGGCGCGGCAAGGACGTCTATGCCTTTAATGGTAATTTGCTCGGGCAGTCCGATAGAGCCTAAACGATGATCGCGGAATACCGTTGACAGGGTATTGTTCTCGATTTTGATATCGGTGAACGGCGCGAACACTTTGCGGGAACGTCCAAGCTTGTTATGCTCCCAATCATAGCGTTTTCTGATGAAATTCTTGTTGAGTTTTTCATCTTTGTTCATAGTCAGGGTTACGATATATTCGCCATTGAGTTCGGGGAGTTTAAATTTTGATTCCAGTCCATGAGTGGATTTGACTTTTTCACTTTTAACAACTTTGCCGCTGGCTTTTTCGCTGACGGTGTAAGTTATTTCCGCAGGCAGAGGTTTTTTGTAATTATGGAACAGATTGCGGACGCGCAATAGCTTTTTATATGGATAATAGGCAAATTCAAAATCGAATGGAAGAATCACTTCCTCAATCGTCGCCCAGCGTACCGGGCGCGGAGCCGACCAATTGAATTTTCGTGAATAATGTACACCGTCTTTGCCGGAGATTTTGATGGTGAAATCAAAATGTCCACAATTACCGGCGTGAATCCTGGCGTCATATGGAAGCTTCACGGTCTTGCCCGGCTCTATGGTAACTTTTTCGTTTAACCTTACTTCCGGCATCGCATCAAGTTCGGTATTTATAAAAACATTAAGCTCAGCCGTTTTGCTGCCGGGGTTGTATAAAGAAAGTTCGCCGTGTATCTGCTTTGCAGTGAAATCGCCGTGTGCCTCAAATTGAATCGCCGGAGCGCCTTTTACAAACTTAAAACGTGTATCCGCGCCAGCAAATCCTGCCGGAGCGCTGGAAAATATCCACGGTTGTTTCCAGTCGCGGCAAAGGCTGATACTCCATACACCATCGGTGGTTTTGCGGTCGGGAACAATGCTGGCAACTGGTACTTTTACTTCGGTTATCCATTTGCCGTCATGCATTGAATTAGCAATCTCATACTTGCCATTCCAGCTTGCGGGTTGTGGATATCCGCCGCGGACGGCAGTTAAATAAACTTTAGAACCAATGGAATTGAATAAACACTGATAACGTATCCCCCGTTCAACTCCGGGTGTGGGATCAATAAATATCTCCGCTGCGTCATCATTTACAATATTACTGCTGTTTTCTTTTACTTTGCTTATGATTTCCCCGACTTTCGGCAATTCGCTGATTATGGCAAAATAGAAAGCGTCTTCGGTCGCGCCGATATATGAACGCACGGAACGTTGCTCCAGCGCCACTGGCAAATTGCTTACCATGCCGTCGAATCCGGCGGCGTCTTTCCATTCTTCGGGATTAAATTTCCCATCAATGGTCGGCGCTTTCTCCATCAAAGGCACAATAAACTCATGATTCTTTCCCGGTACGGCAAAAGCCGCCGCCCCCAGCATGACTCCCGTCATCGCTCCAATAAATTTTGACAACATACTTTGCTCCTGCTTTTGTTGAGTTTCTGTTAAATTATTTCTGTTTATATAATGTTAGAACTTATTAAATTTTGAGCGGTCTCCGGAAATTCAACTTAAGCCTCCTGGGAGCGCCGAGCCCCAGGGAAATCTCCTCATCGCAAATATTTGAAATAGATGCTTTGGGACACTATCTTCGTTAAGATTTTTTCTATATTTGCCAAGGCAATACCGCGTTATTCCAACCGGCTTTAGGTGGCAGAGAAGTTCGTTCGACGTGCCCGTCAAGATAAAGCAGATTGCTGGTTTTGCCTATATGTGGATTTCCTGCATTAGATCCGGTGGTAAACGTATCAAAGTCTTCGAGCTGGACGAGTCGATACTGGCTGGAACGTCCGGCTTCTCCGATATAGAATTCTTGAGTGTACTTTCTGCTTGAGTCAGGTCTGAATGCACCTAGATTTCGTTCAATATAATGATTCACGCCATAAGTTCCGCGCCATCGTATCCTGTTGATCCAAGAATCGCCATTTTGTTCCATACGATTTAATCCCGTTTGACATACCCATATCTCGTTTTTATTTTTTATAGCGACACTTCCTGAAGATGCGCTGATGTTTCCCGGTGGTACATTATAATAATAATTGGCAAGCCGGTAAAGAAACCAGTATGACTGCGAAGTATAAAAGCCGTTGTTGTCTCCCGCATATGACGCCGCGACCATACCTATTTGCTTCATGTTATTGGTGCAACTGATAGCCTTTGCCAGTTCGCGTGCTCTGCCGATGGCGGGCAGGAGCATTGACGCGAGGATGGCTATTATAGCTATCACTACGAGGAGTTCGATGAGTGTGAAATCCTTGATGGATATGGACTTAAGTTTCATGGTCGCAGTCTCCTTTGATTGGACTTTATTGTTTTAACCATATGTTCACGTCAGTAGCAGGAGATCCGTTGGCGGCGAGTAATTTTGCGCCCCAACCGCTGTTGATGCTTCCCGCCGACCAGACTTTAAGCAGGAGCAGGTGTTTTTTTTCAGGTGTAAGAGTAATTTCAAACTCTTTTTTCTGTCTTTGATATCGTAATGGTTGTTGCAAATAAAAACTTTCGCCAAGTTTTTTGCCATCCAGCCATACTTGATTGCCACGTTCTGATTCTATGTGTATTTTATAGTTTCCGCCTTTAGCCGATTCCAGCCATGCCGCGGCGTAAAAGATTATATCTCGTTCAAAGTTTTCAACATAATTTTCCGCATAGAAATAAGGCAGACCGTATGGCAGGGGACGCCATGCCATTTCCGTTCCCAGGAGGGAGATTTCTTTTTTGTATGGAGCTGGAATCAATGATCCTGGTTCGCCTTTTATGCTTTCACTGCGGAGAATATTTTCCTCAAATACAATATTTTCTTCGGGAGTCCGGCGTTCCTGCTTCAGATGCAATGGACCCAGAAACAGCCAATATCCCAGAGTACCGATAGGATCGACTTTAAACGCATGGTCGAGCTCCGGCGGAGGAACTTGTGCTTGTTCACGCCGTACTTTATCATACATCCCGCTGCGCCGCAGGTTTTCTTCATCTATTCTTTGACTGATCTTCTCCAGACGTTCTTCGGGGTCGCCTATGAAAAAGAATCTGGTATCCAGTGCTTTCATCGGGACGTCATAGACTTTTTGTCCACGCCCGATAAAGCGTTTTTCATAGAGATCATAAAGATCCGCCGCTTCCGGCAGGACTATTTTACGCGTTCCTTCCTGACGGGTGTGAAATGCAAGAAATTCGCCATTCATATAGATTACGTCGTCAAAATTCTCTTCGTACTGATGTGCGCCCGAGGCCTTTGCCATCTTACTCATAAAGAGCGGATTCAAGTCATTGGTGCTGGTGTATATGGAAGTCCACTGCGCATGTTTTTTCAATGCGGCGGCAATGGAGCCGTCATTCCATTCCGCCATGGGAACAGCATCTTTATCATCGACCTTGACGTTGGCGGTCTGGCGTGGGATTTTAATAAGAGTGCCATGCAGACTTACAAGTCTCTGTTCCTTTGGCGGAGTCAGGCTTAACTCCGCCAAAGCGGGAAAGGTACTGGAATTGACAGTTTTATATTCAGGGTTGCGTGGCGGCTTTGCAAGTGCTGCGAATTTCATACCGCACAGGCTGGAGCTCCGTGCCAGATCGGGTGATGGACTTATATCCGGATTTATCGCTCCAGCCGGACGCAGAAACATTATCCAGCGACCATCTTTTTTTACTTTTTTATCAAAAAGTTCACGCTGTCTGGTGTTGATGACCGGAACATCGACGATGATAAGCTTATATGGAATATTTTCCATTTCCAGTAATGTTTCCAGTCTAAGTGCATGGTAGGGCGCTCCCATGCGGTCAAGCACGTTCAGGCGCAGATCCGCCCAGTCGGTATAATCGCAAGTAACAAAAGCTATTTCAGCCGGATTGTCGCGATTGCACATTGCCGCGAGTTCGCTTATTTCCGACTGTCTGCGGAAGAGCCGCCATATCTGCGGATGCCGGTAGGTGGTGCTTCTGAATTCATACCAGTAACCGCCGCAACCTTCAACCGTTACCAGTGCGTGAGCGCGTTTCAGTACGCTTAAAGTGCTTGCCATGTCGGGCACGCCGAATTGTTTGGCTCCATAATACATGGTACGGAAGTCCAGTTCATCAA